>NZ_NFJQ01000002.1 GCF_002159945.1 Cloacibacillus sp. An23 | reverse complement strand
ATGGGGAGTTCGTCGCGCCCGTTTATCTGCGCCCAGCCGGTGAGGCCCGGCAATACGTCGTTGGCTCCGTATTTGTCGCGCTCGGCTATGAGGTCGTACTGGTTCCACAGAGCGGGACGAGGGCCGATGACGGACATTTTGCCAGTTATAATACAAAATATTTGCGCTAATTCATCTAATGATAATTTTCTTAGCCACGCTCCGCTTTTTGTTATCCATTTAGACGGATCGTTAAGCATGTGGGTCGGCATGTTGGCGGGCGCGTTTGTGTACATCGTTCTGAATTTCGGCATCATGAAGGTAGTCTTATGTATGCCAACTCTTTTCTGCCAGAAGAGCACTGGGCCATTGGAATCTGCCTTCACGATAACAGCGATCAGTGCCATCGGAAGCGCCAGAACGGCCAAGCCGCAGACGGAAATTATCAAGTCTATCAGACGTTTTATAAAGCATTTATACATTATAGACACCCAATATGCAATGTACGCGATTTTGTAGTTCTATGTATGCTTCTACGCGCGCGGCATTTGCTTACAGTGTTTTCTGCCGTTATCGGGCTCTTCGGCCGCGCCTTGTATTGCTTGTGAATTATCAAGAATTTGTTTCAATGACGCCGACTCCCCCGCCGTGTGTTCTTTCAGCTGCTTTGATGAGCGCTCCGTCATGCTTAACGTTTGCTCATGCGACATACCTTTGGCTGTATATCAAATAAAATGAATCAGCCTTATAAATGTCTATATATTTTTACTTCACATAGGCTAAAAAGTCAATCTCTACAGCACGTAAATACATTATCTCTAGTCATATAATTTTTTTGCTTGGCACGGAAGCCGTGTAACTATGTGGTTTTATGAGTTTTTCCTATTATCGCGTCGCTGTTGTTTTTCTATTTTATGGTTTTTCACTGGCATAAATAATATCAGTATGCTGTATGCCGCTATTTTAAATTTGTTACTGTTGTATTCTACATAGCGAACGCGGCAGGTTTTCCTTAGCTGTATTGATTTATGAAAATCTGCTACACTGATTGACAGCTTCATTGAAACGCATCAGACAAGCGTGTTTGTTGGGGTATCCCGTATTCAGTTACCGTCATAGCTTTAGTTAAGATGTTTTTGCTTTGCGCGGACATAGGGGGCTGGCGATGTGTGAAAGCGGACGGCGGCGTGTCGCAGGTAAGCAAAGGCGGCGTCCGTGTTTCCGACGGGCACCGCCTTGCGAAGCAAATTTGATGTGGTTCGTTTTCTAGTATCTGAATAGGAAAAGGCGCGCGAAGATTATCGCCGTTACTACCAGGTTGACGCGGATGGAGTATATTTCCTCTTCGCGCGCGCGTTTGGCGTCGAAGGGCTTTTCGTTTGGGGATTTATCGGGGAAGCCCCCGCGCGGGTATGGAATGAGCTGCGGGACACGCTTTTTGAATTCTTCGTATTCATTCCCAAATTTACCGGCGAGGAATTCCTCTTCGGCCGGGATTATTATCATCGAGTAGAGGAGCATGAAGGCGACGACGAAGGCGGCGACCCATCCCCAGCCGACCATCAGCGACCATCCGAGGCCCATTATCGCGTTTCCGGCGTAGAGCGGATTGCGTACCCATTTATATGGCCCCCAGGTGACAAGCACCGGCGCGCCTATGACTTCCGTCCTGTATTTGGGGATGTAGCCGGCAGCCCAGAATCTCAGCGCCTGGCCGCCGAGGACCAGCGCGAGGCCGACCACGAATCTTGCAAGATCGAATTCGCCCGGAAATATCAATATGCCAGCCGCAAAGACGCCCCAGAAGAGCCCTCTGCATTTGAACGCCGTGGAACTTACTTTTTTACTTACTTTCATTCGCCGTATCCGCCTTTTTCGTATTGTCTTCGGAGAGGACTTTGTCGGCTCCGCCCCATCCGAGCATTCTTAATATTATACAGGTTCCTATAGCTATCCCGGTATATTCGGAAAGCAAACGCCATGTGACCGCCATCACTCCGGCGACGCTCCACGGGACGAAGAGGCCGAATACAGCGACCGCCCCGCCTTCGGCAGCTCCGCTGGCCCCGGGCGTCGGGATAAAGTATAGCATGAACAGCAGCAGTGATTCAGCCAAAATACACTGCAAGTAGTTGACCGAAAAGCCCGCTGCGAGTATCAGGCAGGGCATTATCGACATGTACGTTATGAGGTGCGCTGCGGCGAAGAGCGCCGAGAGCGCGAACCATGCCTTCCCGGTCGATGTGAAGAGCTTGATGTTGTCGTTGTAGGAGCTTATCTCGCGGTTTATCCAGCGCGCGACGCGGAGCAGGTATTTCGACTTGAGCAGGCCGATCTTATTCACCCATACGAGCACCGCGTTTACCCAGCGCTTCATCCATCTCGGGCGCGCTATGCTGACGACGAGGAGAAACGCGCAGGCGCCGATGAAGACGACGACGTAGCAGGCGTACCATCTGAGGTACGAGTATCTTTCCAGTATGTCCGGGTCGGCTATCATGGAGAAGGGAACGACCATCGCGAGCAGGAATAGTACCTGAAGCGTACGGACTAGAGTTATAGCGACCGACTTCCCCACCGAGACGCCGTATCTGTAGAGCAGATAGACTTGGAACGGGCCTCCGCCGCTCTGCATGGGCGTGATTGCGCTGCCGAAGTAGTTTATCCATATCACAGAAAGAGTGCGGCGCAGAGTCAGCCGCTCGCCCGCAGCCCGCGCTAGCGACATGAATTTGAATGCGTCGAGCAGCCACATGAGCACGACGAGAGCGGCCGCGCAGGCGAGCAGCGCCGGGTTCGCATCTTCTAACATATCGAAAGTCGAAGCGTCTATGCTGCAGAAAAGCACTCCGACTATGGACAATACGACGATTATGACGAATATCGAAAAGCTCTTTTTTACGCTCATTCTGTCCTCCCTGGTATGAAACGGGACAACATAGTTGCCGCGTGTTCTATTATTTTAACATAGGCTCGGCTGATGAGAGGGAATAAAAATCCTCGGAAATCTGAGGAAGCCCCTCGCGCCACGCGAGTGCGGCGGCCTTCGTCCTGTCTGTCAGTTCAAGCTTCTTCAGTATGTGGCTAACGTGGTTCTTTATGGTTTTTTCGGAAAGTATCATTTTTTTTGAAATTTCTTTGTTGGTTAGGCCGTGCGCCAGCCAGTAGAGGACCTCGCGCTCACGCGGGGTTATTTCGCAGAGCGGGTCGTTCAGCCGTTCCGCGCAGCCGCGTCCTCCGGCAGCCGCCAGCACTTTTTTGCTTATGTAGCGCTCGCCGCGAGTGAGGGAGCGCAGTGCGGAGACGAGCTCCGTCATATCCGACATTATGGACATGACGCCGATCCCGGCGTTTTCGCCGGCGAGCGACAGGAGGTCTGCGGTCGGCTCGCTCACTATAAGCAGCGCCCGCATTTCTTTTTTCTTTCTTTTTACCTCGCGCAGCGTATGTATCGTTTCCGCGTCCGGCGTCAGCCGGTGTATCACGACGGCGTCCGGATCGCGTTCGAAGGCCGCGCGAAGCGCCGCGGAGCCGCTTCCGTCAGTTGTTTTTACGCTGAAGTCTTCTTCCGCGCCAAGCGCGGCGCGCAGCGCGTCTGTGAAGAGCGATTCGGCGTCGGCGAGAATTATCTCGATTTTTTTCATTGCGGCGCACCTCCGGCATATTCTGTGTTAGCATAATATTATATCTCCGAAGGGGAGCGATTTCGCTGAAAGATTTTGAGGAGCTTTACCCCATATCGAAAAAAATATCACGCTTCGTCGGCGAAGCCATAAGGGATTATAACATGATAAAGGCAGGAGACGGCGTTATGATAGGTCTGTCGGGAGGGAAAGACAGCCTTCTGCTTTCTCTCGCGCTCGCCGCGCTGCGGAAGCGCAGCCCGGTGAAGTTCGATCTTCGCGCCTGCATGATAGACCAGTCGGGCGGGGAGATGCGGACGGGCGAGGTGCTCAAGTATATGGAAACGCTCGGCATTCCCGTGACTGTGACGACGCATCCGACGTATCAGATAATGAAGGAGCGCGGGGAACGTTCGCCGTGCAGCCTCTGCGCCAACATGAGGCGCGGAATGCTGGCGAACGCCGCGCGAGCCTGCGGCTGCAACGTGCTGGCGCTCGGACACCATAAGGACGACGCGGCGGAGACGGTGCTGATGAATCTGTTTTACGGCGGGCGCTTCAAGTGTTTTCACCCGCATCTTTATATGAGCCGGACGCAGGTCCGCGTGATACGGCCGATGATATATGTCGAAGAGCGCAATATCAAGCTCGAAGCGGAGCGCCTCGCACTGCCGGTGACGAGCTCGTGCTGTCCTTTCGGCGGCGCGACGAAGCGCGACGAGGCGAAAGCGACGCTGGCACGTCTGATGGAGGAGACTCCGGAGCTGAAGAGCAACATCATCCACGCGCTGAGGAACATGCGCGAGTCCGAGGGGTGGCCCGATGGAATGCTGAACGGCTGAGTCTGCGGCTCCGTCGGCTGCTCGGGAAGATTTCTTTCCCGCCTGCGCCTGCGTCTATATCGTCTTCCCTTCTTTTATATAGCGCCATAGCGTCTCCCGGTCTACCGGTATGAATTCTCCGGCGGGCAGTGTTTTCAGCGTCAGTTTGCCGATTTTGCGGCGCAGCAGGCGGCGAACGTCGTTCCCCAGGGCTCGCGCCATTAGGCGTATTTCGCGCTTTATCCCCTCGCCTAAGACGACCTCGAACCAGCACTGCATCGGATTGCGCGCGAGGCGGCGGACGGAAAGCGGCTTGAGGAACACTCCGTCGGCGTCTACGCCTTTCGTCCAGCGTATGAGCGCCGGCTCGTCCATCGGGCGGCGGAGCTCAACCTCGTAGGTCTTTGTGAAGCCGTTCCGCGGGTGTATGAGCTCCTGCGAAAACATGCCGTCGTTCGTGAGAATCATCAGCCCCTCGCTGTCGCGGTCGAGCCGCCCTACGGGGAAGAGGCGCAGTCTGTCCATCGAAGGCGGCAGTATATCTATGACGGTGCGCTCGCGCGAGTCCTCAACAGCGGAGAGCACGCCCTTCGGTTTGTTGAAGATAAGATATGTAGATTCGACCGGCGATAGCTCGCGTCCGTCGAGCTCCACCACGTCTCCGGGGGCGACCTGACGTCCCGGCTCCGTCACCGTCGTGCCGTTTATGCGCACGCGCCCATCCGTTATATATTCCTCGACCTTGCGCCGCGCTCCCGCGCCGCACATCGCGAGATACCTGTTGAGCCTCACAGTCCCCTCACTCATCGCAGTTCGTCTCCTCCCGCGTTTCTTCATCCGGCGTTTCGTTTTCCGGCGCGTGGCCGTCCGCGTCTTCTTCCTCGTATTCTCCGCGAAGTTCTTCGAGCGTCGGCAGAGCGCTGATGCTCGAAAGGCCGAATATTTCAAGAAATTTGTTCGTCGTGCGGTAGCGCCGCATGGATTTTTTGCGGCTGTCGCTGCGCGGCCTGTCTATAAGGCCGTTTTTCAGAAGAGTCTCGACTACGCGGTCGCAGCGGACGGAGCGTATTTCCTCTATCTCGGACATCGTTATCGGCTGATTGTATGCGATTACCGACAGCGTTTCTAGAGCTGCGCGCGAGAGCCGGATGCGCTGTGTCGAAAGGAAGGCCGCAAAGCTCTCTACGGCATCGGCCAGGTCGGGCGCAGTCGCCATCTGCCAGCCTCCGCCAATGTGCAGCAGCGTTATGCCGCGCCCTTTCGCGTATTGGGCGCGCAGCGTCTTTATCGCGCTTTCGGCCCGCTCGGGCGAAATGCCTAGATGAGCAGCTATCGTCTCCGCCGGAACGGGCTGCGGCGAGACGAAGAGCAGCGCCTCCACCTGACGTTCTATGAGCCCCAGTCCTATATTTTCGTCAACAGGCGGCAATTTCAACACCTCCGAGCGTCTCCGGCTGGATTATATGCACCATGCCGAGACGCGAAAGCTCAAGCAGCGCAAGCAGCGTAACGATGAGCGCCTTTTTGCTCCGCTCCGCGAGCAGTTCGCCTAGCGGAAGTCTCCGCCCCGCGACTATTCGCATCAGCTCGTCCATACGTTCTTCTATCTGACGTTCCTCCGGCACTGCGTCCGGAATCTCTTCCCAAAGCATAGCCTCTTCGTCGTACCGCGCAGCGGCGCGGCTTTCTTCGACGCGCGCGTATAGTTCCCACCACTTTGTCGCGAGCATCTCGAGGTCGCCTATATCATAATAATAGTTGTCTTCTTCGTCCGTCACGCGAAGGAAACAGAGCTCGCGCTCTTCCTTCGACGCCGCGAGCCAGCGCGCCGCCGCCCTGTACGGGCGGTAGCGGTTCATTATGAACTCAAGCTCCTCTTCGGAGGCTATAACGTCCTCATCCGGGGGAAAATCGTCCTGGACCGGAGCGCGGTCCGGAAAGAGCGAATCGACTTTGCGCAGCAGCAGGCGGCTCGCGAAGGAGAAAAAGTCCGCGAGCTCGTTGAGCGTCGCTCCTTTCGCGCGCACGAGAAAGTCTATATACTGAGTTACGAGCTCCGTGAGGTTCAGCTTCACGGCGTCCATTTCGCGCGATTCTACCAGATGGCACAGAAGGTCGAGCGGCCCGGAGAAGCTGCCGAGGTGTACCTCGAAGCCGGCTTCTTTGCCCTCCTCCGGCGTGTACGCGGCGCTATTTTCCGCCAAGGCCGGCCTCCGAAGCCTCCGCACCGCCGTCGATTATTGTCACCGGAAGCCCCGTCTGCCCGGCCGCGATGGCGGCGAGCGCGGGAAGCGAGACGCGCTCCATTTCGCCGTGGTCGCATGCCGCGACGTAAAGCCCGGATTCAGCCGCCTCTTCGCGCGGGTGGTAGGTCACGTCGGAGGTAATGAAGCACTGCGCTCCGAGCGCGAGCGCCTCTGGCCAGAAATCCATGCAGGCCCCGCCGCCCAGAGCGACGCGCCGCACGCAGCCGTTCAAATCGCCGTAAAGCGAAAGCTCCGTCAAGTTCCAACGCTCGCGCAAAAGCTCGCCGAGCGCTCCGAAATGTACTCCGCGCGGCAGATCACCAGCCGCTCCGAGTCCCCACGCGCCGCTCTGCGACGGTATCAGCGGCTTGATGTTTTTAAGTCCGAGCTGCGACGCAAGGACGAAGTTAACGCCCTCCGGCGAAGAGTCCCAGTTCGTATGCGCCGCGTATAGCGCCACGCCGTTCTTGACGGCGGCGAGCAGCGTCTTCCCCACATGGCAGTCGTCGGTCACGGATTTGACCGGACGGAAAATAATCGGATGATGCGTGAGCAGCAGCCCGCAGCCGAGTTCCGCGGCGCGCGCGACCGCTCGCGGCGAGGCGTCGAGCGCGACGGCTATCCGCCGCACTTCAGCGCCGCGCTCTCCGGCCTGCAGTCCAGGGTTGTCCCACGGCTCCGCCCATTCTTTGGGCGCTCTTTTCTCTATGGCTTCGATAATATCTGAAAGTTTCATGACAGCACCTCAAATTGTCTCTTTGATTTATTTTATAACGCAGCCGGGGTGAACGTCAAAGCCGGAGAGATATCCAGACAATAAGCGCGCCGCCGGCTCTATCGAAGAGGCGCGCGGCTCATATAAACGAGCGGAATACATGGAACCGTCCGTTCCCTGCCTGCGGATATGAAAAGGCCGCGAAGCGGTTTCCCGTTCCGCGGCGCGCAGAGCACCCAATAAGCCGGGTTTTGTAAGGGGCGTGCGCCCCCGCCAGCCATTTATCTAATCCCGCGCTTGCACGCGGACTTAAGCGGTCGTACCCGGGAGTCGGCGGGCCGCCTCATCCTCCCCTATTCGACCTTGCTCCTGATGGGGTTTGCCAGGCCCGCGGGTTCCCCTCGCGGCCGGTGGGCTCTTACCCCGCCTTTTCACCCTTACCGCTTTCGCGGCGGTCTGCTTTTCTGCGGCACTTTCCCTGGGTTCGCACCCGCAGGAATTTCTCCTGCATCACGCCCTGCGGAGCCCGGACTTTCCTCCCGCGCCATGCGCCGGCGGCTGGCTCGGATACTCTAACAGTGTATTATAGCACGCGGCGGCGCCTCTCATCAGCCTTCGAGCACGGCGTGAACCTCTTTCAACAGCTCCGCTATCTTCAGCCCCTGCGGACAGCGGCGCTCGCACCGGCGGCGGCCGACGCATTTGTCAGCCTTGCGCGTGCCGGAACGGTACGCTTTTTTAACATTTCGGCCTTAGTTCTAATATAAAGGCCGTAGTAGACGAAGGCTCTGGAAATATGGACTGTCTTAGGACCATAGCAGACAGTATTTGCAGTCCGTACAGCCTATTGCGGACTGAACATCGAAGGTCGCGCGAAGCGATGTTATCAGCTCTTCCCCCTCGTGCGTCATTACGTCCGGCTCGGCCTCGTCGAATATTCTGATGAAGCCCTTGAGCTGTCCGAGCCTCGAAGAGCCGCGAGTATCACGCCCGCCCTCGGTTTGTGGAGCAGGTATATGCCGGCACGGTCGGTATTGAGCCTCCGAAGCTGTTCGTCGAGAAATTTCTCAAGGCCGGAGCGCGAAACGCGCAACCCGGTTTTTCAAGCGTATTTCCCTCGGCTTCAGCCATATTGTCAATGCAAGAGCATACAAAACGGCGCGCCGAAGGCGCGCCGTGCGATAATGCTTTTGTGTTTTCTAGTGATTTCTCACTATTTCCTTGATGACCATGAGCCTGCTCAGAGTCGAGCGTTCCATTTCGTCAAGCTTCATCGATATGGAGCGTATCGCCTCCGAGAAAGACGGTATCATAACGTGCTCGAGCGCGTTGACGCGGCGGCGGGTGCGCTCTATTTCGAGCGCCATCGCGCGCACAGCCTTTTCCTCGGCGGCGAGGCGTACAAGTTTCGGCATCACGTCGAGGAATTTTTCAAGCGCTACGTCGAGACTGCCCGGCGACGCTGCGAGGCCGTAGTTGAGTTCGGAGTGCTGCTCCGGCAGTGCGTACTCCGGCACGCGGACGCTCATGATGTTCCTGTATTCGACGTCCACGCGCAGGTCGCCGCTTGCCGCCATCAGAGTCTGCTCCAGTATCTGCGGCAGGGTCTGGGCGCGCGCGAGCAGGAAGCCGCCGTAGCATTCGCTCAGCTCTTTTTCAACGCTGAGGCGCAGCTCGTATGTGGCTCTCGCGCGCACAAGGAACTCCTTGACGAGCGCGTCCTGCTTGTCTTTCAGCAGCTTGTGTCCGCGCTTCGCTACGACGAGCTGTCTCTTGAGCCGCGACAGCTCCATTCTGTTGGGGTTGACGTTAAGCGCCTTTGCCATCGAAGGTCACCCCTTCCTACTGCTGTTCCTGGTGCGCGAGTTCCTCTTGTGCCTCGACGAGCGGATTAAGGTACTTCTCTATGTATTCGTCTCTGACGCGCTTGAGCTCCTTGACCGGGACGAGGGTCAGCAGTTCCCATCCGAGCTGCAGCGTGTCTTCTATACTGCGGTTGTCGTACTCGCCCTGGCGAACGTACCTGTCTTCGAAATCATCCGCAAACCGCGCGAAAGCCTTGTCCTCTTCAGATAGCGCGCCTTCGCCGAGGATGACCGCGAGCTCCTTCGCTTCTTTACCGCGCGAGTAGGCGGCGAAGAGCTGGTTCATAAGGTCGGCGTGATCCTCGCGGGTCTTGCCCTTGCCTATTCCCTTGTCCTTAAGTCGCGAAAGCGAAGGCATGACGTCGACCGGCGGATAGATGCCCTTGCGGTGCAGCGTGCGCGAGAGGATGATCTGCCCTTCCGTGATGTAGCCGGTAAGGTCGGGGATCGGGTGCGTCTTGTCGTCTTCGGGCATCGTCAGAATCGGTATCTGCGTGATTGAACCCGTCTTGCCGCGAAGGCGTCCCGCGCGCTCGTACATCGTCGCAAGGTCGGTGTAGAGGTATCCGGGATAGCCGCGGCGTCCTGGGACTTCCTTACGAGCCGCGGAGATTTCGCGAAGCGCTTCGCAGTAGTTGGTAAGGTCGGTCAGTATGACGAGAACGTGCATTCCCTTCTCAAACGCAAGATATTCAGCCGCAGTCAGGGCGAGGCGCGGAGTCGATATGCGCTCGATCGCAGGGTCGTCCGCGAGGTTGACGTACATGACGGTGCGCTGAAGAGCGCCGGTCTTACGGAAGTCTTCCATAAAGAAGGATGCTTCTTCAAACGTGATGCCCATCGCGGCGAATACGACGGCGAAGTCGGAGTGTCCGCTGATGACCGTGGCCTGACGCGCGATCTGCGCCGCCATTCTGTTGTGAGGCATACCGCTGCCGGAGAAGATAGGAAGCTTCTGCCCGCGGACAAGCGGGTTCATACCGTCTATCGTCGATATACCGGTCTGAATGAATTCCGACGGGTAGTCGCGCGAAAACGGATTCATCGGGTTCCCGTTGACGTCGAGCGTCGCTTCGGGAATTATCGCGGGGCCGCCGTCGATGGGGTCTCCGCGGCCGTTGAAGATGCGTCCGAGCATGTCTCTTGAAACTGGCAGCTTCAGAACGTCGCCGAGGAAGCGCACCTGCGTCGTATTGACGTCTATCCCGCTGCTTCCCTCGTAAACCTGGACGAGGGCGCGGTCGCCGTTGATTTCGAGCACGCGGCCGCGGCGGTGCTCGCCGTTGGCGAGCGTAATTTCGGCAAGCTCGTCATAGCTGACGTCGCTAACCTTGTTGACCACCATAAGCGGGCCCGAAAGGTTGGATATAGTTCTATATTCCTCAGGCAACCTCATCGTGCTCACCTCCCATTGCCAGCAGTTTGCCTAGTTCTGTTTTTATCTTGGCCTCAAGCTCGTCGAGCTTGGCCAGTTCGTTCTCTTCCGTGTAGCGCATGCGGGCGATTTCTTCGCGCACAGGCATATCGAATACGGAGCGCATCGAGCCGCCGCGCTTCAGGACCTGCATTCCGAGCGAATGGAAAGTGAGAATGTTGCGAAGCATCTTGAACTGTTTGTCCATCGAGGCGTACGTGTCTATCTCGTGGAAGGAGTTCTGATGCAGGAAGTCTTCGCGTATAGACTTAGAAGTCTCAAGAACCATACGCTCTTCCTTCGACAGCGCGTCGACGCCTACGAGGCGGACGATTTCCTTGAGCTTGTCTTCGTCTTCGAGCAGAGACATGGCTTCCGTGCGGTAGACGCTCCATTCTCCATCGTAGAAACCGTCCCAGTAATCGCCAAGCTTCTGCGCGTAGAGCGAATAACTGTTAAGCCAGTTGATAGCCGGGAAGTGGCGCTGGTAAGCGAGCTGCGAGTCGAGTCCCCAGAAGACCTTCGTAACGCGCAGCGTGTTCTGCGTTACCGGCTCGGAGAGGTCGCCGCCGGGAGGAGAAACGGCTCCGATGACGGAAACAGCGCCTTCGCGCCCGTCCTTGCCGAAACAGATCGCGCGGCCGGCTCTTTCGTAGAAGGAGGCGAGACGGGTACCGAGGTAAGCAGGATAGCCTTCTTCACCGGGCATTTCCTCAAGGCGTCCCGACATTTCGCGGAGAGCCTCGGCCCAGCGCGAGGTGGAGTCCGCCATAAGCGCTACTGAATATCCCATGTCGCGGAAGTACTCAGCGATCGTGATACCGGTGTATATGGACGCTTCGCGCGCGGCGACGGGCATGTTCGAGGTGTTCGCTATAAGCAGCGTTCTCTTCATAAGCGGCTGCCCAGAGCGCGGGTCTTCGAGTTCGGGAAATTCGAGAAGAACGTCCGTCATCTCGTTTCCGCGTTCGCCGCATCCGATGTAGACGACGATTTCCGCGTCGGCCCACTTGGCGAGCTGATGCTGGATGACCGTCTTGCCCGAGCCGAACGGTCCGGGGACGCAGGCGGTGCCTCCGCGCGCTATCGGGAAGAAGGTGTCTACGACACGCTGCCCGGTCGTGAGCGGCACCTCAGGCGGAAGACGCTTAACGACGGGGCGCGGCGTACGGACCGGCCAGCGCTGGAGCATCTTTATCTCATGCTCTGTGCCGTTCTTATCGACGACGACCGCCACGGTCTCCTCGACTGTAAACTCTCCGTGCCGTATTTCTTTTACGACGCCTTCCACTCCATGCGGAACCATGATCTTATGCTCAACGAGAACAGTCTCTTTCACTATACCGACTACGTCCCCGGGGCCGACCTCTTCGCCCTCCCTGGCTGCAGGTTCAAAAGCCCACTTACGCGTACGGCTAACCGCCGGAACGCTGATCCCTCTGAGGATGTAGGGACTCTGCGCCTTCTCCTGGATGGCTTCAAGCGGGCGCTGGATGCCGTCGAAAAATTCCTCTATCAGTCCCGGAGCGAGCTCGACGGAGAGCGGCTCTCCCGTGCTCACGACCGGCTCGCCGGGAGCGAGTCCAGACGTTTCCTCGTAAACCTGGACGGACGCCTGATCGTCTTTAAGCTCTATTATTTCACCGACAAGGCCGGCTTTTCCGACTTTAACGACGTCGAACATACACGCGCCTGCCATGCCGCCGGCTATAACAAGCGGGCCGGATATCTTTTCAATATATCCGGTAACGGCGTTTGGTGTGGTCAAATTAAATCGCCTCCATCATAATCATCATTTATCACCGAATATGTCCATTCCGACAGCGCGCTCGACGTTGCGGCGAATCGTGCGGAGACCGACGTTCATCGACCCGCTCTGATTCGGCACGGGAATTATGCTGATATCGGAATACTCGTTTATTTCGTCCACGGCCTCCGTGAATTTGGCGTAAAGAGCCTCTTCCAGGAACAGCGCGGCGTATCCCGCGCGCGCGAACTTATTCAGAGTCTGCGGAACGGCGTCGTTGTTTTCTTCAGTGACGATCACAACGTCAAGCCCTATCGCCTTGAAGGGCAGTATGCTTTCATAGCTGCCGACCGCCGCCATCGGTGCTCTTTGCTTATGCGCCGACATTACGCAGAAGCCTCCTTACCTGGCCGCCGTCCTTGGCGTTTGCCTTCGAAACAGCGATCATGCGAATATTTTTAACCTCGAGCTCCTTGGCCCACAGGTAGGCGATGACGTTGCACGGGGCGCTGGAGCTGTAGCGGCTTCCGAGAACTGTTCTGAGGTAGAAGTCGTCGAGCTCGCGCTCGAGATTCATCGTAACGTCCGCAAAGGACGCCCCCGCGTCTATTGAGGAAAAGAGTCCGGCAAGGTCGGAGTAATCTATCATCCTCCCCCACGTCTCAAAGGGCTCGGGCAGCATTTGAGCAAGAGTTGCGAGATCTATGTTTCCGCCGTCGTGGAGGAATGACTGCGCGCGTCCGGCGTCGAAGCCGAAGCGCTTCAGCCTCACCAGCGAACGGATGTTCTCGCCGTCAATCCTGATCTTGACCCAATCGACGACCTCCGGCACAGCCAGCTTCTCGGCCTGCTCCAGCATCACCGCGAACATCTGCTTGTCGAGGAGGCGTTCCGTCTCTAGCACATCCCTGCTCTGTTCCCAGACTGAAAGGCATTTCGGGAAGAGCGTGTTGAGCCCGAACGGAAGGAGCTGATAGTCCTCGGTCTCCACGTCGGAGATAAGCTTGTCGACAGGGTACGAACCCAGCGATGTGAGAAGGTCCCACCGCTTCTTTCCTCCGCTCCTTACGCTGAAAACGCTCTTCAGCATGACTTTTGCGTTGCTGAAGTCGTACGGCAGCCTAAGCAGGGCGACGAGCTCCTTCTGCGGAGCGAACGAGTTGATCTCCTCGTAGGTGTCGTGCAGCACCGTTTCGAGGACCTTGTCGAAGCCTCCGTCGCCCGAGACCGATGTCAGCGCTGCCGCGTAGGAGGTCTCCCCAAGGATTTTCATAACGGAGGCCGTATCATCGGCGTCCAGCAGCCTTGTGAAGACAGAGGCGTCAAGAAGGCGAAGCTCCATAGCGCGTATTCGCGCCACAGCATATCCGTAAGCCTCCTTATATGACATCAGGCCACCTCCTCATCACGCCGACGGGAACAAACGCTTTACAACGTCAGATTCCTGTTTTTCCTGGGAAACTTTAAGCAGCATCTCCCATGAACAGTTCACGCTGATTCTGCCTCTCCTGAGTATGAAGCCGCCCGATATGCCGGCCTTTTCATCCGAGAGGGAAAGCTTCGTCCCGTGAGCGGAGTTGTAAGAATCTATCCACGCCGCGTCGATATACTTCTCTCCGTTTCCAACCACTACCTCTTCGTCCTTGGCAGTCACGCCTCCGTCCAGAAGGGCGGAGCAGAAGGAGAGGTACCGGTCCTCCGGGAGCTCTTTCATTTTTTCGAGCGCGCCGCGGTACACGTCGTCGATGAGATCGCGCTTGGCGCGCAGCATCATCTTGCTCACGTCTATATTGGCGACAATTTCACCGCGTTTTATGATCTCGGGACGTTCCGCTTCAAAACGGGCGTCGAATCCTGCCTTTATCTCGCCGCACTCCTTCTCAGCCTTGCCTGTTATGGAGCCGGCCTGAGCCTTGGCCTTAGAAAGGATCTCGTCCGCCTCTTTCTGAGCGTCGTTCCTGATCTTTTCCGTAATCTGAGCTAAAGACATGACGTTCAGCTTCTTTGCTTAGAGCTGGATTCCGTTGAGCAACAGAATACTGATAAGCAGGCCGAAGACCGCGTAGGTTTCGCACATGGCGGGGAGGATGACCGCTTTACCGATTTCCTCGGGACGCTTCGCTATCATAAGTATCGAAGCGGCGGACGACTTACCCTGCCAAATAGCGGAATAGAAACCGACTATCGCTATGGGGAGACAGGCGAAGCAGATGCCGAGTCCCTGCCATACGGTCAGCGCGGCGCCGCCGCCGAGAAGTCCCGACTTCTGCATGGCGAGGACGGCCACAAGCAGGCCGTAGATACCCTGAGTACCGGGAAGGGCGAGAAGGACGAGCGCGTAACCGAATTTCTTGGGATCCTCGGTCATTATTCCGGCGGCCGCTTCGTTCGCGAGGCCTATACCCCACGCCGACCCCGAACCGGCGAAGCCGACCGCTAGCGCCGCTCCGAGAATAACCAGCATCTGTCCAAGCTGTTCACCCATTGTTGCGAGAATTGTTTCCATAGTATACTTTACCTCCTTGAAAAATTGTGTTGCGTCTGCTTATCGTTAGCTTGCGGAAGACTCTTCCGTAATGCGGGAATACTGAGCCGCGTTGTTGAGCGGTGAGAAATTGCGCCCAGAGGCGTCGTAGAACTTGCCGAAGAACTCGACATACTGGAGCCTCAGCGGATGTATGAACGCTCCGAGAATGTTGACGGCGATGCTGAACAGGTGCCCGAGAACGAAGAGGAGCACCGCCAGTACGATGCCGACGTACGGAACGCCGGAAACGAGTCCCGCTAGAAGGTTGATGACCATGCCTACAGCGGCGGAGCCGAGGCCGAGCGCCAGAAGGCGGCTGTAGCTGAGCACGTCGCCCAGATAGCCCGTAACGTTATAGAGGCTCATGACGCCGGAGAAGAGCTTGCCGAAAAGGCTGGGCTTCTCCCTGCCCTGCGTCGCCACGAGGACGACCGCCCCTAATATAGAAACGACCTTGCCAGGCAGCAGCATCGAACCAGGAGCATAGCCGCCGGCCGCGCACCCAAACAGCACGAGACCGCACAGAAGCAGTATCCATCCGCCCTGGTCGGCGCAGGCGGCGAACTTGTCTCCGGCCTTCCAGTTCTGATAGAAGGCCAGCAGAAGTCCATACAGTATCTGCACAAAGCCGAGAACGAGCGAAATCGTCAGCATCGTTATAGGATCGCCCATCGGGTTCAGCAGCTGGATTTTTGACGCGACAGGAGCGACGCCGCTGAGGAACGGGAAAACCGTAAGCGAATCGCCGAACCACGACACCGTTATCGCGCCGAAGGCGACCGCCACCATCATGCCGGCGACCATCATCACGAAAAACTTGCGAAGCGTCGGCGGAAGCTGGTAGCGTATCAGGAAATAACCTAGAATCGCCGCAACGACAAGCCCGTACCCCGCATCCCCGAAGCATATCCCCATAAAAAGGAAGAAGAACGGGGCCATGTGCGTGGTCGGGTCGATCTTGCCGTAGGTCGGCGTTCCGTACATTATCGTAAGCGGCTCGAGGCACGCGGACCACGACGGGTTCCTGAGCAGCGACGGAGGTTCTTCGCCGTCGTCCGGCTCGACCTCAGCAAACTCGGTGTAGGCTTCGTAACGAGCGACAGCGGCGCTGACCTTCTGCAGCTCCGTCCTCGGAGTCCACAGGTCCCATATCAGCACGTCGTCCGTCGGCTCGCCGGACTCCATCGCCTCAAGTCTGCGGCTCACTATGCTCCAGTAGTCGCAGTGCTCGCGTGCGGCCTCAAGCGCTGAATCTGCGCGCGCCGTCAGACGCTCGGCGATATCGTTTTCCTTCGCCTCGCACGCCGCTATCTGCCCGTTGATACGTTCTTTTTCTTCAGCCGAGGTAAGAGTGAAGTCCTTAGGAACCTCTATACGCGCAGCTCCGAACTCCGACGCGACTTCGAGAAGCCTGTCCGAGTCGCTCTTACGGTAAAGTACTGCGAACACGGTGCTCGGGTCCTTCTCGGCCCCTGGAATTTCCTGTATCTCGGCCAAATCTCCAAGCGTCTCGGAGATTTTCGCGCGCATCGCGGCGGCTGAATTCTTCTGAACTCCGTAGATAGCGCCCGCTACGCTTTCGGTGCCCGTAGTAAAAAATTCAAGCGGGTATTTGATCTTCTCAAGCAAAACGATCTGGGTCTGGAGCCCCTTCAGCCTGGAAAGCTCCGCTCGGGTTTCGGTGAGCTCCCTTTCAGCCTCCCTCATCGAGGAAGTAAGTTTTGCGAATTTCTGTTCGTCAATCTTCGCGGCCAATTCGCCGAAGGTACGGGCCGGAGCGCCGCTCAGCATTTTGCCCAAGGATCCGCCGCTCTTGCTTTCGTACGGCTCCAAAAGGCGAATAATAAACTTGGCGTCTCCAATCAGCTCGTCGATACGGCGCTTCCGCTCACGCAACGGTTCAATAGCCTCCGCGCGAACGGACGGATCGCCGTTCTTCCCGGCAAATTCGCAGCACCCCAGCGCCTGAAGGCCGGCCGCTAATTCATCGGCTACGGATTTATGTACAGCTATCCGCGCCTTACACATTTCAGCGAGAGCCATAAGCCGCCATCACCTCACTAACCAGCCAGTTTGCTACTTCGTCCGTATCTCTTTTCTTACTTTCGTAAAACGCTTTCGCGTCGTTTTCGCCCTTCTGCGTTATCTCAAGAGCCCTGGCTTCCGCCTCTTTTTCGGCCTCCGCCACCCTTTCGCGCCACTGCCTGTGACACTGCTGTTTTGTGCTCTTGACAGACTGCTCCGCCTCGGACTGAGCGGCGGCGATCATTTTCGCTGCTTCAGCCTTCGCGTCAGAGACGATGCTCTTCGCCAAAGCCTCCTGCTCCCGAATTTCCTGTGCAAGATTATCCGCCAATGAAGTCACCCCCTCCCAGAGCTTCTATAGTTAGAAGATATTTCACAATACATTAATAGATTTTAGCGGCATTTTTTAATTGCGTCAATTTTCACGCATTTGTATAAAATATACCGCAAGCCGTTAAATAGGCACATATTACGCATATATAAAAGCAATTTCTCTAAAAACGCATTATATAGTAAATTTAACGCAAAATTTCGTTTATAAAAGCATTCCGATTGATTTACTTAATTAAAGTACTCGATATGCTCATATAATTTAAATTATGCCTTTCAAACGTCGGCTCGGCTGCATAACATGAATCTTACTCGAACGGCACTGTAAAATTACGCATTGAACGGCGGCCGCCGCTTTTCACTAACAGCGTCTGCCAAGAATGTTTTCTTTGTTCATTTGCATAAAAACATTTTTGGGCAGAGATTCGCGATACGCACGCACAGGCTGGAAATTTTACTCTCCTGGCAGTATTCTTAAAATTCACGGCTCATAATAAATTTTATACTTTATAATGAGAGAGCGGAACACCAGAAGGCATTCCGCTCTCTCATTTATTTTGGCAGTCCCTAGGAGATTCGAACTCCTGTTAACGGGCTGAGAACCCGCCGTCCTGGGCCCCTAGACGAAGGGACCGTCTTACTAAGTAAGTGGCTGGGGTACAAGGATTTGAACCTCGATTACCTGATCCAGAGTCAGGCGTGCTGCCGTTGCACCATACCCCAATCGGGCCGGACAGGGAGTATTATATATGAATCCGCCATAATGTCAACAACGAATCGAAAAAATTTTTTACGGCCGGGAAATCTGCACATAGAGCACGCGCCAGTTTCCGCAGGCGGAGTTTTCCGCCGTTGACGGCCCGGGAGGCCGTTGCTATATTCAGGATATCATGCACACAATCGCACGAGGGGGAGTAAGGATGTACGGCATCAAGTGGACGGACAACAGAATGCCGAGAGGCGGCGGGAAGCTTGAGATAATGTCGCTTCGGAATGTAGAGGCGGCGCGCTCGTTCCACGAGAGTTTTCCGCAATATAAAGAAACGCCGCTCGCGGTTCTCGACGGGCTCGCCGGTTTCCTCGGAGTCGGTAAGCTCTGCGTTAAGGATGAATCTTACCGTTTCGGCCTCAACGCTTTCAAGGTGCTCGGAGGCTCTTTCGCCATGGCGCGCTACGTCTCCAAGATCACTGGCCGCCCCGTTGAAGAGCTCGGATACGGCGAGCTCACCTCCGGCGGATTGAAAGAGGAGACAGGAGAGATAACGTTTTTCAGCGCTACGGACGGCAACCACGGGCGCGGCGTAGCATGGGCGGCGAAGATGCTCGGACAGAAGTCGGTGATTATGATGCCGAAGGGTTCGCAGGCGGCGCGTTTCGAAAATATCCGCGCAGAGGGCGCGCTCACGACGATAGAAGAATTAAACTACGACGACTGCGTGCGCAAGGCGGCGAAGGCCGCGAGCGAGACGCCGGGCGGCGTGCTGATACAGGACACGGCGTGGGAGGGATATGAAGAGATACCGTCGTGGATAATGCAGGGTTACGGCACTATGGCGATGGAGGCCGGCGAGCAGTTTGAGCGCTCCGCCGGGGCCGCGCCGACGCACGTGTTCGTGCAGGCGGGCGTGGGATCGCTCGCTGGCGCCGTAGTCGGCTACTTCTCTAACAAATATCTTAAAGACACGCCTGTCTTCGTCGTTGTGGAGTCGGACCAAGCCGACTGTCTGTACAGGTCGGCGTGCGCCGGCGACGGAGAAATAAGGACGGTCGGCGGCGACATGAAGACTATTATGGCCGGGCTCGCGTGCGGCGAGCCCAGCATAACTTCGTGGCAGATACTCAAAGACAAAGTTGCCGCCTTCGCCTCGCTGCCAGACCGAGTCGCGGCGGACGGGATGCGCATTCTTGGAGCCCCCCTGCCGGGCGACCCGCGCGTCATATCCGGCGAGTCCGGCGCAGCGCCGCTCGGCTTTCTCTACGCGCTCATGCGCGGCGGCGAATTGGCGACGCTTCGCGAAAAACTCAAAATCGGCAAGGACTCGCGCGTCTTGCTATTCTCCACCGAGGGAGCAACTGATCCGGAAAATTACCGTAAAGTCGTCTGGGAGGGGACGTGCGGAAGCCGCGAAGACAAGGCTTAGAAGGTTCCACTGAAATGCCGTTTGTTCCATTCTGTTGATTGCTTGGCCGTATAAAAATGCCGGAAAGCCATGACAACAGGCTTCCCGGCATTTTTTGTATGTAAGGCGCCTCAGGAACGGGGCGACGGCGGCCAGCAACATTCCGCGCCTCTTAGCGCCGCTCTTTAAGGCCTGACGCCGTCCAAAAATTCGCTGAAGCTGACATCGTAAAACTGCTTTATCAATTCATAGAGAGAATCAGAGGACGCGCCTTCACAGTCTGAAATTTCGCCCGTCTCGTGATCCCAGAAAACGAGCTTTGAGTTTTCCGCGCCGCCGTCCTTCACTGCATAGCCGTAAAGGCCGCCAGAGCCATCTGTAGCGATGAAGAGCGGCTTCGCTCCGGCGAACCACCACTCAGAGGGCATAGCCTCGTTGTATTCGATAATCTCTTCCAGCGCTAACAGAAAGTTGCAGTCGCCGTCCATTTCCAGGAGTATGGCGCGCAGTTCCGGAGGAAATGAGATGCCGAGACGCTCCTCCGCCTCGGTTATCTGTGTTTCGCTCACTGGAAGACGCGGCTTTATATCTTCGCCGTACTTTCTTGTCGTCTTATAACTGTTCACCAATTCCAAGTACATATGACTTTCTCCTGTTTTATGAAATCTTCCCTACACTGCGTGCCCATTCGAACATCGCAAGAGCGGCGGCTACAGAGGCGTTGAGCGAGCCCGCCGCACCGAGCATCGGGATGTAGCGCACGTCGTCGCAGGCTTTCGCGGTCGCCGTGCCGAGGCCGTTTCCCTCCGCGCCTACGACTATCGCGCTGCGCGGCGGCAGGTCCTCGCGGAAGAGCGTGTCGCGCCCGTCCATGTCTAGGCCGGTCACCCACAATCCGGCCTCCTGAAGCTTACGCACTGTCTGAGCCACGTTGCCGGTAAGCGCTGCCGGCAGGCGGAGCGATGCTCCGGCGCTCGTCTTGACTACGGTGCCGGTCGGCAGGCAGCCGCCGCGTTTGGGTATCAGCACGGCGGACGCGCCGGCGGCTTCGGCGCTGCGTATCATCGCGCCGAGGTTGTGCGGGTCCTGCACGTGATCGCAGAGCAGCACCATGACTGGCTCAGGCGCCGGCGGAAGAGATGCGATGAGTTCGTCGGCGTCCCAAAGCTTCGCCTGCGTCAGATAGGCCGCCGTACCCTGATGGTTCTCTCCGCCGGTCAGACGGTCCAGAGCCGCCTGCGCGACATTCTGAAAGGTTATTCCGTTGTCGCAGCAAAGGGAGATTATCTTAGTTTTTATGTGCGGCTGCATCGTCTCCGAAAGGAGCACCTTCATGCAGCGCTCCGGCGAAACTTCAAGCAGCGATATGACGGGATTGCGGCCCCAGCAGAGCTCTCCGTCCGCCGCGGCTTCGCGCACCGCCGGCTTTTCGCCCTTTTTTCTGAATTTCTCCATCGTTACGCTCCTTTTCTGATCTCCGCCAGGAACTGCGCGAGATATTTCGACGTCGGGCCGTTCGCCTTGGCGACCTCTTCCGGCGTACCTTTCGCAATGAGCTTTCCGCCGCCTTTGCCTCCCTCGGGCCCAAGATCCATTATATAATCGGCCGAGGCGAGCACGTCGAGGTTGTGTTCTATTGCAAGCACGGAGTTGCCCTGTTCGACAAGCTTGTGCAGAAGGATGAGCAGCTTTTTCACGTCCGTGTAGTGGAGGCCCGTCGTAGGCTCGTCGAGCAAATACAGCGTATTGCCGCGGAATTTTTTGCCGAGCTCGGTCGCGAGCTTGACGCGCTGGGCCTCGCCTCCCGAGAGAGTCGTCGCTGGCTGGCCGAGGCGTATGTAGCCTAGCCCAGCTTCCTGTATCGTTTTGAGCTTGTTCGCTATGCGCGGGACTGCGCCGAAAAATTCCGTCGCCTCGTCCACCGTCAGCTCCAGCACGTCGGCTATGGAAAGCCCCTTGTACTTGACCTCGAGCGTCTCGCGGTTGTAGCGCTTTCCCTTGCAGACGTCGCACTTGACGTAGACGTCGGGCAGGAAAAGCATCGAGACCTTTATGACTCCGTCGCCGTTGCAGGCCTCGCACCGTCCGCCCTTGACGTTGAAGCTGAAGCGTCCGGGCTGGTAGCCGCGCAGCTTCGACTCCTGAAGCTCGGAGAAAAATTCGCGGATGTATGTGAACACTCCGGTGTATGTGGCCGGGTTCGACCTCGGCGTGCGTCCTATCGGGCTCTGGTCTACCAGCACTATGTTGCGCAGCGGCTCGTATCCGGTTATCGAGTCGAATCTGCCGGGACGCTCGCGGAAATCGCGGTCGAACTTGCCGCGCAGCCCTTTATATAATATCTCGTATAGCAGTGTGCTTTTGCCGGAGCCGGAAACTCCCGACAGGCAGGCGAAGGTGTTGAGCGGGATGTCTATGTTCAGCTTTTTCAGGTTGTTTTCGCGCGCGCCGCGCACCTTGACGAACGACGAGGGCTTCCGCCGCTGCGGATGCGGCATGTACGTCCCGTCGGCCTCTCCGCGCAGATAGAGCGCGGTGCTCGAATTTCCCTTCATTATCTCTTCCGCGCTGCCGTCCGCTATCAGTTCGCCGCCGCGCTCGCCCGCTCCCGGGCCGAGCTCGAGTATATGGTCAGCCGCCGCCATCGTGTCGCGGTCGTGTTCGACGACGAGGACGGTGTTCCCTATGTCGCGTATCGCGCGCAGCGTGTCGAGCAGCCTGTTCGTATCGCGCGGGTGCAGCCCTATCGTCGGCTCGTCGAGTACGTAGAGGACGCCGGTGAGCTGCGAGCCGATCTGCGAGGCGAGGCGTATTCTCTGGCTTTCGCCGCCGGAGAGTGTGTCCGCGCGGCGCGACAGGCTGAGATAGCCCGCCCCTACGTCGTTGAGAAATGCGAGGCGCTTGCGCACCTCTATGAGCGCGACGCCGACTATCTTCTGCTCGCGCTCGCCGAGCACGAGGCCGTCGAGCACCTTTATCAGCTCGTCCACAGGCATTTCCGTAAGCTGGCGGATGTTGTACCCGCCGAGCGTCACAGCCAGCGCCTCCGGCTTGAGGCGCGCGCCCTTGCAGGTCGCGCATACGTCCTCAACACGGTAACGGTCCAGTTCTTCTTTATAGTTTTCGGATTCCGTCTCGTTATAGCGTTTTTCTATCCACGGGATGAGCCCGATATACTTGCCGTTGTATTCCCAATCACCGTGGCGGTCCGTGAAGACGAGAGGAAGCACCTCGTCCGAACCGTAAAGCAGGGCCTCCTGCGCCTCGCGCGGAAGCTCGCCGAACGGCTTGCTGATGTCCCAGCCTTTTTTCTCTGCGAGCTTCTCCGCCTTCTGGATCATGTGCTTCATCGCCTTCCACGGAATGAAGCCTCCCTCCGCGAGCGGCAGTTCGGGGTTGACCGCCAGCTCCGGCGAGAAGTGCATGTGAAAGCCGAGGCCGCCGCAGTCAGGGCAGGCTCCTACAGGCGCGTTGAAGGAAAACAGGCGCGGCTCTATATCCGGCAGACTTATCTCGCATACCGGACAAACGTACTTTTCCGTCAGCTCGTTGTCCGGCATACCATCCGATACAAGCAGCACGAAGCCGTCCGAAAGTTTGAGCGCCATCTCCACGGCTTCGCTGAGGCGCAGCCGGTTGTCCTCGCGCACCTTCATGCGGTCGATAAGGCACTCTATAGTGTGGCGGCGCTTTTTGTCGAGTTCGACGGCCTCTTCGAGCCAGTAGAGCGTCCCGTCTATGCGCGCGCGCATGTAGCCCTGCTGGTGCAGCTTGAGCAGAAGGTTCCTGTATTCGCCCTTCTTGCCTTTCACGACCGGAGAGTATATCTCAAGCGGCTTCCCGTCATATTCTTTGAATATCAGGTCTATTATCTCGTCTACACTGTAACGGTGCACCTCACGCCCGCATTTTGGGCAGTGCGGCGTGCCGGCGCGCCCGAAGAGAAGGCGCAGATAGTCGTATATCTCCGTGACGGTGCCCACCGTCGAGCGCGGGTTGTGTCCCGTACCCTTCTGTTCTATGGAGATCGCCGGAGAAAGGCCCGTTATGTCGTCTACGTCGGGCTTGTCGGACATTCCGAGGAACTGGCGCGCGTACGACGAAAGCGACTCGACGTAGCGCCGCTGCCCCTCGGCGTATATCGTGTCGAATGCAAGCGAAGATTTGCCGGAGCCGGACGGCCCCGTGACGACGACGAGTTTATTTTTTGGTATATTTACGCTTACGTTTTTTAAGTTGTGCTGCCTTGCTCCTGTAATTTTTATTTCCTGTTCCAATGGTGCCTCCGCCTTTCAGTTTCTGAATGTCGTCCCTAAGCTGAGCCGCAGTCTCGAAGTCCAGCTTCTCAACCGCTTCCCACATCCTGCGCTCCATCTCCGCAATGCTTTCCTTATTCTCCGCGAGCGGCGAGGCGGCGCGCATTCCTGCGTAACGTTCTTCGCCGTCTTCCGTGAGCTCGTCTGGCAGCAGGTTCTTGACGGACTTGATTATCGTCCTCGGGACTATGTTATGTTCTTCGTTGAACGCGATCTGCGCCTCTCGGCGGCGCTTCGTCTCGCGCATCGCAAGCTTGATGCTGTCCGTAAGCACGTCCGCGTAGAGTATAACCTTGCCGGCGCTGTTGCGCGCTGCGCGGCCTATCATCTGTATCAGCGAGCGGTGGGCGCGGAGATAGCCTTCGCGGTCCGCGTCGAGTATCGCTACGAGCGAGACCTCCGGCAGGTCTATGCCTTCGCGCAGAAGGTTGACGCCGACGAGCACTGCGAATACGCCGAGACGAAGGTCGCGCAGCAGCTCGGCGCGCTCAAAGGTGTCGAGTTCCGAATGTATGTATCTGACCTTTATGCCTAGCTCAGCCATGTACTCCGCAAGGTCTTCCGCCGAGCGCTTAGTGAGGGTTGAGACGAGCGCCCGCTCGCCGCGGTCTACCACGGGACGTATCTCCGCGAGCAGATCGTCGACCTGCCCGGTCGCCTTATGGACCTCTACCTCTGGGTCCGGGATTCCGGTGGGGCGTATCAGCTGCTCTACTACGTGGTCAGAATGTTCAAATTCGTAGTCTCCGGGCGTCGCTGAGATAAAGAGCGCGTTTTTGAGCACCGGCTCGAACTCATCCCATTTCAGCGGCCTGTTGTCGAGGCACGACGGGAGACGAAATCCGTGCGCGACGAGTATCTCCTTGCGCGCCCTGTCTCCGTTGTACATTCCGCGCACCTGCGGCAGCGTCATGTGCGACTCGTCTATAAAGAAGAGCGCGTCTTTCGGAAAGAAGTCGAGCAACGTCCCCGGCGGGTCGCCCGCCTCGCGTCCGTCCAGGTACCGAGAATAGTTCTCGATGCCGGAGCAATAGCCGACTTCGAGCAGCATCTCGAGGTCGTACTTCGTGCGCATCTTGAGCCTCTCGGCTTCGAGATATTTTCCTTCACTCGTAAAGCGCGCGCAGCACTCCTCCATCTCTTTCTCTATCGCCGAGGCGGCGTTTTTTATCGCGTCAGGGCTCGTCACGTAATGCTTCGACGGGAAAATCCCGAATTTTTCCTTGCGCGCGACGCTGTTGCCGGTTACGGGGTTTATCTCGTCTATGCGCTCTATCTCGTCGTCGAAGAAATATATTCGCAGCGCCGTGTCGCTGTAAGATGGAAATATCTCCATCGTTTCGCCGCGGCTCCTGAATGTGCCGGGAACGAGCGAAACGTCGTTGCGCTCGTAGTAATTTGCGATCAGCTTCATCATAAAGTCGCGCCGCTCCCAGCGCTCCCCGCAGGCGAAACGGAATATCGCGTCCTCGTAGTTTTTGCGCTTGCCGAGGCCGTATATGCACGAGACGCTCGCGACGACGACCACGTCGCGCCGTTCGAGAAGCGCCTTCGTAGTCATGAGACGCAGTTTCTCTATGCGCTCGTTGACGGAGGCGTCCTTCTCGATGTAGACGTCGGAAGCGGGAATGTAAGCCTCGGGCTGGTAATAGTCGTAGTAGGATACGAAATAATTAACGGAGTTCTCAGGAAAGAACTCCTTGAACTCGCTGTAAAGCTGCGCAGCGAGAGTCTTGTTGTGGGCGAGGACGAGCGTCGGACGGTTAAGCGCCGCGATGACGTTCGCCATGGTGAAGGTCTTGCCGCTGCCGGTGACGCCGAGCAGCGTCTGACGAGTCCCGTCCTTTTCGAGAAAGCCGCGCACTAGCTTGTCTACGGCCTGCGGCTGATCGCCGGAGAGGCCGAACGGCGCGGTAAGCTTAAATTTATCTTCCATGGTGTCTTTCCCGCACATCCTCCTCAATCAGACTAAAACCGTTAAATTTTAGCACAATCCGGCAGCTTATGCCCTACTGCATAAAATTGGGCCGCTCCTGTGGGAGCGGCCCGTAATATTTGCTATTTACTTTCGTCCATAGGCGCGTTGAGCGTTTTTTCATCGACCTGCTCGATGTCCGGCAGCTCGCGGACGACCGAATCTCCGTCGGGCCCGCTGGGCGGCTCATCCGCACCGTCGTGCTTCTCCGTCTCTTCGCCGCCGTTCGCGGCGTCTTTGCCCTCCGGCGACGGATGCTCCTTCTTCGGGTAGCCGAGAAGTTCGTCGAGCTCGTCGCCCTCAAGCACCTCTTCTTTGAGAAGGCGCTGAGTTATCTCTTCGAGGCGTTCGCGGTTCTCCGTCAGTATGTCGTGCGCCCTGTTCATGCAGCTGTCGATTATCGCGCGTATTTCAAGGTCTATCGTATGCGCGACCTCTTCGCTGTAGTTGCGGTCGTCGACTATGTCGTGTCCGAGGAACACTTCATGCTGCTTACGTCCGAGCGTGACGAGGCCGAGTTTGTCGCTCATGCCGAACTGCGTAACCATCTGACGCGCTATCTGCGTTGCTCGCTCAAGGTCGTTCGAAGCCCCCGTCGTCACGTCGCCGTAGCGTATCATCTCCGCCACGCGCCCGCCGAGCAGGACACATATCCTGTCGGAAAGTTCCTGCTTGGAGACGAGGAATCTGTCCTCCTCGGGGAGCTGCAGCGTGTAGCCGAGCGCCATGTGTCCGCGCGGGATTATGGAAATCTTGTGAACTGGGTCGGTCCCCTTTATCTTCGCGGCGACGAGCGCGTGTCCCGCCTCGTGATATGCTATTATCTCGCGTTCTTTTTCGCTTATCACGCGGCTCTTGCGCTCGGGACCGGCCATTACGCGGTCGATCGCCTCTTCGAACTCGGGCATGCCGAGCTTCTCTTTGTCGCGGCGCGCCGAAAGGAGCGCGGCTTCGTTAACGAGGTTGGCCAGGTCGGCTCCAACGAAGCCTGGAGTCCTTCTCGCTATGACGTCGATATCGACATCGTCTTCTATCTTCTTGTCTCTGAGGTGGACTTTAAGAATGTCGCGGCGTCCGTTCACGTCCGGCCTGTCTACGACTACCTGGCGGTCGAAACGTCCGGGGCGCAGAAGCGCAGGGTCGAGTATATCGGGACGGTTGGTCGCGGCGATCAGTATTATGCCGGAGCCTGCCTCGAACCCGTCCATCTCGACGAGAAGCTGGTTCAGAGTCTGCTCGCGTTCGTCGTGGCCGCCGCCGAGCCCAGCCCCGCGGTGACGCCCGACGGCGTCTATTTCGTCTATAAATATTATGCATGGCTGATATTTGCGAGCCTGTTCAAACAGGTCGCGCACGCGCGCCGCTCCGACGCCGACGAACATTTCAACGAAGTCTGAGCCGCTGATGCTGAAGAACGGCACGTCCGCCTCGCCAGCTACGGCCCTCGAAAGCAGCGTCTTACCGGTTCCCGGGGCGCCGAGCAGAAGCACGCCTCGCGGGACCCTCGCGCCGAGTTTCGTGAACTTAGCCGGATCCTTAAGGAACTGCACGACCTCCTCGAGCTCTTCCTTGGATTCGTCGCATCCGGCCACATCTGCGAAGGTCACCTTGGGACGGTTGTCGAGGAAGAGCTTGGCCTTGCTTTTAGCGAATCCCATAACCTTGCTGCCGCCGCCCTGCATGTTGTAGATGAAGTATATCCATACGCCTATAAGCAGCAGAGTCGGAAGCAGCGACGTGAGCAGCGCGGTAAGCCAGGAATTCTTAGGCGGCGGGACGACCTCCACTTCGACGCCCTTCTCCGAGAGAAAATCCGGGAGCGACGACGCATCGACGATATAAGTGACAAACTCTCCGCCGGATTTCAGCATTCCGGTAAGTTTTTCGGGGTCTATACGCACCTTCGTCACATTACCGTTGTTTACCTCGCTGCGCATGACGTTGTACGGCATGACGTTCGTCTGCGCCGATTTCTGACCGCTGTCGGGGCCGAGGAACACATTGACCAGGCTGACCACCAGCACGATCAGGACAATGTACATCCCCACGTTCTTAGAAATTTTTTTCAATCTATGTTGTCCTCTCTTTCCTATTCTTCCTTTTTATACTAGTCTGCCGGCTCCGCCACATGTATCGCGGGAAGCTGACGGAAACGTCCGGCGTAGTCGAGGCCGTAGCCGATGACGAATTCGTCTGGGATCACGAAACCGGAGTATTTCACTTCGACAGGCTGCGTGCGGCGCTCCGCCTTGTCGAGCAGAACGCATATTTCAAGCGAAGCCGGGCCGCGCTCGCGCAGGAGTTTTACGATGTAGTTGAGCGAAAGGCCGGTATCCAGTATATCCTCGACTATCACGACGTGCTTGCCGTGGATGTCGGTGCTCAGGTCTTTTTGTATTTTTACTACGCCGCTGCTCTTCGTCGAGGCGCCGTATGAAGCTATGGCGAGAAAATCGATCTGTACGTCGACGTCCGGCCCCATCTCGCGTATAAGATCGGAGAAGAATACGACCGCGCCCTTCAGTACGCACACGAACACGACCTGTTTCCCGGCATAGTCCTCGCGTATCTTCGCGCCGAGCTCTTTAACCTTTTCTCTTATTTTTTCTTCGGGTATAAGCGTTCTGCCTATTCTATATTCCACTCTCAAGCACTCCCTCGCGGAGGAAAATCTGTCTGCAACAATAGAGAATGATACCACACTTTAATTATCCCGCCCACCACGGGAGATGATTTTCGCCGCGGCTTTTTCCGCGCGCGCGCGTTTTCTCGACGTCGGCGCGGCGCAGCCATCCGAGGCCGCGCTCAGAATAACACGTCTCGACGTCTAAAGCCCACTGAAAGCGCCAGAAGCCGCCGCGCCTTATAAGTGAAAGCAGCTCCTCCGTGCGCCGGCGCGAAAGCACGGGAAGCGACAGCGCCGCACCCTGCGCGCGAAGCATTTCGCAAAGCAGCGTATCCGGCAGCTCCTTCAGAGGCGCGGCGCGCCATGCGGCGAGAGCCGGCGGCTGCGTGAACGATACCGCTTCAAGCGCACGGCGCGCCGCGGCTGCGCGCTCGTCCGTTTCGACCGAGACCTGCCGCGCCAGGCCGAGCATGACGTTTTCAAAGCCAGGATTGAGGTTGTCCTTTATCCATGGGATCAATATGTTTCGGATTTTGTTGCGCATATAATCGGACTCGTCGTTGGTCGCGTCGTCGCGCCACTGCACTCCGTTTTCCTTGAGAAGCGCGCGCAGCTCGGCGCGTGTGAAATCTATGACCGGGCGCACTATGTTTCCCCTGCGCTCGGGGATTCCGCGCAGCCCCGCTATTCCTGTGCCGCGCGCAAGGTTCAGAAGCTGCGTTTCAACGACGTCGTCAGCGTTGTGACCGACGGCGATGAAAGGCAGGGAATAACGGCGCGCCGTCTCCTCGAAATGCTCGTAGCGCGCGCGGCGGCCTGACATTTCAAAAGACTCGCCTTTTCCTCGCGTCTCATGGACGTCGACGACTTTTACCGAACACTCTATCCCCCACTCGCGGCAGAGCCCGCGCGCGAATTCAGCGTCGCGGTGTGATTCGCCGCCTCTGGTGCAGTGGTCGAGGTGCGCAGCTACGACGCGTCCGCTGAAAAATTCTTTGAGCAGCCACAGCGTCGCCACGGAGTCGCCGCCGCCGGAAAGCGCGCAGACGATCCCCTCAGCGCCGGCCCAGCCCTGCCGTCCGGCTGCAGCGAGAAATTTCTTCCTGGCCTCAATCAGAGACGTGTTCAAGCTCTTTCTGTCCAAACGGGCACCACCGTATAAGCGTGCATTCTCCGCAGCGAGGCCGGCGCGCGTTGCATATACCTCGTCCGTGCTCGAGGAAATTCAAATGCCCGCCGCGAAAGCGCTCTTTAGGCAGCTCCGCCTCGAGAAGCCCCTGAATCTTGTCCGGCGGAAATTTCTCCCCGGCCCAGCCGAATCGCTTGCTGAGCCGCGTAATGTGCGTGTCTACGGGAAAGCCCGGCATATCTAGGTCGAAGCATTCAACGATGGCCGAGGTCTTGGGGCCGACGCCCGGCAGCGACGTGAGGTAGGCGCGCACCTCCGGCTGCGTCCAATTACGCAGCTCCTTTATAGAGTAGACGCCGAACCTCTCCTTCACCGCCGCCAGTATCTGCTGTATGCGAGGCGGCTTCGTGCCGCTCATTCCGGCGATGCGCAGCACTTCCTTCAGCTCGTCGATGTCAGCGGCCGCGACCTCGTCCCATGAGGCGTAGCGCGCCTTCATATTCGCGAATGCCCGGTCGCGCAGCTTGTCGTTGGTGTTCTGCGACAATATAGTCAGTATGAGGTCGTCGAGCGGCTCCTCGTAGCAGAAATCGCTCGCAGGGCGGGCTTCGTTGCCGTACAGAGCCTCGAGCCCGTCAAGAATCTCCTTAACGTCGTGCAGAGCCATCACTCGGCCTCCCTGCCGCCACCGGCGGACTCCGGCGACGCCTTTTCTTTCTTGGGCTGCCTCTTTTTCTTCGGAGGATCTATCCTGTCGCCGATGACCTTCTTATAGCGGAACGAACGCTCGAGCCATTCCTCGAGGGCCGCCTGCACTCGCCCGTGCACGCTATCCTTCGGGTAGTCTCCGTTCTCGTCAGGCGTACCGGCGGGGACTCCGGTAAGTATTTCTATGCCTTCGTCTATGGTCGAAATGCTCCATATATGGAATTTGCCCTTCCTGACGGCCTCCGTCACTTCATGGCAGAGCATAAGGTGACGTTCGTTCTGCACAGGGATCATGACGCCCTGGCGTCCCGTCAGCCCATTGTGCTCGCAGTAGCGGAAGAAGCCCTCTATCTTTTCGTTGACGCCGCCTATAGGCTGTATGTTGCCGCGCTGGTCCACGGAACCGGTCACCGCTATCCCCTGATTGAGCGGAATTTCGGCTATCGCGGAAAGCAGGCAGTAAAGCTCTGTCGACGACGCGCTGTCTCCCTCTATGCCGCCGTAGGTCTGCTCGAAGGCGATGCGCGCGCTTATCGAAAGCGGATACTTCTTCGCGTACATGCGCCCGAGATAGCTCGTAAGAGTCATAAGCCCCTTGTTGTGTATAGGCCCGGTCATGCGGACCTCGCGCTCTATGTTGACGACCCCCTCCGTCCCCATGAAAACGTTGGCCGTTATGCGCACGGGCGAGCCGAACGAATGATCTATAAGCTGAGAGACGGTCAGGCCGTTTATCTGTCCTACCGCAAAACCGTCCGTGTCTATCCTTATTACGCCGTTTTTATACTCGTCTAAGACCTTTTCTTCCCACATGTCGGAGCGGAACAGCTTTTCCGAGAGCGCATTCCTTACGTGCTCCACGCCGACCTGTCGCTTTCCTGCGCCCTTGGCTAGCGCCGTAGACTCTACCAGAACCTCAGCGATTTTATTGAGCTGGGTAGAAAGCTTGTTCTTATCCTCTACAAGGCGCGAGGCCCACTCTATCACCTCTCCGACCGCCGCAGCCGTGAAATGCAGCTTTCCCTCACGTTCGACGAAGCCGGCGACGAAGCGCGCTATCTGCATTTCGCTTTCATCTGTACGCGGCATCTCCGAGTCGAACTCAGCCTTGACCTTGAACACTTTGGAGAACTCGGGGTCGTATATGTTCAGCAGGTAGTACAGATACGGAGTACCTACGATGACGACCTTCATATCAACCGGGATAGGCTCCGGGCGCAGCGAGGATACAGGAATGTAGCCGAGCTGCTCCGCGAGATTTTCTATGGCGAGCTCGCGGTAGCGCAGGACGCGCTTCAGCACGTCCCACGACATGAACTGACGCAGAAGCTCGTCCGCGTCGAGCAGCAGGAATCCGCCGTTCGCCCTGTGCATCGCGCCCGGCGTTATGCGGCGGAAGTCGGTGTAGAGATTGCCCTGGCGGTTCTCGTAATCAACTTTGCCTACTAGGTTGTAATATATGGGGTTCGTCTCGCAGACGACTGGCGCACCGTCGTTCGGATTGTTGCTGACGAAGGCGTTCACCTCATAGCGCGAGAAATCTACGTCGGCCTGGTCGTCGCGCACCGCGGCGAGAAAAACGTTGAAATTAGCTATCAGATCCTCGGAAAAATCGTCGAGCCAGCGTTCGAGCTTCTCGTTCGGCTGGTATTTCGTCCTAAGCTCAGACATCACCGGCGCTATCGCGACGCGGCATATCTGGCTCTCCAGCTCGTGTATCTTTTCTTTCAGGTCTTTTTCCTTTTCTCTGATGAGGCGCAGCTTTTCGAGCGTCTTCTGAGAAATTTCCTCGGACGCCTTTTGGAGCTCGGCCTGCTCGCTTTCGGAGAGCTTCTCAAACTCTTCCTGCTGCATCTCGCGAAGCACCGGCTCCGCCTCCTTGGGCTCCTCGCCCTCCGCAGCTTCGCTTCCAGGCGCGGGAAGCGGCGGAGCCGTTATGAGCGGAAGGTTGACGAACCCCTGCGGCGTGCGCTTGATAGCGAAATTCTTCGACTCGGCCCATTTACGCAGCTCTTCCATTATAGAGTTGACCTCGTCCTGGAAAGCCTTGACGAGATGCGCTTTACTGTCCTCGAACTCGTTGTTGTCGAAGGCCTTCGACAAAGCGGTCTTCAATTCCTCAACAGCGTCAGCCGCGTCCTTCGCAAGCTCGCGCCCCCTGCCGGCTGGAAGTCTGAGCGCAAGCGGCACGCTCGGATCGTCGAAATTGTAGACGTAGACCCAGTCGTCCGGCGCCGGCATCGACGCCGCTGCGTGGCGAAGCTCTTCCAGCGCGTAGGTCGTGCGTCCGCATCCCGGCTCCCCGACCATGAATATGTTGTATCCTTTGCTCTGAACGGACAATCCGAAATTGACGGAACGAACCGCGCGTTCCTGTCCGATAAGCCCGGAAAGCTTGTCCAGCCCCTTCGTCGTCCTGAATCCCAGGGCGCTGAGGTTTGCCTGACGGCGAAGACTGCTTGCCGGAAGTTTTCTATCTTCTGAAAGGGACATGAAGCTCCTCCTGTTTACCGCCATACCGGCGATAAAAGTTAATATTAGTCAATTGCTGAATTATATCACAGCGAAATAATTTAGGGGACAGATTATATACGGCTTTACCGCCCCCTACATAACGAAAAAGGGAGAACGCCGCGCGCTCTCCCTTGCTGTCAGATTTCTTTATATTTTTCTATGTATAAATACGAAAGAAATACTTGTTGATGAAGCTTACAGCTTCTCCACGTTGGAAGCCTGGGGGCCCTTGCTTCCCTGCGTGATTTCAAAGCTTACCTTCTGGCCTTCGTCAAGGGTCTTGAAGCCCTCGCCCTGGATTGCGCTGAAGTGTACGAATACATCGTTGCCTTCATCGGTGGTGATAAATCCGTAACCCTTCGTCGCGTTGAACCATTTTACTGTGCCGTTGCTTTTCAAGGTGTTGCCTCCCAACAGGAAATATGTTTCATCGGCTTGCGCCGACTGAGCTTACATTATACTTTTATCAAGCGCTTGTCAAGGAAAATACCGGAATTCTAATGTTTTTTCATCGGTTTTCATCAAAATTTTGATTCTATAACAAACAGCGAAATAAATCAATCTCTTAATGCGAGATTTTTATGCGTTCTAAAAATAATTCTACAGACCTACGATTTCAAGCTGAAAATAGCAATCCAAGCTTGTAATTTTTTCTGGAAACTATTGTTTGATATTCATTGATGTATTATAATATCACCGTTAAGTCAGTATTGGTTAAATATGGCTTACCGAGGAGTGATGGAAATGGATATGAACAAGCTGACACAGAAGTCGCAGGAAGCATTCTATGAAGCGCAGAACTTGGCTGTCCGCTACGGACACCAGGAAGTGGACGCTGAAAACGTAGCCCTGGCGCTTATTAAGCAGGAGAACGGCCTTATCCCGCGCCTTCTTGAAAAAATGAACGTTCCCGTCAATAACATAGCCGGGGCGATAGAAAACGAACTCAACCGCAAGCCGAAAGTTTCCGGAGCCGGACAGGAGAGCGGCAAAATCTACATCTCACAGCGTCTGTCCAAGATACTGGTGCGCGCGGAGGACGAAGCAAACGGACTCAAGGACGAATACATATCGGTGGAGCATATTTTCCTCGCGATACTGTACGAGACGAAGGGCAGTCCGCTGGGAAAGGTTTTCGAAACATTCGGCGTAACGCCGGAGAATTTCTTGAAGACGCTATCTGAAGTACGCGGCAATCAGCGCGTGACCAGCGACAACCCGGAGGACACCTACGACGCGCTTGAGAAATACGGACGCGACCTCGTGAAAGCCGCGCGCGAGAACAAGCTTGACCCAGTCATAGGACGTGATGAAGAGATACGCCGCACGATACGCATACTGAGCCGCAAGACGAAGAACAACCCCGTGCTCATAGGCGAGCCGGGCGTCGGGAAAACGGCGATCGCCGAAGGGCTCGCGATGAGGATCATGCGCGGCGACGTTCCGGAAAATCTCAAAGACCGTATAATTTTCGCGCTCGACATGGGATCGCTGATCGCCGGCGCGAAGTTCCGCGGCGAATTCGAGGAACGTCTGAAAGCCGTGCTCGACGAGGTCAAGAAGAGCGACGGACGCATCATCCTCTTCATAGACGAGCTCCATACGATAGTCGGAGCCGGAAAGACGGACGGCGCGCTCGACGCGGGCAACATGCTTAAGCCGCTGCTGGCGCGCGGCGAGCTGCACTGCATCGGCGCGACGACGCTCGAGGAGTACCGCCAGTACATAGAGAAGGACGCGGCGCTCGAAAGGCGCTTCCAGCCTGTGCTGGTCGAGCCGCCGAGCGTAGAGGACACCGTCTCCATCCTGCGCGGACTGAAAGAGCGCTTCCAGGTTCACCACGGCGTGCGTATCAAGGACAGCGCGCTCGTAGCGGCGGCGGTGCTCTCAAACCGCTACATCACCGACAGGTTCCTGCCCGACAAGGCCATCGACCTTATCGACGAAGCATGCGCGATGATACGCACGGACATCGATTCTCTGCCGGCGGAGCTAGACACGGCCAACAGACGCGTGATGCAGCTCGAAATAGAAGAGGCGGCGCTGAAGCTCGAAAAGGACAAGGCGAGCCTGGAGCGTCTCGAACATCTCCAGAAGGAGCTCGCCGACGCGAAGGAGCACGCGAATACGCTTCGCGCCCAGTATGAGGCTGAAAAGCAGGACATTTCTAAGATTCGCAACGTCCGCGAAGAGATAGAGAAAGTCCGCCATCAGATAGAGGACGCGGAACGCAGCTACGACCTCAACCTTGCGGCGCAGCTCCGCTACGGCACGCTGAACAAGCTTGAAGCCGAACTGAAGGCAGAAGAGCAGAAACTTCAGGAGGCCGACGGCGGCAAGCCGAAACTACTGCGCGAAGAGGTCACCGAGGACGAGATAGCTGAAATCGTATCGAAGTGGACCGGGATACCGGTCGCGCGCCTCGTCGAAGGTGAACGTGAGAAGCTTCTCCACCTCGACAATATCCTGCACGAGCGCGTAGTCGGCCAGGACGAAGCCGTAAGCCTCGTCGCGGACGCCGTCCTGCGCGCGCGCTCCGGCATCAAAGACCCGAAGCGGCCTATAGGCTCCTTCATCTTCCTCGGCCCGACCGGCGTCGGAAAGACGGAGCTTGCGCGCGCTCTCGCGGAAGCGCTCTTCGACTCGGAGGACAACATAATAAGGATAGACATGTCCGAGTATATGGAGAAGCATACGGTCTCTCGCCTCGTCGGAGCGCCTCCGGGATACGTCGGATATGAAGAGGGCGGTCAGCTTACGGAAGCGGTTCGCCGCCATCCGTACTCGGTCGTGCTCTTCGACGAAATCGAAAAGGCGCATCCCGACGTCTTCAACATCATGCTTCAGATACTCGACGACGGGCGCGTCACTGACAGCCACGGGCGCACGGTTAGCTTCAAGAACTGCGTGATAATAATGACGAGCAACATCGGCGCGCAGATCCTGATAGAGGGCATGAACGACAAAGGCGAGCTGCCGCAGAGCGCGATAGACGAGGTTATGTCCATCCTGCGGTCGAAGTTCCGCCCCGAGTTCCTTAACCGCATCGACGAGATAATCTGCTTCAAGCCTCTGACGCTCGACAACCTGCGTAAGATAGTACGTCTGATACTGCGCCAGCTTGAGCAGCGGCTCAACGACCAGGGAATCAGGCTCGACGTCTCCGATGCGGCGCTCGATCTCTGCGCGAAAAACGGATACGACCCGGTGTACGGAGCGCGCCCGCTGAAACGATACGTTCAGAAAGCGCTAGAAACACGCATCGCGCGCGCGATAATTGCGGGCGAGGTGCGCGACGGCGGCACGATACACGTCATAGACAACGAGGGCAGGCTCGACATGACATTCGAGAACGCCCCCGCGGAGAACGAAGACAAATAAACGGACAAACAACCGAATCAGAACGAGCCGGACGGCGGCAGCCAGCCGTCCGGCTTTTTACGGCCCGCGCGGCTGTAAAAAATCAAGATTTTTATTTATAATGACTGCTGCAAATTTTTAGGAGGGAAGATATTCATGGCTGAAAAGATGGAATTCCAAAGCGAAGCCAAACAGGTTCTGGAGCTGATGATCAACTCCGTCTACTCCAACCCCGACATATTCGTAAGGGAGCTCGTGTCGAACGCTTCCGACGCGCTCGACAAACTCCGCATAGAGAGCCTCAGCGACCAGTCGCTCGCGGAATACGCGAAAAACGGGCGCATCGACATAACGATAGACAAAAAAGCGGGAACTCTGACATTCTCCGACAACGGCATAGGCATGAGCCGCGACGACCTAGTCTCCTACCTTGGAACGATAGCGCGCAGCGGCACAGGCGAGTTCATCAAGGCGCTGCAGGAGGCGAAGAACGGCTCCGCCGGAGACCTCATCGGGCAGTTCGGCGTCGGATTCTACTCAAGCTTCATCGCAGCCGACAAGGTGACTGTAGATACGCGTAAAGCCGGTTCGCAGGAAAGCTGGAAGTGGGAATCGGACGGCGACGGCACATACACCATAGACAACGGTACGCGCGAGACTAACGGCACTACGATAACGCTGCACATGAAGCCCGCCGGAAAAGACGACGAGGGCGAGGATCTCAAGGACTACCTCTCAGAGTGGACCATCCGCGGCATCATCAAGGAATACTCCGACTTCGTGACATATCCGATTTACGTCAAAGACGCGGAGGACGACAAAAAAGACGGAAAGGAAGAGCCAGTCAACTCGATGAAGGCTCTCTGGACGCGTCCTCAGAAAGAAATAACCGACGAAGAATTCAACGAATTCTACCGCCACATCTCGCACGACTGGGAAGATCCGCTCGAACGCATATATTACAAGGCCGAGGGCGTCAGCGAGTTCCGCGCGCTGCTCTTCATACCGTCGCGCCCGCCGATGGACCTGTTCTATCAGGACGGCAAACACGGCGTTCAGCTCTACATCCGCCGCGTCTTCATAATGAACGACTGCAAGGACTTGATTCCGGAATACATGCGCTTCATCAAAGGCGTGGTAGATTCCGAAGACCTCTCGCTAAACGTCTCGCGCGAAATGCTCCAGCAGGACCGCCAGACGGCGCAGATAAAAAACAGCCTAACGAAAAAAGTGCTCGACACGCTCTCGAAGCTGCGCAGGGACAAACCTGAGACATACGCTAAATTCTGGCAGACCTTCGGAGTCGTGCTAAAAGAAGGAATAATATCCGACACGCGCCACCGCGAAGAGATAATGAAGCTCTGCACCTTCGAAGGCTCAAACGGCGAAAAAACGACGCTCGAAGACTACGTGATAAAAATGCCGGCCGGACAGGACAAAATATACTACCTCACCGGCTCGTCGCTCGACAACCTCCGCAGCTCGCCGAAGCTCGAAGCCTTCAAAAAACGCGGCGTCAACGTACTGCTGCTCTCCGACCCAGTAGACGAGATATGGGTGAACAACGCGCGCAAATTCGACAAGTATGACTTCGTCTCCGCCTCGGCAGAAAACGTGGAACTTCCGAAAGGCTCGGAGAGTTCAGAAAAACATTCGGAAGAAGTCGAAAAAAGCGGACTCGTAAAGAAACTCAAAGACGCGCTGGGAAGCCTCGTCGAAGACGTAAAGGTCTCAGACCGCCTCGTAGACTCCCCCGTCTGCTTCGTCCAGAAGGGCGAAGAGATTTCTCCGCAAATGCGCAACTTCTTCAAGGCGATGGGACAGGAAGTCCCCGAGGAAAAGCGCGTCATGGAGATAAACCCTGACCACGCGCTAATCAAAAAAATCGCCGAGGAATCCGAAAAGCCGGACTTCAACGCAAACGACTGGTCGAGCGTCCTCATGGGGCTCGCCTCGATAGCCGACGGACAGCCCGTCCCCGACGGCAAGAAATTCACGGCTCTGCTCAGCAGGATGCTCGAGAAATAACGGCGCAAAAAACTGAGCGCCCTTCGTATGAAGGGCGCTTTTTTAGTATATTTCAAAAGCTCATCCTGTAATAATACCAGTTCCCTATTATACGGCGGGTTATATAGCGGTTGTCTCCGCCTGGCTCGGCGTATTCCCATCCCCCGCCGCTGCGGCGGAGTTTCATTTCCACGCCTCTGAAGCCCTTCGGCGCTCCGTCGGGTGAATTATATATACCGGCGTACCATCCGGCTGGGGCTATTCCGAATGAGGCACAGGCAAAGTCTACGGTCCCGTCCGCGCTTATGACGGACGGCCCGCGCACGCCGCATAGCCCGTCCAAGCTCGGCGCGCCGCCGGCGCGGAGCGCTGCGGCCGCACGTTCGAGCTCGTTTTCGTTGATTTTGAATATCAGCGAAACGTAAGCGTAAGAGCCGGCTGCGCGCGGAAGAGCGAAAAAGCATACGCAGAAGATGACGAGCGCCGCCGCGAGAGGCTTCGCTATGTGTTTCACAGCAGCCGTACCGCTGGAGCGGTCATACGCGCGCGCCGAACACGCGCCAATATTTCCAGTACAACGCGGCGGACGCGGCGCACACGAGCAGGCCGGTGAAACGGTACGTGTTGCTTACGCCGAGGACGGGCGAGAGGTAGCCGTACATGAGCGGGCTCGCTATCCATCCGACGTCTATGACGAGCAGTACTAGCCCAGTCGCCTTAGGATGATACTGCGGAGGCATGAGGTCGCCGACGAGCGAGAAATTCGTCGGATAGGCGACGCCGATGCCGAGACCGAACAAAGCTCCGAAAAATGCGAACATCCACGCGGACGAGCAAAATGCCAGCCCCGAGAGCGCGAACCCCATAACAGCGACCGAAGGGGCGGCGAGCCTGACGCGCGGAGCTTTGGATATGAGGCCGAAGCCGAGCGTGCGGATGGCGACAGCCGAGGCCGCGCTCGCCACCATGAAGTAGGAAACCGATACTCCGCGCGCGCCAGCGAGCGACGCGACGGAGAGCGTCCCGGCGTCCGCCAGCGACATTATTATCGCGGTGAGCAGAAGCACGGCGAAACCTTTAGTCCGAAACAGATCTGCATAGCTTCCCCACGAGCTTTTTTCCTTGCCGGTGTAATTCAAGTCGCTGACCTTCCAACCGACTGCGGCGCAGATAACGGAAATGGCTACCGGCGTCCATACATAAAGCGTTCCGAAACCGCCTTTTATCAGCTGCTCGCAAAGCGGCACGACCGTCGCGAGAGGAAGCATCGAGCCCGTTGTAAAGAGCGCGAAGCCTATGCCGCGAGATTTTTCGTCGAGAAGTATGGATTGAGCCGCTACGGTTGCAACGATGAATACGCTGAAAAAAATTCCGCTAAGCGCGCGGAACACAAGCAGCGAAGCGCCGCCGCCCAGAGTCAGCGCTATGCCGGCGGTCGCCGCAGCGCAAAGCAGCGCGCTCCCTATGAGCGTCCGCCGAATGTCGAACCTCTCCATCACAACGCTTCCGAGCGGACGGCAGAACAGCGTGACCATATAGAACGCGCTTAGGAACAGCCCCGCGCGCTGCGGAGTCGCCCCAAGCGATTCGTAGAACGGGCCGAAAAGAAAATATGCGTTCGAAACGCAGGTCATACCATAATAGGCCAAGAAGATAAGAAAAATCTGTCGGCTGTTCTTATTCATTCCTCTCATCCTTCAAAAAAGGCGCCCTCAAAAGAGGGCGCCCATGCAGATTCGGCAAAAATATTATTCTTCTTCGTCCTTGCGTTCCTGTGCGGCCTGCTCGATTACCTTCTTCGCGATGTCGCCAGGAACCTCTTCGTAGTGGCTGTACTCCATCGAGAAGGAGCCGCGCCCAGAGGTCATCGAACGAAGGATTATCGCGTAGCGGAACATCTCGGAGAGCGGGCACTGAGCCTTGACTATCTGAAGTTTTCCTTCGCTGTCTATGCCCATTATACGCCCGCGGCGGCTGTTGAAATCGCCCATTACGTCGCCGAGGCAGTCCTCGGGAACCGTGACTTCGACGTTCATGACAGGCTCCATGAGCACCGGGTTCGCCTGCTCCATGCATTTCTTGAAGGCTATCGAAGCGGCGATCTTGAAGGCCATTTCCGACGAGTCCACGTCGTGATACGAGCCGTCGAATATAGCGCAGGAGAAGTCCGTCGCTGGATAACCGGCGAGGTATCCGCGCGCAGCGGCCTCGCGGAGACCTTTTTCAGCGGCCGGGATATAGTTCTTCGGAACCGCGCCGCCGACTATCCTGTCTATAAATTCGATGCCGGCGTTCTTATCGAGCGGCGCAAGCTCGAACCATACGTCGCCGTACTGGCCGCGTCCGCCGGACTGCTTCTTGTGCTTGCCCTGAGCGCTCGCCTTTTTCTTTATCGTCTCGCGGTACGGCACCTTCGGCGTGCGCGTCTCGAGGTCGACCTTGTAGCGCTCCTTTATCTTAGAGAGTACGATATCGAGGTGCATGTCGCCCATGCCGGAAAGCACGGCGTCGTTGGTCTCGGGATTCTTCTCATACGAAAGCGTGCGGTCTTCCTTGAGCATCTTGGTGATGGCGTTTCCGAGCTTGTCTTCATCGGCGCGGCTCTTCGGGAAGACGGCTACGCTGTAGACCGGCTTCGGGAACTTTATCGGGCGGAACTTGAGCGTCTCGCCCTTCATCCCAAGCGTATCGCCGGCAATGGTGCTCTCAAGCTTCGGAATAGCCACTATATCTCCGAGGATTATCTCCTTGCCCTCAGTGCTGTCCTTGCCGCGCATGAAGCGGAAGGTGCTGATGCGCTCTTCCGTCTCTTCGTTGACGTTGTAGACAGTCTGGTCGCTGGTGAGCTTGCCGGAGAAGACCTTGACGAACGAAAGCTTTCCAACATACGGGTCGACCATGACCTTGAAGACAAAGGCGAGGAATTTAGCGTTTTCGTCGGGCGGGATGTTGACGACCTCGTCGCCGTTGAGCGCGGCACGGTGAAGCATATCCTTCGGAGACGGCATATAATCGCTTATCATGTCCATGAGCTGGACGACGCCGATGTTGAGCGTGCCCGACCCAGGTATTATCGGGAACAGCGCGCGCGCGCATACGGCCTTGCGCAGCACGCCGAGAAGCTCATCTATCGAAAGTTCTTCGCCGTCGAGATAGCGCATCATAAGCTCGTCGTCGGCTTCAACCGCGCGCTCGATAAGAGTCTCGCGCGCCGAAGCTATCGCGTCCGCCATGTCGGCGGGAGCCTCTCCCTCGGTGAACTCCTTGCTTCCGTCGCCCTTATACATATAGGCCTTTCCGGTAAGAACGTTGACGAGGCCCTTGAAATTCTGCTGGCTGCCTACCGGCAGATAGAGCGGTACGGCCTTGTCTGAAATGTTTTCCTGTATATCTGCCACGACGTTGTCAAAGTCGGTATTTTCTCTGTCAAGTTTGCTGATGAAGAAAATCGCCGGCGTCTCGAATGTCTCAGCAAATTCCCAGACGTTGTGGGTCTGTACTTCGACGCCGGAAGTAGCGTTAACGAGGACGAGCGCACCGTCGGCGACGCGCATCGCGCAGCGCTGTTCTCCTACAAAGTCGGCAAAGCCGGGAGTATCCAGAATATAAAAAGTTTTGTCCTTATACGGAACGGTCGAGAGAGAGGTGCTGATGGAAATACCGCGCTTCTGTTCCTCGGAATCGAAGTCAGAAACCGTGTTCTTGTCCTCGACCCTTCCCATGCGGCTTATAAGCCCGGCGTCGAACAAAAACGCCTCGTTCAGCGTGGTCTTCCCCGCACCTCCATGTGAAATGAGCGCGATGCTGCGGATGTCTTCAGGTTTGCGTGTCCCCATTACTTTCACTCCTTCTTGTGCTATGAAGCATTAGGTATAACTTGTTCATTTATGACTCACTGATAATACTTGCATTAAGGAGTTACGTCAAGAAACGAGATAAAGCAATGCGCGGCTCGTATATAAGCGCCCAGATGATTGCGTTGAAACAACCGTATGGCTGGAAGGTTGTTTGTGAAATTAACGCAGCAACACCCCTTTGCACGAATATCACAACGCCGCGTTTTTTGCCGTGTTTCCGCCGCTTCTGTATCGATTGACGCAAACCGGTAAGTCCCTTGCCACAGCCGTCGAGTCCGAAATACGGTCCGGCTGACTTTTGAAAACTTGTAAACCTAATCGAATGCACCCAGGTAAGATTTTTAATAAACAGGCTGAATCATGATGTATTCGCCTACAGTTCCTTGCCTGCCAGCAAAGAACAGCTAGACTTATGAGGGATAAGATGAGAACTGCACGTTTCGAAATAAATTCCGCGTATTTGAACAGAGTCCTTTCTTTGAGCACAGTATGCAGGCTTCAGGTTAGATATCAACCGATGGCGTATTTATACGCGCCTTTTGCAATCGTTCGCGCGAGGCTCAAATAGATATTTTAATTATTGCAGTGAGATGCGGAGCCTCTTCTGCGCCCTCTCATCATCCATAAGCGGCATAGAGCGAAAAAGGCTATGCCGTAGAGCGAGGTGAGAGGTGCGGCCAGGCCGACCAGCGATAGGGAGGCTCCGGGGAGACCGGCCATGAAGAGGCTCAGCGGGATGCGGACGAAGAGCGCGGAGGTAATGCCCTGCGCCATGACTGGCATGCTGACGCCGCAGCCGTTGAAATATCCGATGGCGCTGAAAAGCACGCAGGTAAGCACACATTCCGGCGAAAAGCCACGCAGGTAATCAGCGCTGCGCACTATTACTCCGGCGTCGCCTGTGAAGACCGACGAGAGCGCGTCCCCGAAAAAGAACCCGGCGCAGAACATGAAGAAACCGAAACCGCAGCCTATGGCGGCGGAAGCGCGGAAGCCCTGCGCCGCCCTGTCCGCGCGCCCGGCGCCGATGTTCTGCGCTACGAAGGCCGATAGGGTCTGCATGATAGACGACGGCACGAGCATTATTACCGCGACGACTTTCTGCGCCACTCCGTAGCCGGCGGAAGGAAGCAGCCCCATGCCGTTCACTATCATGTTGAGAACCAGGAAGGAAAGCTGAACCGTAGTCTCCTGTATCGCTATAGGAACACCGACGCGCATGATCCGTCTCAGCTCCGCCGCGTCTATGCACAGATATTCGCGCGAGAAGCGGAACGGCAGTTTTCTGCTGCGCAGCACGGCGAGCGACGCTGCAACCGACACGAGCTGCGCGAAGACCGTGGCTGAGGCGACACCCGCGACATCCATGCCGAGCAGCCCCGTGAGCAGGAGGTCGCCTATCACGTTCACGACGCAGGCTATCCCCACGAAGAGCAGCGGAAGGTTCGCGTCGCCCGCGCCGCGCATGACGGCGCTTATCACGTTGTAGAAAATTATGACAAGCAGGCCGCCGCAGCATATCCGCAGATAGGCTACGGCCTTAGCGTGCGATTCCGGAGGCACCCTCAGCAGCGAGGCTATGTCGCCGGCGAAAAGCTCGAGCGCCGCTGTCAGGACGATGCCGAGGGCCGTGAAAAGCAGCAGCGACGTGCCGATCGCTCTTCCGGCGAGGTCGCCGCGGCCTTCTCCGAGATGATGCCCGACGACTACCGTTATCCCCATCGCGAAGCCGGAGACGACGAATGTGACGAGCTGCATGAAGGCGCTCGCCGTACCGACCGCAGAAATGCTCGACGCGTCGCCGAACCAACCGACTACGAGCAGGTCTACAGCCCCGTAGGCGGCCTGAAGTATTAGCGCGCCGAGCACGGGCAGCGCGAATCTTACGAGCGACGGCGCGACCGGCCCCTCAGTGAACGATTTCCTCTTTTCCGTTTTGTCGTTAAACATTAAGATGTTCCACTCGCTTTTTATCAGATTTGCGGCGGACGCCCGAAGCGCGGGCCGCACCGACTATTATATGGATTTACCCTGCGCGGTGAATTTAGCGTATGTTATTATTGATAAGCAAACGTTATTAATCTTTTGGAGGGCTGCGTGAGATGAATATTTTTCAGATAAACTGTTTTCTGGCAGTGGCCGAGAATCTGAGCTTCGCGCGGGCGGCCGAACAGCTCCACGTGACGCAGCCGGCGGTGACGCAGCAGATACACGCGCTCGAGAAAGAGCTGAACGCGAGGCTTTTTACGCGGACGACGCGCGCCGTGAGGCTGACGGAAGAGGGCAAGAGCTTTTTCAACGACGCGAGGCAGATGTCGGAAATTTACGAGCGGGCCGTAAAGCGTTTCGAGCACGCCGCTTACGGCGAAATTCAGACTCTTTCGATCGGCTGCTACAATTATCCGTGTCTTTTCCTGCTCACGGGCGCTCTCGGCAAGCTCGCCGCGGCCTTTCCGAATTTCCATCCGCGCCTTCAGGTCGTGCCGTTTCTCCGTATTTACAGAATGCTGGAGGAAGGCGGCCTCGACGCTGTAGTCAGCTTTCGCGAATCGGATTCCATGAAAATCTCCGCAGCTTATGAAGAGCTAGGCAAAGTCCCGGTCGTCTGCGTGTGCAGGAAAGACCATCCGCTCGCGCGGCTCGGCCGCGTCACGGCAGACGACCTTCGCAGCGAAAAACTCGTGATGTTCACGCCGTCGCGCACATCGCCGCTTATCGCGCAGACGCAGGGCGCGCTGATGGGAGGACGCGCGCCGTCGGAGTTTTATTTCTGCGACTCGGGCGAGGCGATCGTCGTCCTCGTCGACGCCGGTTTCGGCGTCTCGGTGCTGCCCGACCTCTCTCTGCCGAAGACTCTCGAAATCACGAGCGTCCCGTTTGAAGATGCCGAGCCGCTTTCGTTCGGCGTCTACCACAGGGCCGCGCACGGCGGCGAGCTGCTCGACGCTTTTCTGCGCGAGCTGAAGGAGGACATTTTTAAGGAAACACGGCGCCGCATATAGCGCGGAAGCGCCGCGTCCGCCGGCGGATAAAAACGGACGGAGCCGCGGATTCTGCGTGTCCGTCCGGCTCCGTCAGTGATTTTTATAAAACGCGCGGGACTATCCCAGTTTTTCGGCTATCGTCTTCGCGACTTCCGCAGGGTCTGCGCTTCCGCGCGTTTCGCGCATTACGAGCCCCTGAAGGAATTTCGCCTTCGCGCCCTTCTTGTCCGCGCCTTTTCTGATCGTTTCGACCGCTTCCGGCTGCGCGGCGAAGACTTTGTCGATGACGGCGGCGAGCGCGTCGCCCGTCATGCGTCCGCCCGAAGCGCCGCATTTCTTCATCGCCTCTTCGAGCGTGAGTTTTTCGCCGAACATCGCGGCGAGCACATCCTTCGCCTGAGTATTGGAGAGTTCGCGCTTCTCCACCTTTGCTATGAGCGTGCCGAGCTCTTTTGCCGGGATCGGGAATTTCGTGATGTCGAGCTGCTCTTCGTGGAGTATGCGCTGCACCTCCATGCGGGCCCAGTTCGCTGCCTTCGCGGCGGGCGCTCCGGCCTTGACCATCTCTTCGTAGTAGTCGGCCATCTCGCGCTGTTCTGTGATTTGCTGGCTTTCCTCGAGCGAGAGGCCGTACTGCTCCATGAAGCGGTCGCGTTTGTCCCACGGCATTTCGGGCAGCGAGGCGCGTATGCGTTCCACATAGTCCGGCTTCGCGTCTATCGGCGCGAGGTCCATCTCGACGTAGTAGCGGTAGTCGCGGGCCCCTTCTTTGCTGCGCATCGAGCGCGTGACGCCCGCCGCGTCGTCCCAGAGACGCGTCTCCTGCACGAGCGCGCCGCCCTCGTCGAGCACGCGGTTCTGGCGCGCTATCTCGTATTCGAGCGCGCGCTCTATCGACTTCAGCGAGTTTATGTTCTTCAGCTCGACGCGCGTGCCGAACGAGCCGTCGGGGTTGCAGAGCGATACGTTGACGTCGACGCGCAGCGAGCCGGATTCCATCTCGCCGTCCGACACGTCGAGATAGCGCGCGAGCTGGCGTATCTGCGTGACGTAGGCTATCGCCTCGGCGGGCGAGTTCATGTCCGGCATCGAGACTATCTCGGAGAGCGGCATCCCGCCGCGGTTGTAGTCGACGAGCGAATAGGCCGCGCCCGAAAGCCTACCGTCGGCGGTCGGGTGTACCAGCTTGCCGGCATCCTCTTCGAGGTGCAGGTGGTCGAGGCGTATCCGCTTCGGCTTGCCCTCGGCTATCACGTCGAGGTATCCACCCTGCGCTATGGCGTGCTCGTACTGCGTTATCTGGTAGGCTTTCGGAAGGTCGGCGTAGAAATAGTGTTTGCGGTGGAAGCGCGTGCCGTCCTGTATCTCGCAGTGGAGGCCGAGCCCCATCTTCACGGCGAGGTCGACCGCGTGGTCGTTGATCACCGGCAGCGTGCCGGGCACGGCGAGGCATATCGGGCAGACGTTCGTGTTCGGGGTCGCGCCGATGTAGTCCGTCGAGCAGCCGCAGAAGAGCTTCGTCTTCGTTTTGAGCTGAAGGTGTATTTCAAGTCCTATGACGACTTTTCTTTTCATCTCGTTGACCTCCTATTCCGTTTCGACGGGCGCTGGCTCTCCGGCGGCTTTTTCTATGACTGAGGCGCAGGCCAGGAGCTCCGCGTCGCCGAAGCGCGGCGCAAGTATCTGCACGTTCGCCGGCAGCCCTTCCGGCGTGAAGCTGAGGTTGAGGCTCATGCTCGGGAGCCCGGCGAGGTTCGCTATCGTAGTAAAGACGTCGCCGAGGTACATCCTTACGGGGTCGGTTTCGCTGAGGCCGCGCTTGTATGCGAGCACCGGCGTTATCGGGCATATCAGGAAATCCGCCGTGCGGAAGAGCTCTTTGAACTCGTCGGAGATGAGCTGGCGCACCTTCGTGGCGGGGACGAAATAGTTTTCGTAGTAGCCGCGCGTGAGTATGCAGGTGCCGACGAGTATGCGCTTGCTCACCTCTTCGCCGAAGCCCTCCATGCGGCTCTTTTTATACATTTCGGAGAGGTTCCGTCCGTCGGCGTGATGTCCGTAGCGCATCCCGTCGTAGCAGGCGAGCTTGGAACTGGCGTCTCCGAGCGCGACCATGTAATAGCAGGCGACGGTGTGCTCCATCGTTATCGGCAAAGCCGCCTCGATTATCTCCGCCCCGGCCTCGCGGCAGATTTCGACGGCCCTGTCTATCGCCGCGGCGAGAGGCGCGTCAATGCTGTTTTTGTCGTAGCCAGTGAGCACGGCGACCTTTTTGCCGGCGAGCGACGCTCCGTCAAGCGCGCCGCTGAAGGACGGGCGCTCGTATGCGTCGCAGGTCGAGTCGTTCGGGTCTTCCTTCGCGAGCACGTCCATCATCACGGCGAGGTCGCCGACGTTGCGCGCTATCGGCCCGACCTGGTCGAGCGACGAGGCGTAGGCGACGATGCCGTAGCGGCTTATCTGTCCGTACGAGGGCTTCATGCCCTGCACGCCGCAGAAGGCCGCCGGCTGGCGCACCGAGCCGCCTGTGTCGCTGCCGAGCGCTACGGGCACAAGTCCCGCGGCTACGACGGCGGCGCTGCCGCCAGAGCTTCCGCCGGGGACGCGCTCCGTGTCGCGCGGGTTGAGCGTCGGGCCGAATATCGAGCTTTCGGTCGTGCTGCCCATCGCGAACTCGTCCATGTTCGTCTTTCCGACGAGGACGGCTCCGGCCTCCTTCATATTTTTGACTGCGGTCGCGTCGTACTGAGGCACCCAGCCTTTGAGCATGTTGCTGCAGCAGGTGGTCTCTATGCCGTTCGTGCAGAAATTGTCCTTTACGGCGAACGGGACGCCCGCGAGCGGCCCCGGGTCTTCGCCGCGGGCCACGGCTTCGTCGATTCTGCGCGCGGCGGCGAGAGCCTCATCCTCGCAGAGCGTCACGACTGAGTTGTATTTTTTGTCCAGCGTCTTTATGCGTTCTATCGACTCGCGCGCGACCGACTCGGCGGTGAAGCGCTTCGACTTCACGCCTTCTGCTATCTCGCGCGCGGACATTTTATAAAATTCCATGCGCTACTCCTCCTCGTCTTCGAGCGCGATTATACGCGGCACGCGGAAGAAATCGCCGTCGCGCACCGGCGCCTGCGCCAAAAAGGCGTCGCGCCCGTCCCATTTCACGGGCTCGTCGCGGCGGCGCGCCGGAGCCTTCTTCACGTCCCACTCGAACGGCGGCACGTCCTCGCCCGCCAGCTCCTGCATCTTATCGCACATTCTCAGTATCTCGTTGACGCGGTCAAGGACTTCCTGGTACTTCTCTTCGGGCAGTCCGATGCGCGACAGCGTAAGCACTTCGCGCAGTCTCTCCCTGTCCATCTCCATGTTCTTAATCATATATGAACCCCCTTGAGCGAGGAATATTCCGTTAATTTTCCGCAGTTTCCGCGGTTTCCGGCCAGTCGCCCGAATCCGCGGCGGCCAGCTTCGCCATGAAGGCCGCCTCGTCGAGCACGGGGACGCCGAGGCTCTGCGCCTTTATGTATTTGCTTCCTGGATTTTCCCCGACGACGACGAAGTCAGTCTTTTTGCTGACGCTTTCGGCGACTTTGCCGCCGCGCTCCTTTATCAGCACGCCGGCCTGCGCGCGAGTCATTCCCGAAAGCTCGCCGGTCAGCACGAATTTAAGGCCGTTCCACGGAAGCGGCCCGGCCGCCGCGCTTTTCGCCTCTTGCTCGAAACGCACGCCGGCTGCTCTGAGCTTATCCAGCAGAGCGATGTTGTGCGGCTCTGTGAACCACGCGTGGAGCGACTGCGCGATTATCTCTCCGACGCCATCGACGGTCTCAAGCTCTTCTACGGCTTCGCGCGACTTTTCCGCGAGAACGTCCAGCGAGTTGTATCGCTCCGCCAGGTCGGCGGCGGTCTTCTCCCCGATGTTGCTGATGCCTAGCGCGTTTATGACCGCGCCGAGCGGACGGCTCTTCGACTTCTCTATCGCCGCGAGCAGGTTCTGCGCCGATTTGTCGCCCATCCGGTCGAGCGCCGCGACCTGCTCCTCCTTCAGCGAATATATGTCCGCGTAGTTCGAGAGCAGCTTTTTTTCGACGAGCTGCCCGACGAGCTTCTCGCCGAGGCCCGTTATATCCATTGCGGAGCGCGAGGCGAAATATATGATTCGCTCCTTGACCTGCGCCGGGCATGCGCTGTTGGTGCATTTGACCGCGGCCTCGCCCGGCAGCCTTACGGCGGTGGAGCCGCATACGGGGCATGCCTCCGGCAGTTTAAAGGGCTCCGTCCCGTCGGGGCGTTTTTCGTACTCGACGCGCACAACCTCCGGGATTATCTCTCCGGCTTTGCGCACCCATACAAAATCTCCGACGCGCACGTCTTTTTTGTCGATTTCGTCCTGATTGTGGAGCCCTGCGCGGCGCACGGTAGTTCCGGCGAGCCGTATCGGGTCGAAGACGGCGGTCGGCGTAAGCACGCCGGTACGCCCCACTGTCACCTCGATGTTTTTTATCTGCGTGAGCTTTTCTTCCGGCGGGAACTTGAAGGCGATGGCCCATTTCGGGGCTTTCGCCGTCACGCCGAGCAGAGGGCGCAGCGATATGTCGTTGAGCTTGACGACGACGCCGTCCGTGTCTATCGGATGCTCAAAGCGTCCCGTCTCCCACTCGTCGAGGTAGGCGTATATATCTTCGAGCGAAGAGCAGAGACGGTCGCCGCCCTGGGTCGGAAGGCCGAGTTCTTTCAGCCATTCGAGCATTCTCTGCTGCGTCTTGACGCCGTATTTCTCAGGTTCTATCACCTGATAAAGATATATCTTCAGCCTGCGCCGGGCCGTTTCTCTAGGATCGAGAGTGCGCAGGCTGCCGGCCGCGGCGTTGCGCGGGTTCGCGAAGAGCGGCTCTCCGTTTTCTTCGCGCGCGGCGTTGAGCGCCGCGAAGCCTCTCTTGTCTATGCAGACCTCGCCGCGCACCTCAAGCGTCCCTTCGACCGGGACTGAGAGGCGAAGCGGCATCGTCCTGATAGTTTTGAGGTTCGCAGTGACGTCCTCGCCTATCTGTCCGTCGCCGCGCGTCGAGCCGCGCGTAAAGACGCCGTTTTCGTAGATCAGCGAGACGGCGAGGCCGTCTATCTTCGGTTCGCAAAGCACCTCGGGGCTTTCGTCCGACAGAGCTTCGCCGAGTTTCGTGTAAAACTCGGCGAGCTCGTCGCGGTTCAGCGCGTTTTCGAGGCTCATCATCGGTTCCGCGTGGGCGACCTTGACGAAGCCCTCGCGCGGTGCGCCGCCTATCCTCTGCGTCGGCGAGTCCGGTGCGGCGAGCTCGGGATGCTTTTCCTCTATCTCCATAAGCTCGCGCATCAGCCTGTCGTACTGAAAATCCGAAATCTCCGGCGCGTCGTCCTCGTAATAGAGCCGCGCGTGGCGGTCAAGCTCCGCGCGCAGCTCTTCTGTTCTTTTTTTCAGATTTTCAAATTCGCCCATGAAACTTTTCCGGCGCCGCCTCTAGTCCTTCGGCCTCATCGTCGGGAAGAAGATGACGTCGCGTATGCTCTTGGAATCCGTCAGTATCATCACGACGCGGTCGATGCCGATCCCCATTCCTCCGGTCGGCGGAAGGCCGTATTCGAGCGCATTTACGAAATCCTCGTCGAACGGATGCGATTCGTCGTCGCCGTCGGCCTTCTTGCGCGCCTGGTCGATGAAGCGCTCGCGCTGGTCCAGCGGGTCGTTGAGCTCGCTGAAAGCGTTCGCCATCTCCCAGCCGTTGATGTAAAGCTCGAAGCGGTCCGTGATGTCCGGGTTCTCCTTGTTGCGCTTTGAGAGCGGCGATATGACTGTCGGGTGTCCCATGACGAAGGTCGGCTGTATCAGCTTGTCCTCGACATATTCGTCGAAGAAGAGCGGCAGGATGTCGAAGCGCGTGAACGACGGCTTGATCTCCAGACCGCGCAGCGCGGCCTGACGGCGCGCCTCTTCGTCCGTGATGTTTATGAAGTCTACGCCTACGTGCTCGTTGACGAGCTCCGCCATCGTAGCGCGGCGGAATGGCGGGTTGAGATTTATCTCCGTCCCCTGATAGCTGACGACGCGGCCGCCGAGCTCGTCGGCGCAAGCGACTATCAGCTCCTCGGCGAGGTTCATCATGTCCTCGTAATTGGCGTACGGCCAGTAGACCTCCATCGTCGTGAACTCCGGGTTGTGGCGCAGGTCCATGCCCTCGTTGCGGAACTGTTTGCCTATCTCGTAGACGCGGCCCATCATGCCGACGACGAGGCGCTTGAGGTAAAGCTCCGTCGCGATGCGCAGGTACATGTCGATGTCGAGCGTGTTGTGGTGCGTGATGAAGGGGCGCGCGTTCGCGCCGCCAGCAATCGTAGAGAGTATAGGCGTCTCGACTTCGAGAGTTCCGTGGCTGTCCAGGACGCGGCGGAAGGTCTGTATTATCTTCGTGCGCTTGCGGAATACGTCGCGCACCTCCGGATTGGCTATGAGGTCTGCGTAGCGCTGGCGGTAGCGGACCTCCATATCTTTGAGGCCGTGGTACTTCTCGGGCATCGGGCGCAGCGCTTTCGACAGGAGCGTGAAGCTGCGCACCGACAGCGTAAGCTCGCCGCGCTGCGTGCGGAACGGAACGCCTACAAGGCCGATGAAATCGCCCGCATCGACCCATTTCTTAAAGAAAGAGTAGTCCTTCTCGCCGAGCACGTCGAACTGGAAGCAGAGCTGCAGGCGGTCGAAGCCGTCCTCGAATGTGGCGAAGGCGGTCTTTCCGTGGCGGCGCAGAACTATTATGCGCCCCGCCGTCTGAATCTCCTCGTCGGCCCACTCTTCGGGCTTGAGGCAGCCGTATTTCTCCTTTACATAGGCGAGGCTGTGCTTCACCTCGTAGTGGTCCTGCTTGTAGGGGTCGTAGCCCTCTTCCGAGCGGAGGCGCGTCAGCTTGTCCTTGCGCTGGCGGAAAATCTCCTCTTCCGGCATTACGTTCTGCTGCGCCGGCGCGTTCTTCTTCTCTTCTGCCACTTGAATCACATCTCCCGTGTGTTTATTAAAACTCTATGATGACGCATATTTGCGTTAATGCCGCGTTTCCGCGCCGCATTCGCTGCTTTCGCAAGATGCGCGGTCTTTCAGGAGTTTTTCCATTTCTTCCCATTTTCTGACCATGGCGCCATCGCGGCGGAGCTTCGGCGCTCCAGCGAAGCCCTTAAACAGAGCGCCGAGCATTCTCTTCGCTATCATGAGAGCGAGAGACTCTCCCTCGGTATTATAGATGTTTCTACCGAGTTCGAGAAGAATTTCGGCCTGCGCCTCCGGGGACTGAGTGCAAAAGCCGTCCGGCACAGGCGCGCCGAGCAGTTTCAGCGCGCGCGGCACGAGCAGCGCGTCGCGCAGCACGCCGCGGGCCGCGAGCACCGCGGCGCAGCCGCGCGACAGATAGTCCGCGAAATCCTCCGGCGCGTAGCAGTCGCCGCTTCCGCCTATCATTCCTGGAAACATCGCGGCGACCCCGCCTACGGCCTCGCGCGACGCGGTCCCCTCGTATCTCTGGGCCGGCGTGCGTCCGTGTACGAATATAAAATCCGCCCCAGCGTCGAAGAGCCTTTCGCAGAACTGCTCGGTAGTGAGCGCCGAGCCGCGCGGCATGACGCGCACCTTCGCCCACACAGGGAGGCCGAATTTTTTCAGCGCGCTCATCATAGCCGCGGCCTCGTCCGGAAATTCCATAAGCTTCGAGCCGGCGCCCTTCTTCGTCACCTTCGGCATCGGGCAGGCCATGTTGACCTCGAGCGCGTCGAACTGGCGTATAGAGAGCGCGATCTCCGCGCCATTCGCCATGTCAGCGGCGCTCGCGCCGAAGAGCTGGAGCGCGCACGGGCGCTCGTCGTCGAAGCCGTAGAGCAGCTCCTTCGTCTTGCGTCCCTTGTATATGAGGCCGAGCGCGCTGACCATTTCCGTATGGACGAGCCCAGCGCCGAGCGCCCGGTGGAAGCGCCGGAAGGAACTGAAGGTTATTCCCGCGAGCGGCGCGAGCCATACCGGATTGGCGACCTCGACGCCGCCGACTTTTTTCGGCCAGCCCGGCGGAGCGAAATCGCGCGGCGCGCCTGCGGCCTCAGTCAGCAACGCGGTTCCTTTCGTACAGTATCCTCAGACCGTCGAGCGTAAGCCACTGGTCCACTGTGTCGATGCGGTTCGAATATTTCGCGATGAGCGGCGCGTGGCCGCCTGTCGCTACAACGCGGCATGGGCCTCCGAGCTCCTTGAAAATTCCCTTGATTATCTTATCGGCCATGCCTACGGTGCCGTAGATTACGCCGGACTGTATCGCCTCTACCGTGTTGCCGCCGATGACGTGCTCGGGAGCGGTGAGCTCTATCTGCGGCAGCTTCGCCGTGCGCGAGAAGAGCGACTCCATCGCAAGTTCCATTCCCGGCGCTATCGCGCCGCCGAGATACGCGCCTTCCGCCGATATGACATCGAAAGTTATGGCGGTCCCGAGGTCGACGATGACTAGCGGAGCGCCGTATTTTGCGCGTCCCGCTACAGCGTTCACTATGCGGTCGGCCCCGATGCCGGTCGGGTTCTTCATCTTTATCGTTAGTCCGGTGTTGAGCTTCGCCGTCACGCGGATACAGTCTATGCCGATATATTTTTTTACGCCTCCGCGTATCATCTCGTCGAGCGGCGGCACCACGCTGCCGAAAATCGCGCCGTCGACGGCGCTCTTGTCTATCCCGAACGACGAGAGCATCCCCTGCACCATGAAGCCGACCTCGTCCGCGGTGCGCTTGCGCGAGGTCAGCCGCCAGTGTCCGACGAGCTTTTCTCCGTCGTAGATGCCCATTACCGTATTTGTGTTCCCAATGTCGAAGACGAGAAGCATCCGCCATTCCTCCCAGAGAGATAATACAATTTTTATATTTTACTACACGGAGCGGAGATACAGCAGCAGTATCACGGAAAAGAGGACGATGAAGGGCGTGCGCCCAGCCGGGGCTCCGCACCTGAGCGCGGCCGCGGCGCTGAAAACGGCGGCGGCGAAGACGAAAAGCATCGCAGACCAGCCTACGCCCGCCGGCGCCAGAGAGGCGAGGAATTCAAGCGCATTCTGAGAGAAACTCAGGATAATTTCGGAGAGCGCGGCGAAGAATGACGAGAATGGAAGACCGAGCAGCGGAGGCAGGGACAGAGCGAAAACCAAGGGAAATATCACAGCGAAATACGGCACGGCGACGACGTTGATGAAAAGCCCGGCGACCGGCACGGAAGAAAAGACCTCAGCCACGACAGGCGCGCTGACGAACCAGACGAGCACGGAGAGCGCAGCGGCGCCGGAAAAGCCGCGCCCAGCGAAGCGGGCTCCGGCCGTTATGAAGAGCGCCGCGAGCACAGACAGACGCCACCCGACGTCGAAGAAGCTCCACGGATTATAGAGCAGCATGACGCAGCCTGCGGCGCTGACGTTGTTGAAGGACGAATACGGACGCCCGAGGGCCTCCGCCGCGAGACACATCTGCGCCATGACGGCGGCCCTAACACCGCCGGGCGGGAAACCGGCGAGCGCGACGTAGAACCACATCGCCGCCGATACTACGGCTGTGCGCGCCGCGCCGCCGCGCTGGAGAAAGAAGAGCAGCCCCGCAAGCACGCCGACATGAAAGCCCGATACGGAAAGCAGATGTATAGTGCCGGCGCGCTCGTGCGGCTCCTCTATCGCGGCGGAGCGACGCCCGGTCGTGAGCGCCGACATATAGGCCGCGCTCAAGGGATACAGCCGGCCGGCGAAAACCCCGTCGAGCCGTCCGCGCCACGCCGCGACGCCGGACGGCGGAGCCGTCTCGCGTATCTCGAAAAGCTCGAGCCTTTTTACCGCGCCCTTGCCGCGCCAGAAAAGCATCTCGTCGAAGCCGCCGCGCTCCTCCGCGCGTTTGAAATCGAACGACGCGCCGCGCAGCCAAACCTTCGCGCCTTCGCGCGGATTCTCGCGAGTGTAGGCGGCGGCGCGCCCGTATGGAGTCTCGATCAACACGGCACGCCTTTTGCCCCACTCGCGCGAGAGCAGGACTTTTCCGGCGGTCTCAACTCGATCCGGAAACGAGATATTCTCGCGCACGCGGAGGATCGATACGAAAGAAACCGCGAATGAAATCATAAGCACGAGGCAAAGCATCCGCCGCCAGCCGGGAACGACGCCGGCCGTCCCCGCAAATATCGCCGCGGCGCACAAAAGCGCCGAAGCGAGCGCCGCGGCGGCGGGCGGCGCGAAAGTGCGCACGCCGAGCAGGATCGCCGCGCAGAGAGATAAAAATATGAAAAAGGCGGGAGCCGAGGAGAGAGGCCCCTCCTTAGCCGCCAACCGTTATGTCGTCCTTTATCGCGTCGAACTTTTTCGGCCCGATGCCCTTGACGTTCATCAGATCCTCGACGCGGCGGAAAGGCCCGTTGGCCTCTCGGTAGTCGATTATCGCCTGCCCGGTCTTCGGCCCTATCCCGGCAAGCGAGTCGAGCTCGCCTAGGCCCGCGGTGTTGATGTTGATTTTGCCGGAGGCGGCAGATGCGCGCGGCGCGGATGAAACTGAGGCCCGCGCCGGAGCTGCGGGCGCGGAAGACTGAGGCGTAACGGCCTCGCCCTTGCGTGGGAATTTTATATGGACGCCGTCGGTCAGCATAGCGGCGAGGTTTACCGCCTCCTGGTCGGCATCGGCGGAAAATCCTCCCGCGGCGTTCAGCGCTTCGTAGACGCGCGACGAAGGCGCGATTTCGTAAACGCCCGGATTGCGCACCGCACCAGTGACGTAGACGACCCATTTCTGCGGCAGAGCGGTACTTTGCGTAACAGAGGCGAGACGCTCCGGCTCCTGCGCCGCAGGCGCCGCGGCCTTCGGCGTAACGTCGAGCGTGTCCTCCATCTGCGGCAGCTCCGTCGAAAGCCCCGCCGTATCCTTGCCGAACTCTCCCTTAAATGAGTTCAGCAGAAGAAACGCCGCTGCGAAGCATATAATTCCCGCCGCGGTCAGGACCTTGCCGGAGGCGCGGAAATTCACGGCTTTCTCCTCCGCTCGCCCTCAAGCGACCAATGGCTCGCGCGCGTTATCGTGACCGGAATCGTTTTGCCGAAGTCCTCCTCGCCGCCGGGGATTATGACGACCTTGTCGGTCATCGTGCGGCCCTGTATCTTGCCCTCGCCGCGCGGGGCCCATCCGTCGGCCAGTATATCGAACTCCTGTCCGACATATTGCTCGTTCGAGGCGCGCGCTATCGACGCCTGCAGCGCGTTTATCTCGTTGAGGCGCGCGGCCTTGACGCGATTGTCTACCTGACAGTCCATCATCGCGGCGCGTGTCCCCTCGCGCGGAGAGTAGGCCGCCGTGTGGACGATGTCGAACTTCACCTTTTCAAGAAGCCTGTAAGAATCGCGGAACTCCTCCTCCGTCTCGCCCGGGAAGCCTACTATCAAGTCGGTCGTCAGGCTCACGTCCGGAAGCGCGCTCTTTATCCTGTCCACAAGCTCGAGGTACTGCCCCGACGTGTAGCCGCGGTTCATCTCGCGCAGTATCCTGTCGCTGCCGGACTGCACCGGCAGATTTATCGCGCGGCATATGGACGGGCTCTCCTTCATCACGTCGAGTATGTCTGCGTCGAAATCCTTCGGGTGCGAGGTAGCGAAGCGCAGGCGCTCGAGCCCGGGCAGAGCCGCCGCGTCGGCGAGCAGAGAAGCGAAGCCGTAGCCGTTCTTCAGATCCTTGCCGTAGGCATCGACATTCTGCCCGAGCAGCGTTATCTCGCGCACTCCGCCGTCGATGAGGGCCTTCATCTCGTTCAATATATCCTCGTGGGCGCGCGACTGGAGCCTGCCGCGCACGTAAGGGACTATGCAGTAAGAGCAAAAGCGGTCGCAGCCGTAGGTTATCGTGACGTATGCCTTGAACGGGTTCGTGCGCGCCGTCGGCACGACCTCGAGATCGATGAGCGCGCGCGGATCGTCGTCCATGAAAAAGCGCGGCGCGCAGTCGGGCGTCAGCTCCGCCGCGGCCTGCGGGACGAGGCCGAGATGGCGCGGCCCCGAGACGAGCTTGACGCAGGGAAATTTTTTCGCCATTTCGCGCCCGATGCGCTGAGCCATACAGCCGACGAGGACGACTGAGGGCTTTCCCGTCCTGCGGCGCTGCAGGTCGTAGCGGCCTATTTCGCTCGCGGCCTTCTGCTCCGCCTTCTCGCGTATGCTGCACGTGACGAGCATCACGACGTCGGCCTCGTCCTCAGCCGACTCCGTCCACCCCATATGGTTCATAGCGGTGCGCAGCCTGTCCCCGTCGTAGGAATTCATCTGGCACCCGAAAACTCTGATAAAAAATTTACGCAAAGGCCGCCGCTCCTTCGATTCATATTATTTCCGGCGCGCCGAAACGCCGCCGTGAAAATATCCCGGCAACACGCGCGCCCGTCCATTTTTAGTATTTTACATTACGCGGCAAAATTTGTCTTTGCGGCGCGCCGCGGCGAAAACGGCGAAAAAACGAAAAATCCCCGCGCGTCCGCTTCGGGCGCGGGTGAACGGTCAACTGCGTGATGTGGGACGACGTGATATATTAAAAAACCGCATTAAGCGCTATACTTAGCGGCGAAAAATGACGTGACGGAGGGAAGCGATCATGTATAAAAAATTGACTGCGGCCGCAGCGGCGGTGCTGCTCGCTGCATCGGCGGCCTTCGCGGCCGGCCTGCCTGAAATAGAAGGATGGACCAACGGGACGCTGCGCGAGACGAAGCTGGAGGCCGTCTCCGGCAGCCACGGCACATGGCAGGAACGTGAATACAGGACGGCGCGCGGCGCGAAATTCCTCGCCGTATTGATGGAGGGAGCCGGGCCGAAGCTGTGGAAGCCGGTCTCGCGGATAAATGAAGGCGGCGCGCCCGACGGATCCGGCGCGGAACAGCTCACTGTCGCAGGTCTGGACGCGGTGCTCGAAAGCCGCCCCGTCCTCGGCCTGAGCCTGGTCGTAAAGACCGGCAAGGACGCCGTGCTAACGCTCGAGTCGCAGTCGGCGGGCAAGGAAGAGCTGACCGAAGCGGCGGAAAAACTGATCGAGACGATGAAGGCGTCGTGTACGGAAACACAGGGCTAACAAGCATAAACGTACGCCATGCGGCAACGCTCATGGCATTAAAAGAAAGACAAGGGCCGGAGATAAACAGCTCCGGCCCTTGGTGATTTCTTATTTGGTGCGGGAAAGGTACTACAATAACTAGACATAAACGAAACAAAAGAATCCCTTTGCTCCAAAATCTACTAATTTTTAACTAATTTTAGTGTCTAACATCTTATCATTCAACCATTAGTAGTATAACACATATTTGATATAGACACAAGCTACCAATCTGTTTTGTGATTTTTAATAAAAATTTTTAATAAAAATTAACTCGACTTGACTTTTAGAATATCTTGTGCTACTATACATCATGACGAAAGGAGGTAGTGCTCTATGAGCCGTGACATAAGAGTTAGTCAAATCTCAATTCGTTCATATTGCAGCAATCAATATGAGCGACTACAAAATAGAACCGCTCTTTCGTGACATTAAGTATGTGTCCGAAGCGCTTGGCATGTCGCCACAGACTATAAAACGATGGGTTCGTCAAGGCAAGTTCCCGCAGCCCGTTAATTATAGTGAATTCTCAAGAGAGAAACTTGGCGGAACAGAGCCTTATCGGTGGACAAGAGTTGCACTGAATGCTTGGTATAAAGATTATACTGGAAGCGAAGTTGAAGTTCTTGTTTTCTAAGTAGCACTACTCAAAAGAAAGTCTGTGTGAAAAACACACAGACTTTCTCTATTGGATAAGATAAATTTTTTAAAGAGTTAAATCAAATATTTCTCTTTCCGTCATCTTATCAACATTAGGTTTTACCTTTTTAGATTTCCTATCTTCATAGTTTTTCTTCATACCTTCAATTAACGGCATAAATCGCTCTTCTTGCGGATAATAACAAAATTTACATGTGAAATTTTTATCACCGAAGCGATTTTTCATAGCGCGTAGGTTTACATATCTAGGCGTATGATTTTCAGCTTTAGAAATCTCTGCTAATTTGTCATCGTCACTTTTCAATTTCTTATATTCTTCATCGTAAAAGACATTTAATTCTAAACCTAAAACACAATCAGCAGTAAACTCTACCTGCCCAGATTCTTTCGGCGAAGTTGCGTCAAGTGGGCGGTAATAACTGCTTCGATTGACACTACTTATAACAATTATAGGGATGCGAAACATTTTCGCCATTTCCCTAATTTCTTCCATTACTTGATTCACTACAAGGCGTTCTTCTCGATGATGTTCAGCGGTACGTATGACTTGTAAATAATCTATAAATACAATAGGCTTTGTTTTTATTGTATCTATATGTAGTTTGATATACTCTGAAATATCATGTATTTTTGTTTTAAAATTACATGATACCACTCTCATATATGGAGCAATTTTATCTTTATATTCTTCTATATATTGGTCTCGTATTGCTTCATATTTGCCATAACGAAAGTCCCTAGCACATATTAACCTATTTCCGCCACCTGTTAGATTTTTATAATAGAGATATGTTAGACTTTTTGAAAGCATTTCTTCTTTTGTTTGTTCTATACTAAAAAATAAAACATGTTTCTTTTGTTCTGCTAATTGATTCGCCATTTGCAGACAAAATGTTGTTTTACCTACACTAGATGTTCCAGCTACAATATATGCTCCGGCAAATAATCCACCAGTAACCTCATCAAAGTTATCAAATCCAGTATTGCCATGAGAGGATAATTCATTTTCTGTAATATCTTTTAAATACTTATTCTCTAAATAATAGTTATCGCTATCCAAATCATAGCAGTCTACTATATTGTTATAATTTTCTTGAGAATCTTTTTTATCCATAAATTTATTCAAGGCTAAATCGATAGTTCTATCTAAATATGTCTTATTGTCATACCATTTACTCCGACAACGACTTGTAAAGTCAAATAATATTTTCTTAATTACCTCTTGGTCTTTTGTATATTGTGCGATACAGTTACACAGGCGCAGGTCTACACTACTATTATTTGTTTCGTCATTGGGATTATCTTCAGTAGGATTTACCGGCATAGATGCGAGACTGTTAAATACCTCATCACGCAATAATTTTTTCAAGGCGTTACCTAATTCATCTGCATGTCCAGGCATATATTTATAATGCATAATTATTGCTTCTTTTTCTCTGGCAAAAACGGTGCTCGGAGTTTGTGGAATGGCATTACCAGTGACAATAATTGCCCTGTCTCGCCAATAAAACTCCAAGCCATTATATCTATTCCGAAATGTATTTGGTAAGGTCCCCCAAAAATATATATGTACTCCATTTCCACTTTTTGAATATTCAGTGTAGCTATTAATTGTTGCAATGCAGTCCTGTGCCATGTCTGATAAATTTCCACTTTCATCAATACATTTATCAATATCAACGACTGCCAAATTACACGTACCACCTGTAACTAAACCAATATTGTATTCTGTATCTTTTGTAGCCTCTGTAACTTGCTCAAAAGTAAGCCAGTGCTGCTCATCTGTTGCATCTATTGCTGTGCCAGTCTTAGCATCGACAGGGACTTTACCATTAAAGGCTATCCACTGATTTATACTCTTTAAGTCTTCTGGAATTTTATTCATATCATACATTATTGAAACCTCCATATTATGATTCAAAATAAATTTTTCTATGTTGTTTTTCATAGGTAAACGACTTGATAATTTTATACTCTTTCAATTTGTCAAAAACATACCCTATATGTTTATATAATTTACTCCTTACATTCCTGATATTCTGATTACTGACATCTGTCAAATTTAGCTTCTCAAACAATGTATCCAAACGCAATATACGTTTTTTGTTCACAGCACTGTAACCAATTTTCTTTGCCTTGGTAAATGAGCACAAATATATTGAACTTAACATAATTAATTCATCAATTCTTTCATAATCTTCATTGACCTTCTTTAATATGCAAGATGGAACATGTATAATCTGTTTTAGAGCCAGAGCAAATGCATAAGGCACAACAGGAGATTCAATCTTTATTGCCATACTAGTTTTCCCATTATTTGTTCGATATTGTGTATAAGACACATCTAGCAAAAGACCTTTATATATATAATTATCTCCCAGATAATCTTTTATAAATTTTTTAAGATTTTCTTTCCTTGTATTAAAAATAACATCTATATATTTATTGACGTTATTAAACGATATTTCTAAAGAGATATTATTCAGAAAATCAATACTAGATTTTATAACTTGTTCCTGTTTTTTTGAAACACGCGAATCATCTCCGTATAGCAAATTCTTTATTTGTTTTATTGTCACATATTGTGTTTTATTGTTATAATACAGGCTATTAATTGCATTATAAACACATAAGTCAAGCATTAATTCATCTTTTGTTCTTTGAATATTCTTTTTTAAAAATATTTTTCCATCTATATTTAATATCAACTTTCTCATTTTTAAAGTAGATTGAAAAGTAAGATTTTCATACTCTTGAATTTCCCCAAAAATATCCCTCGTTAATTGAGTATTATCAATTGATATTCCACTAATTTCAGTAGGTCGAAGGATTTCATATATTTTAGGAAACAATATATTTTCATATTGTTCAAATAATACTGGATATTGTTGTCTTATAATATTAAGCGATAGTTCATATTCTCTCTCTATGACTAATTTTATATAATTTGCATTAAATTTCTCTTGTGAGCAATTAAAACACAATAAAAGAGTATCGATAGACGGAAATTGTGCTAATCGCATAAATTCTTGATTATATATATATTGTAGTAAGTTACTATTCATGATATTATTAGATTTATTAAGCACAGAAATAAAGTTTTCCACATCTTGTTTTGTTCTTTCAATTGCATTTAACCACCCTTTTCTATTTTCTTCTTTTTCTAAAGCTATCTGCACTTTTAAATAATCATCATTCCCATCAAAATGAAAGATTTGTGCTTCAAGAGGTAATTTTTGAAAGATAGATTGAGGATTGTACATTACTTTCATGTTTTTATTCATCCTTTCCATTCGCCGCGCGGAACAATCGACTATTATTCCACACTTTTATATATATAAAGCATATTCGCTTTTTATATATATAAATACCTTAAATAACTTTAATATACTTTAGCAAAAAAACCGCATTATAAAATTAACTATTTTTTTAGAATATCACTGATTTTATTCATACTAGCTAATATTACAATGTAATCTATAATCACATAGTACGTACTGTATTATTACTAATACGGTAATGACTAGTTACCAATACAATCGCCTATAAAAACCATACAAAAACATTCACCGCTTTCAATATCAATTTATGCTTGAAAAACACATGCTTTGCGTTCCTCGAACACACATCAATAATAGCATAAAGTTTATAAAATGAAAATAATGTATAATATAGTTCAATTTATCCCAATTGCCCCTCTTTCGTATCATCTTAATTTTCTAAAAAAATATTTTTCATGAAAATTTTTCAAAGTAACACAATCTTATTGTGTTACATATACAAAATAGCCATAAATCTAGTTATAGCCTAGGCCTATGGCCTTTTTCTTATTTCCTATAAAAAATTCGCCCTTCTATTATGTAACATAATATGCTATAATATCATTGTTTGTTAAATACATGGAGGTTGCTGAATGGAATTAGTTGAGCCTATCAGGGACATGAAAAAACTCGAAAAAATGAAGAAGTATCTCAAAGGCAAAAATCTTCGTGACTATTGTTTGTTCGTGTTGGGCATCAACTCCGGCCTTAGAGTGTCAGATTTGCTCAACCTCAAAATTGATGACGTTGCTGATAAAGGCAAATTAAAAGATAGGATTCATCTTATTGAACAGAAGACGGGGAAGACTAAGGACTTCCCTATCAGTGATACGGCTGCTAAAGCTATCAAAGAATATCTTGGCGAATTGAATGATGATACCGGTTCTGATTACCTTTTCCAGTCCCGTAAGGGGAAAAAGGCCATTTCTCGTATTCAGGCATGGAGAATATTAAATGAAGCTGCGGCTCATGCAGGACTTGAAAAGGATTCTATCGGAACTCACACTATGAGAAAGACTTTCGGTTACCATGCCTATAAAAAAGGCATGGATATTACTATTATTCAAAAGCTGCTGAATCATTCCAGCCCGTCTATAACGTTGTCTTATATCGGAATTACCAGAGATGATTTAGATAACGTCTATCTCAACTTGAACTTATAAAACTTATAAATTTAAAAAATTAGCCTCTTTGTCTATTTTTTAATTTCAGATATTCCGTTGCAAAATGCAGGTCACGTGCATACGTGAAGATTTTAAATTTCTCGTCTGGGGACATTGTTTTCATCATTTCGATGACTGACTTCATAGTGTCCTCCAGATTGTCTATTGAGTTTTCGTCTTTATCTCTAATATATACTTTAGGCTGGTCGTCTCCAAGAATCATCTCGTTAGGAGTACATTCTAATAGTTCCATCATCTTAAACAATTTCTTGGAAGAGGGCATTTGTCTGCCTGTCTCTATTTCAGACAGATAGCCTATAGAAATATCAAGCTGCTCGGCAAATACAGCCTGTGTCAGTCCTTTTCCGGCTCGAAGCCGCTTGATATTCTCCCCTATCTTCCTGTAGTCAAAACCACTCATAGATACAATCACCTCATATATATGATGGTATCGGCTGAGTGGTTATACTAAAACAACATATAGATGATAAAAAATAAAAGTTTTATAGAGAATCATTGATATCCAAGAAATAGATGTATATAATACAATTAATTATTGGGGAATGCTATCTACAAATTTAATCTAAGGAGAAATAGCTAATGGAAGAACATACCTTGATACCAACTGTAAAACCATCACAAGAATTTATTGAAATAGCTCTTGATTTTGCAAACCCCTTGGATTTGGTGCGTGAGGCAATTAGTAATGCCTTTGACGCTGGAGCAGACCGCATCAAACTTGGTTTTGATGTTATAAGAGAACATGGCGATGATGTGTTTAAGATTATTATAGAAGATAACGGCTCTGGTATGGATTTTGATGATTTACAATCATTTTTTGATTTAGGTAATTCGACACGAAAACATGAGAAGGATAAAAATCCACATAGTTGCGCCTTTATAGGAGAAAAGGGGCATGGGACAAAAATATATTTTAATAGTGACAATATAGAAATAGAAACATTAAAACAAACATCTGATACAAATAAAATATATAGGGCAACCTTGTCCAACCCACGTAGAGAATTATATGATGGTAATATCCCGAAAGTTACAGTTACAGAAGAAATAACAGCCAGTAGTGAACACTATACAAAAATTATCATCAAAGGGTACAATGGAAATAAAGCTGATAAATTTACACATGATAGACTTCGGGATTACATATTATGGTTCACTAAAATGGGGTCTATTGAAAAAGAACTGGGAATTTTAACAAATAAGGACGTTAAACTAGAGTTAAAAGGAATTGATTGGGATGCTAGAAAATCAGGATATGATGTTATTGAATTTGGACATGTCTTTCCGCCTGAAAGTACTAATAGCAAAAGTTTATTAAAAAGCTATACACTGGATGCAGCAAAACATTATTGTAAAAAAGTCATTGTTGTTAATGATTATCTGAATGGACAAGCTGGGCATATTGCAATACAAGCTGTTTTTTATATAGAAGGAAACAATGTTAAATACAAATACAACCCTATGATAAGGCGTAAAAAACTAAGGCCCAAACCAGGTGCATATACAGTGCAGGAGAGATATGGTCTTTGGATTTGCAAAGATTACATCCCTGTACAAAGAAAAAATGAATGGATAGTTGAAAAAGGCTCTGAGTTTACTAAATTTCATGCTTTTATAAATTGCCAGGCATTAAAATTAACTGCTAATAGAGGGTCTATTGAAAATACCGAATCGTATATTTTAGAAGCACTGCGCGAAAAAGCGTGGGAAATATACGATAAGGTATATCACGAAACTGCCTTACCTGACCTAGATATGCTTGACACAGAAATAAACGCCATATATACAACAGAAAAAGAAATTCGTGATTTTGACAGAAGGACAAAATATATCGATAAGTCAAAGATAGCAGATTATAAAGGAATAAGGCTTGTCGAGCCAAGGCAAGAGATTGGTGTCTACACATTGTTTATGCAGTTATCTCAAATAGAGCCAAACTTATTCCCTTTTACCATTCTTGATTACGATACAAAATCTGGTATTGATGCTATCGTAGTAGACAATGCAGATTTAAATAAGCCATTAAAAGAATGTTATAAATCATATGTCGAATTTAAAAACCTCCTTGATAAAAGGTTTAATCATTCTTTTGAGAAATTGAATAGTATTATTTGTTGGGATTTAGCAAAGAAAAAGAGTGACGATACCCTACATGATGGAGATGAAGTGCTAGATATTACTCAGGATAACGCTAAAAAACGCATCCTTCGTGTTGTTAAGCCATCTGAAGATAATAGGCTAGACCATACACGTTATTTTTTGGATAATGAAACATTACCACGAAAAATTGAAGTATTTGTTTTGAAAACATACTTAAAAGAAAAACTTGGAATAGAGTTTAGACCACGCACAATGAAAGAGTGTTACTAAAGGTATAAATAATAGAAAAAACATTATATCAGGAGATAGAACGGATGAACAAAAAATCACTATTGTTAATTATATCGACACTAGCATTAGTTGTAATATGCGTATATGTATCAACAGCCAACGCATTTCCAGCTCCACAAGGCATACCTGTGCCACAGAATTTAGTCAATGAATTGCCATCAGTTTTGATGAATAACCTGAACAATTCACAAAAGTTGCCAAGTTTTGAAGAATTAAAAAATATTTATATAGAAAGCGACTATGGGAAACGTTTGACAGGTAAGGATATGTTAATGATAGAAGCATATGTACAGCAAAATTCCAAAGACCCAAACGCATGGATACTATACGGGAAAGCAAAATGGGCTGTTGTATCCAGGCCAGATACACCTATGCAATGTTTTTTAAAGGCAAGTCAACTTGGTTCTGAAGAAGGCACAGTGCTTTATTATTACTGTAAAATGCATGGCCCGTATGGAGGAAGCGTCAACGATTTTAATGTACTATATGAGATGGCTCAAAAAGGAAATCTCCTTGCAGCATTTATCGTAGCTGAGACATTAACTCATGGAAGAGATTATTGTCCATTTGTATTCGATTTACCTGATGAACAAAGGCTTGGTGCGGCTGCAACATTCTACGAAATGGTAATCAATGCAAATTTTATTGATTGGGGTAAAAATTGTTCTGATATTGCTAAGTTGCGTCTGCAAGAAATGGGGCGCTCTTTTGCAGAAACACCTCAGCAAAATACTCAAAATAATAGCGCCGCTACGAATATGTCTTCTAATCCATCATCAACAGGCGGAAAAGCTGCATCTGGGGATACTCTTCGAGGTTTTGACGTAAAATATCTTACAGATGAGCAAAAAAAAGATGCAGATGAAGCCTTCTATTCCCTCGAAGATGACGCTATAAAACTAGATGGTATAGTAGCCTCTGACGGGAAAGCGCCGTGGAGGCTATCAGAAAACGTATTAAAAACAAGTCCAGCGCTGTATAAACATTACAAAGACCGCCACGGGAAATTACAATATGTAGTTGACACTTTACGTAAATGTCTTGACGACATCCGTGCAGGGGAGGCAAAAGACACCGCATACTATACAAATATCTACAATAAACTTACCAAAGAAAAAGTGTTTGATTGGGTTGAAGATGCTAATAAAAGAAAAACTGCGTATGTCAAAGTGAAGGACTGCTGTGAATATTATGCCAGGGTTGCTGCTGCTTATCATTCTTTTGCAAGTATTCCCAATAGCCGTTTAAAAGAAATAATAAGTGAGCAAAGAGTATATGACGGTGGCAGAACTATAGGCGAAGCCATAGATTTCGCTCTGGAGAAACCCAATTGGCAGTTTAGAGAAATTTTAGTAGAATGCAACCCAAAAAGCCAAGGTACAATCATAATGTCAAAAACTATTGCAGTGGATGGATACTATGAATCCGCCCTTAATACAATGGTGCATGGAATGTTGTTTTTTCGTGTTCTTCAGACAAATGGAGAGCAAAGTATAAAAGTTGAATACGCTCTAGGTAAAGAGGATGAATGGTTTGATTATGCCTTGAGATAGACAGATATACTATTTATTTTGTTAGAGGCCGGGTTGTTATAACAAATTAATGGCTCGGCCCTATTTATTGTGTTGTAAAGGAGATAATATGTATAATAAATGAAATGACAGCATAAATAAAGGACTAGAATATTATGCTCAACATGTTACACTTATCGTAATATAACGGCGTAAATATCTCATTTGAGAAATAAATTTTTGCCTTCTTGGAAATAAAATGCTATTATAATAATAAGGATTATAAAGCATTTTTGAAGGAGGAAATATACATGGCAAAAACTCAAACAACAACAAAAAGGCCGCGGCGCACGGATGAAGAAATTGAGCAGACGCTTTTAGAGAAATTACAAAAAGTACAGGAGCGTATAGCCAAAAAACATTCAAAAGTCTATACAGATATTGGATATTTGCTCTGCCGGATGGCAAGTTATGATGTTTCAAAATTAACAGACGAACAGAAAACTGATATTGAACAGAAAAACGATGCAGGAAAAGCTCTTGTCAGGCAGATTGCCGAAAATATAAAATAGAGAAATTATTAATAAACAAAGAGGCCGAATATAAAAAATTCCGCCTCTTTGTTTATTTTTCAAGCACTGACGCATAAAATAAATCATTACCTCAATACATCTCTAATCAGCAATTTCTTTGTCGGCAGATTTTATTTATCTCAAAAAAATTATTTACTATATCCTATATTCTTTTCGCTCTTCAAAACTAACGATTATATCAAGAGGATTATGTAATAATGTGTTTGCTATCTCTTCTTTGATGTTCTCATGAATATAACCGCCTTTGAAATACAGCCGTTTATCGCCGCTTTGTATATAGAGGCCATTCATATAGGTGCTTTTTAATAGGTTTTCATTACATAACTCTTGAAGTTCAAAATATTGCCTGTTAAACCTTGTATTGACATACCTAGGAGCAGATATTTCTTTAAACACTGATTCTGTATTTTGCATTTTGCATTTGGATGAATTTGTTATGGGCGTATCTCTCAAATATCAGTTTGATGTTAATTTTGTTTTTAGTCTTTTCAAGATAGATGTTTGAATAATTATATTCTATGCCGTTTTTCATAAAATATACATTTATGTTTAAGAATATTACTATATCTACCATATTCTCAAAACTATACTCATCATCATTATCTATAAAAACCTTATGTGGCGGTAAATATGTTTTTCCAATCAAATCATCAACTTTTATTGAGTAATAATCATTGTTCCTGTTATAGTAGGCGTTTACACCTTTTGCCAATAATTCATCTTCATCGCCTGAAAAATATATGTATAGGTCTATTTTCGGAAGCGGACTCAACAAATCAGTCCTTTCAAAAGCTATTATTGGCAAGTTTGAGTTGTCCTATTGCCAGTTGCCCTTATATTTCCCCTGTTTAAATTGTTCTAGCCCACGCTTAATGACGATGGCGTCCTCTATTCCCAAATACTTATCGGCTGGGCTGTTTGTAATTTCTTTCACCGACCATTCAATTTCAGCCCTAGAGGCGACAAAGCCGCTGCGAAGCATCACTCTTTCATATCCCCGTAATTTTCTTCTTACTTTTTTAAGATGTCTTTGTTCTATGTCCGTCAAGTGTTTATGTTTCATAATCCGCTCTGTCGCTATCCTCTCTTTTTAATCAACGCATTGTCATCGTCGACATCAAAGATTACCGTAATGTCGCATTCTTTATCTTTATCCACATGAAAACGTGAGAAGTAACGCCTTTTTCCCCTTTTTACGACATACACCCCGCGCATAAAGGCGTCTTTCAAAAAATCCTTACTGGGTATTCTGTTTATGCAGAACTGGGAACAGTTACAATTACTGAGGAAGTCTCCCCCATTTTCTATAATCTCAAAATCTGTAGTTTCAACATTTGCTATGACGTTATCAAGCTCGTCAATCGTGATAAATTCGTCGCAGCCATCTTTTTCAAAAACGGCCTCTATAGTTATCCCCTTGCGGCCTTTCATCACATGGAGATTGCTGAAAAAGTATTTCTCACCTTGCCTGTCGAAGAAGGCTCTTTCCATGAATACGCTGCTTACCCGCATTTTTCCCCTAAGCTCATCAACGTCGATAAAGTAACAATCCGCCTCTGGGCAATAATCACACTTCGCACCTTTCACTACAGGAGCTTTATCGTAGCTGACATAAACATTCACTTTCGGTCTCGGCATATATATCATTCTCCTTTTTACTTGTATCAGGCTTTGACAGTTGTAGGCACGACCGTTTTATTATCATAAAAGATATAGAATAGCTATATTTACCTACCAAGCGGCGTTGTGCTTTTTTTTTGAGCGTTATATATAAAATACAGATTACTCGCTATTCAGTTCGATAATAGGTGTTTCCCTGCGTTAGATAAGCGACCAATAAATTTCTTGGCTTGGCTATTATACACGTTCCTTTAACTAATATCAATACAAAATACATGTATTTCTTGAAAAACCATTGACATTTGTTGTTTATGTCTATATAATATGTCCTTGTCGTTAATCGGCGCATTCTTTTCAACTTATCAAGGTTAAATGGTTGTCTGTTTTGTAAGTGTACGGCTTCTGCCGTCGGCTTAAAAGAGAAAAATCGGCAGTGTATGGCATGAATCTATGTTATGTGTAACTGCCGCCGCGTAAAAAATAGTTTTCTTGCCCCATGTACTTTTTATGCTTTACCGAAAACATAAAATAAAAATTTTCAACAAGAAAGAGTGATATAGAAATGCAAAGAATGAAAGCTGCTATGTACTCTGATTTTATGACAGCAAAAATACTTTTTGACGGCATCAACTGCGACTATTCTCCGGCAGGGGACTATTTCTGTGTTGACGAGAAAGAGATTGCGGCTCAAATTGTGTCAAAAGAGCGTCATTTAAGATTTTGCTCTGAACGCTTAAACTATACTTTTATGTTAAAAAATGGACATAAATACTTATTCAGCAACATATTGATAGAGAAAAAATATAAAAACATGCTGAACTTCAAAGTATATTATGAAAGTGAATGGCAGGGTAGGTTTTATAAACCTGAGAACTTTTACAATGCCATCAGAGGCATAGACATTAACGATAAGAGGTTCTTCTATAAATCAAGAAACTGCATATTCGTAACAATACCTACAAATCAGTTAGAAGGGCGTATGATACTCAAGGACACATTCGTCAGCGGCTTGTACATCCCCAGAGACGGCGAGAAATTATACTTTAGAGATGCAGAGATTGAAAAAGAAGGCGATTCAGCCTACCTGACTATTGGCTTTTCTTCGTTGGAAGAGGCCAGTTTTGTTCTGCATAGAGACCTTGTGGCAGAGGAGTAAGATGAACATGCTGGATAAAGACAAAATCGTAAAAGAGCGTATCATCAACAACGAATACCCCAAGAAAGAGATACACGAAATAGACCATTCCAAGCTGCTGGTCATGCTGTACAGCCATATCCCCTTCGTCCTTGCGGATGTCAATCTCAGCAAAGAGTCTGAGCTTCTCGACTTCATAAAAGCCAACCGTATGCAGTACATAAAATTAAGCTGCGCTTGGAAGGATATGAGGATTAAAGGCTATAAGGCTATGAAGGCGAACAGAAACGTTTTATACCTCATGGCCTTTGCCGAATATGCCGTGTATGACGAAGATGGGCTTCAAAAAATTGTGCCGGTTATTGCTGAGATGATAAACAAAGAGCTGATAAGAAGCTCCCATATGATTCTCTATCGTCTGGAAGCTAAAGATAAGTCGGATATGTCCATACGATACGACATATACGACACAGAGGCCGATATGATGCCTATAAACGATAAGCACCTGATATACTCGGCCTCCATATATAACTTGTATCTGCGCGATGCATTAAAACACCTTATAGACGAATACATATCGGTATCACACGATATGCAGACGTTGGAAAAGGATGAATTTGGTAAATATGACGAGATTCATCTCAACGTCGATGGGCATTATTATGCATACCTTAGAATATTGCCGTCCCTATTTCCCTTTGTCGGCGGAGTTTTCCCGCGCAATATGATCCCGCTCACGTTTTACAACATAAAGGTCAAGTGGTGACATACAGGAACCGGATACAACAAACACAAGATAGAAGGGGGGTTCCGTATGATAATCAATATCCACGGCTACAATGGTAAAGGAAACAATTCAAAATATGAATGGCTGAAAGAACACTTTCCGGCAGAAACTATTATTTCCCCTACTTTGAATCATGGCGGCGGCATTACTCCGTCCCTGTCAAAGCTGAAATATGAGATGTTCATGCACGGATATGATATGAAAGACGGCACGAAGAAAATCCTCATTGCGACAAGTATGGGCTGTTTTGCCGGATATATTCTTCATACGAATTATGGTTTTGATAAAGCTATTTTTCTAAATCCCTGTTTTTTGCCGTTTCTGCACCTAAGCGGCGACGATAGAAAAGAATTTGTGTTAAAAGATTATGTCAAGCAATTTGAAAAATATTTTTATGATTGGGATGATGGAGAAGATAAATTTATAAATAGAACAGTTCATATCGTATATGGCAGTAAAGATGAAAGAATCAATCACAAGATTGAGACCGTTCCACTTATGCCGTACAACTTCAAGAACTGGCACGAGGTCGATACGTTTCATGATATTCATATTACAGGCGAGGTAGAAAAGACGATTTTAGATATACTCAGCCAGTGACCTCAAAGAATTTACAAAAACAAAACATTTTGGAATGTATAGAAAAAAATAGAAGGGGTCGTGCATAATAATGCAGCTAAGCTGCGCCACACTTATTTATTGCAGGAACACAAAGAGATTTCTAATAGTCCATCCTACCAACAGCCCATTTTACGAAACAGACCATGAGACTAATATAAAAGTGCCAAGCAAAATATGGGGGCTTCCGAAAGGCATTCATGAAGACGGCGAAGACTATCTCGCCGCGGCCTTGAGGGAATTGAAAGAAGAAACCGACATCGACGCCGATGCGGATAAAATGATTGAGGTAGGCAGATTCCAATATAAAGCAGACAAAGACCTGTATGTCTATCTCTACATCGTAGACGACGAACTTCCCGTGACATGCGTATCAACGTTTCTTGATAAAGACGGCATGAGGAAGCCGGAGAACGACGGCTACAAATACGTCACGGCTGCTGAGATGGGCATGTATATGAATACGAAGATGTACAGGTCTATAGGCAGAATAATAGCTGAATATCAGGACAGAGGCGTAATCCGATAGATAACGAGAGACTATATAGGCTTTGAACATTAGACACATTCAGAAAGGGGCTATGTACATTGGACAATACCAAGAAAATCATGACAGTCAAAGAACTAAAAGCCCGTATTCCAGAAGTGATAAATGCAATCCCAAAAGATGAATTACAGGCTAAAGGGCTTATGCCCTATGTAGTGTTCAGCTATATGGGGACAGACGGCAAAGAGCATAACGTAAAGCCCAGAAGGTGCGGAGGCGGTTATCTCTATGACGGTGCGTATCATCAGACAAAAGACAGGGTATTCAGGATTGAATACTGTATAAACGACTTGATGGATGCAAAAATAGTATTAGAGGGATTCCAGTACGAATATTTGCTTATTCATTCTCTTTTGACGAGTATCAGCAGAAGCATGATATTTTCGTCGGATATACTAAACGCCCCAGTTTGTTTCAGCTATAGGACATATGCACATGACGATACTGTACTCATCGGAATACATGATTGTGTCGCAGAAGACGACGAAGAAGGACATATAGTGCTAAAGCTCAAAGCATCTCCAGATAAACGTTATGACTTCGATTGGGAGAATTTAAGCGACGGCTCCGGATTTGACTTCGCCTTCGCCAGTGAATACTGCGAATATCTCGAATGGTTGGAAGAAAAGAAGTCCGCCGAAAAAGATACAATGCTTGAGTAGCAGAAAATCAAAAATAAGGCATGTCTTTTTCCAGAGAGGCATCATTTATCCTCTTGATAAAATAAGTGCCTAGAAACGCCTAATTTTGTGCGAAAACAGGCTAAAAAGCAACAGAAATCATCGTTAATTTATGTGTTTTTGACAAGCAACTGAAGAAAGGAAGAAAGCTATGTCCCTAACAAACACCCTCCTATTGCAGTCTATAGAAGGGAAAGAAAGATATTACTCAAACAAGATATTTGTTAAACAGAACGCCCAAGATTTGGAACGGCTGCTTGATACAAAATATGCAGGTGAGATAACCTATAAGCTCAATACAAGCATCCGCAGCCGTTCAAACAACACGGCCTATTATGATGTCGAGTTTGTGAATTTGGCGGAGAACGACATGTATAAGAATGTAGTTGTAAGAATAGGGGACTACCCGCAAGAATTTGACGAATTTATGCCACACTGTAGTACATCTAAAGCAATATTCAGCATAGCGCCTGACGAAACTACCATTGATGAACTAGAAGAGCAGTTCGACAAGATACTGGGCAATGAGGAAATAATATCTGTTACAGCCAGAAAAATACTAACAGGCGAAGAGGAAACAGAAGATGACTATATAATGTTATATCGATTTGATGCAGATATTAAGGCCAAGCCAGGATATGTAACAGGAAGCTCCGGTAAAGGTGTAAGTAGCGCCGTCAGAGATGCATTCAGCGAAGGCAATAAAGATAAATTTCCTACTCTCTCGATGAAAGAATACGGCGAATTAAGAGACTGCGTTCTCGGAATATTGCAAGAAGAGGCTGAAAAGATACGAAAGAAGTGTGAAGATGCAGATGAAATGGAAATAATAACAATACTATAATGTAAATCAGAATAGCGTAATACCGTTAGAATCTGAAAATTTATAACCAAGAAACTTCATATATCTATATAATAAAAAGTGGAATAGCAATTTATTCCGCTTTTTATTATGTGTGTTCTTTGTTTTACTAAATTTTTAAAATTTAAACAATAGTTATATAACGTTAATTCAATAATATTATTATATGATATTTTTAATGTTTAGCGGCAAATTGAAACAGATATTAGACAAAATACTCTTAAAAACAAAAGGAGGATACTGTTTAACGAAATTTGCATGAGATGTGAAGCATATTCTGGTTATTCCCATATATTGATTTATTAAAGTTATATAGTCTTTATTTTGCATTCTATTTGTCTCAGAAATAGAAGATAATGCTGCATTCATAAACGTCTTTCTAAAGCTAGAAAAGCATAAACCTGGCCTTTTAATTCTTATTGTGACTAAAAATCTTTCATTAAACCAACGATTAAATGTTTTATATTCATTATTAAAATCAACATTATCATTTAATAAACTATATTTTTCAAATAAAAAACCATTAGTATCAAATATAGACATTATATCTTTTACATAATACAAAAAGCCAAATTTTATAACAAAACGATGCAATGGAATAACTCTACATGATTTATTTTTATTGGTAAGTTTTAGACACAAAACATTATCAACGATAACAACATCATTAAAACGCAAATTATACAGTTCATGCAATGTTGCCCCTGTGTATAAAGCCAATAGAGACAGCCACAACGCATATCTTTTATCATATATTTTATTCCTATAGTTTTGATTAGCAAAAATCGCATCAAGGTCAGAAGAAGTAAATATAGAGTTTCTATCCTTATTATCTAATGCTTTATACATTAAATAACCAAGTAGTCTCCTTTCTAAAAAAGATAGGGGGATATATCGATAACAATAACTTTTATAATGAACACAAATAACGATATATCCCTCGTATTTTTTATTTAATTACCTATAATATAAAAAATTAAGCAACTGCTTTTTTACTATATCCTATCTCATCAAGAAAATTACTCCAATCTTGTAATAACGCCCTTCGACATTCCAAATGTTCCGATTCGTCATATATTCGAGCAACACCTGTTCCAACTACGTGGTCTAACTGTTTCTCTATAATTTCACGCCCATATTTTGAATCCCACATTTCATGAGCAAACGTTGAGAATGTCGTTCTAAAGCCATGAGTAGTATGCTCTTTATGTGTATCGTATCCCATCAACTGTAAAGCCGCATTTGTCGTTACATTGCTTATTGGTGTCTTAAAATCTCCACGTTTATGAAAAATATAATCATCAATTTTCAGAGAATTGCCCCTAATGACTTTCAGTTCGTTAAGCATATCTTCAACTTGACAGCTCATAGGAACTTTCAAACTATGTTTGTTTTTTGTATTTTGTACTGTAATTATCTTATTTTCCCAATCTATATCCCTCCACTTGATATGACGCATCTCACTACTCCTCGTTGCACAATGCAAAAGAAAAATCAACGCCCCTCTAACAATAGGATTACCACTATAGCCATAGATATTTTTTATGAGATTAGGCAACTTTTCTTTATCTGTGATACCAGGGTGCTTCTTTTCTGTATATGTACGATGTGAAAGCAGTGTTCCTTTGGGCACTGGATTAATAATAGTCTTTCCCTCTCTATCTATACCATACCCCTCATTGATAGCAAACGTAAAAACCATATTGTATATTCCCTTGACCTTTTCGGCACTAGGGGCACTTAGCTTGTTTAAATCTGTTGAAATATCTAAAGTGGTTATGTCACATATTAGCTTTTTATTGTTTTTACTGGTCTTTATGTGGCAGTTATATCGGGACATGATTTTTTCTTCTGTAGTTGGTGCTACAGTTTTGCGCCAATATTCATACCATATATCAAAAACATCTTCAAATGACTTTATACGTTCTAAAATTACCTCTTTTTTTTTCCTTTCCAATTCCGCATTAGGGTCACTACTCCTAGCCAATTCTCCCCTTATTTGCCTTGCTTCTTTTAAGGACACATTAGGATAATCACCAATCTTCCCTTTATACCAAACTTGTTGTCCTGTAACAGGGCTTGTATAACGATACATCCACTTATAGTGGTACGAAACCCTTCCACCTACTTTAATAGGGGAAACATAAATATACAGTCCATTACCGTCACTTTTATATTTCGGTTTGTTCACTGGTTTTATCGCTTTTATTTCCTTGTCTGTCAAATTCATTATTTCATGCTCCTTTATGTATTTCAGAATTTTTCAAACTTGTAAGTATTATATCTACACATTTTATATTTGTCAACTATTTTTTATAAAATATTAAAAAATAAACTTATATTAAGCTATAGCGATTTATCTCATCTTGTCTTTTTGAAATTCCGCATTCATAAACCGTCTAAATTCAGCATAAAAGTCAGTATGGCACATAATTTAAGGGTGTCTGATTTTCTTTCTACTATTTCATGGAAAAACTCACTCATACCAACATTTCCCAGGAATTTAGTAACACATTAAAAACTACTTTTCTACTGCGATTTTCTTACTACTGTTTGACTAAAAGCATGACATCTTAGTTAACGCTAGTTGTTCTATATTTACATAAAGTAATCTTTTTAAAAATCCAACTAACACTCTACGAAGCCGCTCTATTACTAACTTTTTCAGAATTTATGATAGACACTGATTTTGTTTAATAAGTTGGAAATGTTGCCTGAATGTAGAAAATTGGTGCGGGAAAGGCACACCATAAAAATTTGCATAATAGCTGATTGTACCTAGTCTTATATGTTCATTATTTTTCTTTGTGCCGCTCTTGTGCCGTGTTTAAATTCGGGAAAACATTTTTTAAGGCGGCGGGGTAATTTCTAACGCCGCCTTATCCTATCCTTCGTTCTATGTATCTGGCCAACGAATCTCTAGTTATCCTATGCTGTATTTTTACAAGCCGCCCCTCTTTGGCAGCGAGCATTATTGCCCCTCGTGTTACTCCGGCAAGCTCCGCGGCTTCGTTTATTGAGACGGTCGTCTCTTTCAGCCTGACGGCGGCATCAGCCCATTCCAGTGGGATGGCGTAAGAGTTACCTATCAATATAGCGCCAGGGATTTTCCCGTTCCGACACATCTTCGAGATGTGCCCCTGAGACAGCCCAGTCATTCGTACAGCTTCCGCCGTGGATATATATTTTTTTTCTACAGCCACTCTCTTGGCTCTCCTTTCATATAAGCGTACTTCCCGCGATACGTCTCCGCCTCAAAGCCAAGCCCGGCGAAACGCTCCTGTAGGTACGGAGGCACGACGGCCCATATCTCTGTGACGCCGTGGTCTTTGAACCAGTTCATCTGGAGGTTGAGAATCGTCCGGTAGACATCCTTCTTGCGGTACTTTTCCGTGACCCATGCGTCATAGAGATGGCCGACGCCGTGCCTGTCCACGCCGAAAGAGCCGAAGCCTATCACCTCGTCTGTGAGCAGCGCGACCACCCACATGCGCCCCGCCGCGTTGGATATGCGATAGCCTATCTCCCGCCTGTATTTGAGCAGCGCGAAGAACTTCCCCATCACCCCGTAGAACTCGCGCTCGTCCTCGTCGGCGCACATGAGCCTATAGGTTATCGTCTTCTTCGGCATTGTCGGCCTCCCATGAGCGAGAGAACTCTTTGTCTTTGAAAAGCGCCGCAAGACCGGAGATCTGTTTCAGCCGGAGCAGCTCTTCGGCGTCCATGCCGATGTTTTTCATTATCCACGCGTCGGACATCCCCGCCTCGACGAGCTCCGCGACGATGTTTTTCATCAGCTCCACGTCGTGCGTGCCGCGCGCGCGGTTGTGCCGTATTGTGCTCGCCATGCGGTTTGATATGTCCTTGTCAATGACAGTCACTGGTATCATTCCGTGCTCGCGCTCGTAAATGTCCTTGTGCTTAAGCATCGTCATCCAGCGGTGAAACCCGTCTACTATCTCGTAGACGTCCTCCTCGGGGATGTAGTAGCAGACGATGGGCATAGTATAGCCGTCCTCGAGTATGGATTTATAAAGCAGCTTCATCTCAGGCGGCGCGACGGAGTTCGGGTTATACTCGTTCGCGCGTATCCGTTCCACCGGGACGGGTCTCACATCATAAGCCGGGCTTCTGAACATTTATATCCTTCCTTCCGTTCCCTCTTATCTCTGTTATAAATTCTTGTATTTCTCCATCGCCTTGCGGCGCTTGACCGTCGCTTCCTTCGTCGGGCCGAAGCCGGCGTATTTACAGTAATAGTCGTTTTTCATTATGCAAATACACATACGCTTGTAGGACGGCACGACAGTGAACTCGGAGCAGTCTATGTCGTCCGGGTACTCCGAAAAGCGCAGTATCTCGCGACCCTCGTACTGCTTCGAGGGACCGACGTGCTCGACGCCCGGTATTGTCTGCATTATTTCCTTGACCGTCTCTTTCCTGACTCCGCCGCCCTTCTCCATCCAGTATTTCTTGCTGCGCCGGAGCACGTCGTCATAGTGTTCCGCTGTGGCCTTGTCCATCGTCGTGAGCAGGAACTCGTAATACGACTTCCACGTGTGGCCCGCCGGAAGTTTTATATCCTTCCAGCCCATAGCTATCGTGTCCCCGTATATCGCGGTGAAGTTGACGCCGTTGACGCGCCCGACCATCTTCGCCCAAGTAGACGGGTCAATGACCTTATACAGCCGGAGGCTCGCCGCGCCGCACTGGTGGAACGGAGATGCGACGCGCATCTGCTCGACCGGGACGCCCGCCATGTAGTAGAGGTCATAGAGCTTGTTATAGTCCCATCCGAATTTCGCGTTTGCTATCCATACATCCGCCGTCTCCCAGTCGTATATCGGGTAAGCGTTGACGGTGGAGCCGTCTACCTCGGTGAGCCAGCTCTTCCCCTTATAGCCGGTCGTTTTGTCTATCCTTGCCACCGCGCTGTAGCGGCTGAGGCTCTCCGTCGCGCGTATGCCGACGACGACCGCGGTGCGTCCGTTCTCCTTCGCGTACCACTTCGAGAAGTTTTCCTGAAAGACGTAATCGCTGTCTCCCGGGGTAAAAGGGGCCTTGCAGTTGTCCTCGTTGACGACGAACTCGTTGTCGGGCATCGGGCGCACCCAGATCTCTTTTTTCGCCTTCTCCCAGGGATACCAGTACGCCCCGGTCATGCTGCAGGCGCAGCTTGCGCCTACCGGCATACAGCACCAGTATTTTTCTATGCCGGGGAACGCCGCGAAGGTCTTTTCAACGAACTCGGTCGTGGCTCTGTACTGAGCCTCGTAGTCGATGTGGTACATGGCGAGCTTGCCCAGCAGGCCGCGCTCTTTCGCGTACTCGTAGCAGAGGTTGAGGCAGACGCCCGAGTCCTTGCCGCCGGAGAAGGCGACGAGCACGCGGTCGAACTCGCCGAAGATGTAGTCGAGCCTCTTCTGCGCCGCCTCGTATACGTTTATGTTCGTATAAGTTTTTCCCGTCTTCACAGCTTCCTCACCATCTCCTTCAGCTTTTTCACTTTATCAGCCTTGCCTGTGTCCTTGTCGTCTTTTATCCGCTTCACCTCGCGCCGGAAGGCGTCGAGAAGGCTGCCCTTTTTCGTAAGCGCTTCATCTATTTTCTCGTCTATCGTGTCTGAGGCGCAGAGGTCTATGTAAGTAACGTGCCGCCTTTGTCCGTGTCTGTGACAGCGGTCTTCGGCCTGCAGCCGCTCGGAGTACTTGAAGCCGTTTGCGAAGAATATCTGCCAGCGGCAGAACTGGAGGTTGAGCCCGTGGCCGCCGCAGCTTTGAGTCGCCACTAGAAAGCGAGCCCCGTCCTTCGCCTCGAAGCGGTCAAGCTCGGCGTCGCGCTGCTTCGCGTTGAGCCCGCCGTGATAGAGGCAGACCTTTTCCTTCCCGTATTCTTCGCAAAGGGCTTCTGAAATGTCTTCTATCGAGTTGAGATATTTCGCCCAGACGATGACCTTATCTTCCGGCAGTGAGCGGACGACGTCGAGAAGGGCCTCCGTCCTGCGGCTGTCGTACCGCCTGAGCTCGAAGCTGTCCCTGCCCGTTCTTACGCGCTCGAAGCCGCAGACTATGGTCTGGAGGCTCGTAAAGAGACGGAATATGAGCATGGAGCTTCTACGCCAGAAGGAATCCGGGTAGTCGTCGCTCATATAGCTTATGGTGTAGCGGCTTTCGAGTTCGTCCATGTCGTGCTCGAATTTTTCTTTTGCCGCCTCGTATGCCTCTTCCTGCTCGTCCGTGAGGCGTACCCAGCGCGTTTTGTAGAGCTTGTCGGGGATCTCCATGCACTCGTCTTTCGTACACTGGTAGACGTAGGGCTTTATCTTCTCGGCAAGATACGGGACGTTGTGCGCTCTGACTACGAGCCCAGGACGCTTCGGATGGTATTCGAGATGGTTGGCCTCGAAGGAGTAAAAGCTCTTGTAGCCGAGTATCTTCGGCGAGAGGAAGTACATCTGTGAGAAGAGGTCAACGATGCCCTGTGTGAGCGGCGTGCCGGTGAGTATCGTGCGGTATTTCGCCTTTTCCGCGAGCAGCGTGACGCGCCGCGTGCGGATGGCGTTGTGTCCCTTGATGTAGCTGCTCTCGTCCATGACTACGAATGTCTTGTCGGTGATTATCGCGTTCGCCGCCATCGTGACGCGCGAGGACGACGAAAAGCTCTCTATGCCGACTATATACCAGAGCTTGTCTTTCGGCAGAGCGGAGTCGGTCTTGTCGCCGAAGACGTATATATCCTCCGGCGTGCAGTCCGTGTGTTTCATTATCTCGCGCCGAACCGTCTCTTTAAGAGACACAGGGCATATCCAGAGCACATGGTCTATGCGCGGCGCGCGGAGCTTGGCGAGCTCTATGACCGTGCGCGTCTTACCCGTGCCCATGTCCATGAAAAGCCCGGAGACCTTTATACCTCTGACCTTATCGACCGCCGCCTGCTGGTGCGGTAAGAGCTGTGTCGTTGTGTTAATCTGCCTCATCGTCTACGAGACTCGCGTCGACCGCTTCTTCTTTCGCCTCGAGCTTCGGGATTCTGCCGGGGACCGGATGCGTTTCCGTTTCAGGCGTTTTTATGTCTTCGCAGACGAGGGCCTTACGGTCGGCCTCTTTGGAGACGGCGATAAGCTCCTGCGCGCCGGGCGAGAGGTCGAACTTGTTGCGCTCGGCGAAGTCTTCGACGAGCGCCCAGCTTTTGCCGGGGACGACGACGCCCCCTTTTTCACTGTTCCACTTCGCACCGGGGAGACGTTTAGCTCCGCGGTACCAGTCTTCGTCTTTGCCCCAGTAGACGATGAACTTATCCTCGCCTAACTTAAAAATCCTGCGCGGGTTATACGGCTTATATTCTCCGTTTATGACGCGCGCGACGAGCTCTTTTTTCGGCAGCTCGACCGCGTAGCCGCATTTGAGTATCTTCGCGGCTATCTCGCATACTCTGTCGTCGATGACGGGGTTGTCTTCATCGTAGTTTCCGCGCCACGCGCCGGAGGCCCACTTGTAGCCGAGGCGGCCCTTCACGAGCTCGACGACTTCTTCTATGCGCTCGGGCGTCGAGACGACGATCTGCCTGCCGCCCTCGAGCTTGCGGATGCTGATTTCCGCGTGTATCTGAGATTTGACCTCTTCGGGCTTGACGGTGCAGGATGCGCGCCTTTCGGCCTCGGTCTCTTCGAGAGCGTCTATCTCGTCTTTGGTGACGGGAGTGACGCCTATCTTTATCTCTTCGCCCCGCGCGGCCCTGTCCGCAAAGATGCCGAGCTCTTCGTCGGTCAGGCCGTCAAGGACAGTTCCGGGCGTGCCGCTTTTTATTAGCGCCGCGATGCCGCTCATTATATTGCCGACAAGCTCGACGGTGGATTCCGCCATCTCCCTGTGTTCTATCCACCAACTCGCTTTGTCGTGCGAGTAGCAGAAAGACGCCCATGCGTTTATGGCGCGCTGCGCTTTTGGCTTTTTCGAGTAGTAGCCGAGATTTTTCGTGATGCCGTCCGAGAAATTTCCTCGGATTTCCGTCGCCCATTTTATCTGCTTCTCCGTCCCCGTAAGCTCCGGGAGCCCGAGTTCTTCGGCGCGCTCCTTGAGTTGAGCCTGCTGTTTTTCACGCGCCTCTTTCAGAGATTTTTCGTAACACGCGGGGCACAGAGCGTGTTCTTCGTACCAGCGGATTTTGTCCTCTCTATCGGCTGATTTGCCGAAGAGGTTGACTACGCCCTCGTGACCGCAGGAAAAGGTGATAGTGTATTTAGCCATTAGCGTTCTCCAACACTAACACGACGTTGCTTCGTATGTTCCGCAACCGCCGATGGGGACATAGCCCAGGCGAGCCACAACCTTGAGAGGTTCGCCGTTTTCGTCGGTGCGGATAAGGTCTATCGCCGAGATAACGCTGCCGTCGTCGCCATAATAGTATCCGTTGTCGTCGCGTATCAAGCGGAATATGCGTCCGTCTTCGAGAGTGACCGTTTCTTTTTCGTAATCCTCCGAGCCATCGAGCATGGCGTTGATGTCATTCAGAGTCACGTCTCTTTGCTCATAGAGATTGCGTGTCCGTCCGGTGAGCGCCAATGCGTGGCGTTTCCAGTATTTTATCGGGCGGCAGAGTTCCGAATAGGCGTTTGACGCCTGTTCCCAGTCTTTACGGAGCGCGTTGATTCCGGTCTCTTTTAGCAACTCTTCTTCACGATCCATGAATCGGTCGCTGTCTTCGCATATATTCTCGTCCGCGATGCGTTTTTTGATACGCCCCCGCTTTATATCAATGATTTCAAGAATCTGTTGCTCCTCCTGCTTCGTGCTTGCACGGGCGGTCTTGAACGCTTCAGGGGAAATGTCGTTTAAGGTCTTGTTTATCAGTTCGCCGGCTAAGGGTCTCGTCATTGTGTTTTTTCTCCTTTCTTTTTCGTCGATTACCACAGTTATAATTCTCTGTCCCTCTTTTTCACGCACCTCGGATATGTGACATCCGGCTATGGTAGGAACCAAGCCGAGAAGCTCATAGAGCGAGCAGCCGAGAATTTGCGCAATTTCTTTTATGGTGGATACCGGCGGCTCCACTTCGCCGCGCACCCAGCGGGAGACGGTTACGAGAGCTACCCCCATCTCAGATGCGAGTTCGTTTTGTGTGACGCCTGCTTTTTTCAGAGCGTTTTTAAGGCCGGGAACATAATTATTCATTTTAGTCTCTCCAATCCGATATTATCCATGCCGCGACTACCCCGCCGCCTAACCCGTTGACCAATGCGATGAAGGAATTCATGTCCCAGTCTATGAGATAGCAGACCGCTAAAAAGACCACCACAGGACAGATATACTTAAATTTTAATTTTCTCATTGTTCTGTGTGATAGAATTAAGAAGAAGGAGGGGAGTTTCCCCTCCCCGGGATTACCGCTTCCGCTTGCGACGTTTGCGGTTTTTCTTCTTCTCGTCCTTCTTTGCTTCTCTAAGCTGTAATATTCCGACTATCAAGTTCAGAGTCGCGATTGCAAGGGCGAGAAGTTCCCTTTCTTCTTTATCTAACACTTCATCACCTCCTCTGTGACTATTATTATATCATTTTATGACGTTTTGTAAAGCAAAAACAATCATATTATGATGTATTTTTCTCTGTGTTCGGGCACAAAAAAAGAGGGGCGGATTTCTCCGCCCCATATAATACCGCCGCGACACGGCTGCTCCCTTTGCATTTGAATTTTAGATTTTTGTCCGTGCCGCAGTGGCAAACTTAATTTGCAATCGCCCCTACCGCCCCGCCGATGACGAGGCCGAGTATCAGCTTGCCCCAGCCTTTCTGGCGCTCCGCCTCCGCCTTGCGCTTGTAAGCGTCGGACATCGCCTTAAGTATTTCGTTCTGCTCGCGCAGGAGCGTCCGCTCTTCCGCGCTCGCCGTCGTGTAGGCGTTGAGCTCGTTGATGAGCTCTTGCGTGCTCTTGCGCTCTTCCGAGAGCGCCTGCCGTATGGCCTCAACCTCGGCGACGAGCGCGGCGTTGTCGGCTACAACCTCGCGTATATCACTCTTCGGTGCTGCTATCTCGCCGCTCTCTGTCAGCGTTGCGCTTGCGAGCGCCGTCGATGAGGCGATTATAAGCAGCAAGCAGCTCGTTGTCAGATAGAGTGCGAGCTTTGCGGTACGCATCGGCGGTCACCTCCTCGATGGCGCGGTCATGCTCCTGCTGGAGCCGGTAGATCTCCTCCTGCTTGCGGTCGAGCTCGGTTTGGAGGCCCGTCACCTTGTCCTCAAGCGCTTTGACCTGCTCAACGCTTTGTGCGTAGGCCGAGCTTAGTGACGAGAGCTCGCGCTTGAGCGACAAGTCTCTTGCATATATCCCTAAGACGAGCAGGGCTATGAGCGCCAAGCCGACGAGATGCCATTTGTGCGAGGCGAGCCAGTCAGCCGCTTTTTTGAGCGTCGTCTTGACTGCCGTCATTATCTTCGTCATGTTGAGGTAGTTCGCCTCCTTCACACTTTCCCGCTTCCGGCGGGTTGGCGCGGCGCTTGAAAAGATACGCGCCCCAGATGCCGCCTGTGAGGGCGCATAGTTCCGAGAACCCCGGGAACATGCGGTCTGCGCGCACCCAGACGGCAACGCACCAGACTATCATGCCAGTGAGCACAGCCGCCGCGACGCGAGGCAGGGACATAGCTCGGAACTCTAAGTCGTCGTAGAGTATCGAGGCGAGGTCGCGAAAGGGCTTGAGAGCCGCGCGCGCGATAGCTTTCAGTGTCATCATTTTCCTCCTCCGAGATGGGAGAAAAGCCAGCCGATGAAGCCGCTTACACCTAGCCCGAGCACGTATATGACTCCGTGAGCGATGGCCTTGTCACGCGCAGCGTCTACGGGCACGTCGGTCTCTATGTGATGTTTTATGGATTCTATAAGCGGCATTATCTGCGCTTGCTGCGCTTTTATCTCTGAGATTTCTTTTTCCATTGAGTTTATGCGCGTATATATGTCCGCATGGGCTTGGCTGCTCCTGGATTGCAGCTCGATGCGCATGGCTTCTACGGTGCTCTCTATTTTTCGCAGCTGCGCGCCCTGAGCCGTCACCCACGCGCGAAGGTCTTCATCGCCCATGCGTCCGCCTCCTATCTCTCGCCTATGAGTTCGCGGTTGCGCGCCAGCCTGTTCAGCCAGCCGCGCAGGAACTTCGCCTGCGACGGGTTGCTTTCGACGATGGCGCGATAGTATTTTTCACGCTCGTTGCAGTAGATTTCGCATATCAGCGACACGTTGCCCTTGAGGTCGAGACACTGGCAGAGTGCCGAAAGCGTCTTCGTCCCGACGGCTCCGTCTACGTCTACGCGCACGCCGATACCGGCCTTCGCGGCGTAGTTGTTGATGGTTCTCTGCAAGAGCTTCGCAGCCCCGCCGAGCCCGTGGTTGACCGCCGCGTCGAAGTGCAGCGTGCAGAGCGGAGAATCCATGTCGCAGGCGTGTGACGGCTGCCAGTAATAGCGCTCGTATATGACGGCGGCCTCGTCTCGCGTGAGCGTCTTAACGTCGGTATGCTTGACCAGGCCGTCATTGTAGGCTCGTCGCATTGTGGAGGCGGTTATGCCCATGTTGGTCTCGCCGCCTCGGTCGTGCGGATCGTCTACGTAGCCGCCCTCGTTAGAGAGCACGAACGAGAGCGCGGATGAATATTTTTCGTCCAAAGTTATCACCTCTCAAAAAGCAACGGAGCCCCGAAGGGCTCCGCATGACAAAAATAAAGAGCCTCTGAAGAGGCTCTTTCGGCTGATACTGTTGTCGCACTACTCGTAGATGATGCACCAGAGCACCGCCACGCTCGCAGGCGTGACGTTCTGGGAAGCACCATAGATAGGGTTAGCATTTTGCGCGTGAAATCGCACAACTTCTCCACCGATAGCATTACCGGCAGATGAAGGGGCAGATAGTCCTATCGCAACTGCAGAAGACCAGCAGCCGGGATTCTCTGCTGCATCGCTTTTGGTAAAAACGCCTGATGAGCCAAGATTAACTAACGCCGCATATACAATGTTAGGATAAGTACCAGACGCTAATGGTCTAAATATTAGAGAACCGTATAAATCCGGCAATCCTTCTGCTATCGATGCCCCCGCTGTACGCTCTGCATCTGCACCCGCCAGCCACCGCCCGCGCATGTCAGGCAGATTGAATGTCGATACACCGTCCCCAGCGCCCGCCTTGGTGCCGAGAACGGCGAAAAGCTCCTTGTACGCCTCGCGGCTTACCTCCGAGCCGTCACACGCCAGAGTGCCGGGCGGGGCCGTCTCGCCATAGTATGGGAGGACGAAGCCCACGCCCGCGTTGATGACTACTTTCTGCATCTCTCCGTTCTCGTTCTGCATGTAGGTCGAGTAGTAAGCCATCACGCAGCCCTCCCGGAGAGCGGCGAAATGACTACTATTTGACTGCTAACTAGGGAGGGTTGCCCCCCCCCCGTGTACACTTTCTAATTGTTATCTGTATCATGGTTTATTATTCTCCTTATCACACATATATTACGCATGGCAGGAACGCCACGTTCCGCGGGCGGTTTTCGTCGGCGGTCGGAATACCGGCATTGGCAAGACTTAATGTTACCTGTCGATACTGTCCTCCCACACTTGTGTCGGGTTGTGTCGCCATAGATGTGTCCGTTAGTCGCGGAATGCCAGTAAAACACCCTGTGGCCCGGGTAAATATACCATTTGAATCAGCTCCGAATAAACCGGACATATCCCTTATCGCGTCCCCCTGCGTACTCCCCACCGTCCGGCTCGTCCCGTTGAAGCGCGGGAACTCGTCTCTCCAGTCCGGCAGCGCAAACGTGCTCACACCGTCCCCCGCGCCGTACTGTGTGCCGAAGATGGCGAAGAGCTTGGCGTAGGCCTCGCGCGAGACCTCGCTGCCATCCGCTACAAGTGTGCCAGCGGGTGGCGTCGGTGTCGTGGCCAAGAGTAAGCAGCCGGTGAAGTCAGGCAGATGGACTTCGTTCGCATTGCCGTACTCGTCAATGCCGGAAGAAATAAGGGAGGCCATCTATCGCGCCTCCCTTGCTGAAACTGCTCTATGTTGTCTTAGGTTGCATACTCTGCGATAGTGTTTACCACAGAGCGCCCCCCCGTATACATTACGTAATGTCATTATTTATGCCTCCGTGACCTCTTCCCACTGCCAGAGGCCTGCCGTGCCCGGTGCCCATGTACACGGTAGCATGTCTGCTTTGGCTAAGTAGATTTTGCCGTTGTAGCTGTAATATTTGCCGTTGTACACGTCCATGCCGTCCAGATAGGTGTACGGATTTTCGAGCGTGCCGTCCGGCTCATCGCCGGTCTCGCTGTCTACCGAGAGCGGGCGATATATCGCGAGCATACCCTCCGCGCTCGGCGGCTGCGTCTCGATTGCCGTGACCTGCTGGATTACCTCATAGACGACGCCCTCGTGGACGAGGCGGTATCCGGCCTCGTAGGTCTCGCCCGCCTGCCACTCGTCAAAGAGTCTAGCCTTGGCAAAGGTCTTAAATTCAGCGGCGGAAAATGACATCGTCTGCACGGCGCTGCGCTGCATGGCGGCTGTGATTATGTCGTTGGCCTGCCGCTGTGCCTCTGCGAGGTTGCGGCGCTCCTGCACTTCGGGCGGGATTACCCAGCCGCCGGTTTCCTCGTCCCAGACGGATTCACCGTCTTTCGGTTCGGTCTGTGTCCATACGGTTTCGTCAGGCTCGACGCCGATGTCCTTGATTTCGTGCAGCTCGCGCGTGGCCTTGTCGTACCACTTCTCGCCGCGGTGGTCGGGCATGAGCGTCCACGCTTTGGAGGCTGCGTCAAAGCACGCGGCCTGCTTCTCGCCCGCGGTCGGCGGCTCTGTGGTCGTGGCCGCTGCGGGGATAAGCCACTTATTTTCGCGAGGTGACCACTGGCACGTGGCCTTTGCCTCCGGCTTGTACTCGCCGGTGGTCTTGTCGTAGGTGTATATGACTGGTGCGGCGGGTCTCTCCGCCTGCTGATTGTTGCTCATATTCAATTTGCTCCTTTCGGGATTTTTAGATTATTCGTAGACTACGCAGATGTTGACTGCATAGTTGAGTGGCCGAGATGTCCACCCAATATTTCCGCTTACAATTTCACTTTGTGGTATATACCCCATTGGTGTATATGAGTATGATGTATTTGCCCTTGGAAGCGTCCCTTCGCTATCTCGTTGGTACACAGCAAGTGCAATTTGGGAACCATTGTTGCCAAGACAATATTGACCAACGAGAGTAGCATCTTGCAATACTCCTAAATTAGCTGCATTGCCGCCGACACAACGCAAAAACGCGCCACGGAAATCCGGCAAGTTGAACGTCGTAGTCCCGTTACCGGCCCCATACATCGTGCCGAACACCGCGAAAAGCTCGCTGTACGTCTCACGACTTACCTCGCTGCCGTCACAGGCAAGGCAGTGCGGCGGAACGCTCTCGAAACCGAAATACTTGAACTCGCCAACATAGCCAGAGAGTATGAACTTCGATGGCTGGCCATACTCATTGATGCCACTCCTGACGCCAATCATCTTGCGTCCTCCGCGGCAACAAAGAGATGACTACTGGGGAGGACTACCCCCCCCGTATATACTTACAGTATGCTAACATTGTATGTGTCCTCCTGTGATTATTACTCGTAAACGATGCATGGCAAAATTGCCACGCTCGCGGGCGTGACGTGGTTGGATGCACCGTAGGTAGGGTTAGACGCTGAAGCGTTGAAGTTCACTCTAGACAGAGTCGTGTTCGAAGTCGGTTGCGCAATAACTCCGTAGTCGTTTTTGCCTGGCACGCCAGAAAAAGCGCCACTTGCCACGGTAAACAAATTGTCGTTGACCCATCCAACTGTACCAACGATGTCCGGCAGCCCCTCCGCTACCTCTTCGCCCGCACCGCGTTCTGTGTCAGCGCCCACCATCCACCGCCCGCGCAGGTCTGGCAAATTAAACGTCGTAGAGCCGTCGCCCGGCCCGCAGAGCGCGCCTATCTCCTCATAAAGCTCGTGGTAGGTCTCGCGCGAGATTTCCGAGCCGTCGCAAACGAGCGTCCCAGGCGGCGGCGTGCTGCCGAAGTGCGGGATGATGTCGCCTATCGCGCAGCCCAGCAGTACGCTGCTCGGCGCGCCGGTCTCGTCGACGCCGTACTCTCTGACGCGGGCCATCATGCAGCACTCCCTGAGAGCGGCGAAATGGCTACTATATGACTACTAACTAGGGAGGATTGCCCCCCCCCGTGTACACTTTCTGCGTGTATGCTGTATCATTGTTCAATATCTCCTATCTACTCGTAGATTATGCACGGCGTCAACACCACGCTTTTGGGCGTTACGTGGTCGGATGCGCCGTAGATGTCATTGTCGTTTTGTGCGTTAAACCTCAACACAGTAGTCCTTTGCCCGGTTGTGTTGCTGGTGCCCGTGCTCAAAACGTCTCCCCATTCATCCCCTGATTGGAATTCTGTGGATATTAACCCTGCGCCATTATAAACTCCACTATCCACAATGTTATTGGGCGGCATTGGCGAGCCTGAGTTGTTGGAATAATTACGTGCTTGTATTTGTCCTGTCAAATTTGGCAGCCCCTCCGCGACACGGTCCCCCGCCTCGTGCTCCGTCCCAGCGCAGAGTATCCATACGTCGCGTAGGTCGGGCAAGTTAAACGTAGTCTCGCCATCTCCTGCGCCGCAGGAAACGCCGAGGAAGTCAAACAGCTCCTTATACGTCTGTCGAGACACAGCAGAGCCGTCGCAGACCAGCGTGCCAGCGCGCGGGGTGGCTCGCGGCGAGAAAACGATGTCACCCACGCGCGATCTGGATCTGACGCCCGAGGACTGGCCATATTCGTCAACGCCGTAGCTCTCGATGTCCGGCATCTCAGTCCGCCCTCCGCGCGCGGGATATGTTAACTATATGTTGCGTCCTATGGAGGAGCGCCCCCCCCCCGTTTGCATATACTAACTGTCATTGTTTTGTTTCCTCCTATACGTATCTGATGCAGGGTCTTAACGCGACATTTACGGGGCGGTTCTCGGCGGCGGTGGGGACAACACGCGAAGCGTCAAACAAAATTCCGTCATAACCGGTTAATTTGATTGTATTTGGGTTCGCTACACTTCGCGCTTCATTCGTGTCAGTTGTATTGTTGCCAAAGCAACCATTGTTAGATGCTGATAATATCGGTACATCACCACCGTTTACATCTTGCCATAGATAATCAAACAACCGTCCCTTAATGTTCCGTATTGCATCACCCTGCCTCACTCCCAAATCCGCATTGTTCTCCCCGCCGTCGCCGCGCACAAAGATGCCTCTGAGGTCAGGGATGTTGAACGTATCCGCACCATCCCCGGCTCCCCACGTGGTGCCTATGGCGGCAAAGAGCTCCTTGTACACGTTGCGGTTGACCTCGCTGCCGTCGCAGTAGAGATAGCCCTCCGGGATTTCCGGGCCAGCGAACCACGTCGGGAAGCCGATTGCGGTCGGGACCCTGGTCTGGATTAGATTGCCGTACTCGTCCGGCACATAAACAACGTCCATCGGTATGCTCATGTCTTACGCCCCCTTTATAGTGACCGAGCTGTAGCAGTAGCTTTGCAGCAGCTTTGTAATCTGGTCTTGGCTGTACTGCGTCGTCGTGACGAGCGCCACGCCGCGCGCGGTAGCCTCTGGGATAAGCCTGCTGCGCTCGAGCCTCGTTATCGGCGACGGTATGACGTTATTAGCGTTGTCGAACCACACCGTGACCGTCGTCAGCCCGCTGCCGTAGACCGGCGAACCGAAGACGCGGCAGAGATAAGCGTCGGACGAGTTGAAGCGCAGCAGCTTGCCCATCGGGAACTTGCCTGTGGCGTCGCCCGCCACGGTGAAAGTAGTGTCGCCCGTCCGCGTAGGGATAGGCTCAAACAGCCACGTCATATCTCCCCACGGCATTTTTTGCCAGTATTGCCCCGTCGTGTCCGAGTGCGGAGCCATCACCGTGCCATTCGGGCCGTTGGCTCCGACGCAGAAATACAGATTGTCGTCGGAATCGTCGTAGACCAGCGCGGGAGGCGCGTAGCTCTGCTGCGCGTCGTATGTCCAGACGCCGCCGGTCTGCATGAACACCGCGTGCGCCGAAAGCGCGTAAAGGACGGCGTTGAAGTCCTTGCGGTCGGGGGCCACGCCTCCGGCCCCGAGCGGAAGCGCGGTTATCGGCGGGAAGCCCAACTGCCAGCTCGCCGCGCCCGCCGTCGTGCTCTCCGGGATAGTGTTCTTATCGCCGTTTATTGCAAACGGCTCAGGTATAAAATTCGGCTGTGCCATGTCTCACACTCCTTCATGCGCCCTGCACAATGCCGTAGCCGTCAAACGTCCCCTGGTTAAACGGCTGTAAGCCTGAGCCGTCGAAGCCAAAAGTACGGTCGGGGTCGATCTGGTAGTATTCCCAGCCGACGCCCGCGCCGCGGTTGAGCAGGCCGTAGTTCTTAAAAATCTCGATTTCGTAGCTCGAAAGGTAGAAGTAGAAGATAACTCGTATCTTCATAATCCCGTTTGGGACGATGCCCTCAAGGCCGATGGACGTTACCACGTCGCCGAAGAGCAGCGACAGCAGCCGGTTCTGCGCCTCCGCTGTGTCCTCGGAGATGTTCGCCATAGCCTTGTAGTAGATGAGTTTTCTGTAAGCCTCGTCGGCTAGCTCGTAGAACTCGCCCAGGGTCGCGGAGTTGTAAAACGGCGCTTGGTTGAACGGGTTGAGCTGTGAGCCGTCGAAGCCGAAGTATTCGCCGCTCGGCACCAACATGCGGCGCGGAACGGCGACTATCTGCCCCCAGATGTCGAGTCCTATGCCTTCCGCCGTGTCGAGATTGAAAATCTTCTCGTAAAACGTGTTGATGTCGCTGTTAGGGTCTATACGCTTCGCCGCCGCCTCGATGATTCCGCGGAGGTGCGGGCTCGCGCCGTACTGAGACTGTATCGTCTCAAGGTTGAGCTCGTGAAAATCAATCATCGTTCTCGATTACGACGGTCACGTCGTCCTCCGTAAGCACCGGCTCGACGTTGCCCGGTATCGTGATGTAATTGGACAGAGCGCCGTTGTTAAGCCCTATCTGTATGTCCACTAGGTCAACGACTCCGGCGGTCTTGATGGCGGCTATCGAGAAGCGGGACGAGTAAACGACCTCCGCAAGCCCGACGCGCGTGTTGCCGCTATTTTCGTCGTTGCCGTAGAAGTCGTTGACTATCGCTGCCTTGAGGTCGTTGACTATCGTTGCGGGCGTGCGCTCCGTCGCGCGTATCGTCACCTGCACCTGCACCGGCTGGGGCGTGGGGCGCAGAATGTAATAGTTGTAGACTCCGCCAGTCTCGTTGGTGTACGTAACCTCGGTGTTCCCGGTCGTGCCGCAGCCGTTTCCGAGCTTCATGTAGATGGCTTCGGCTATCTCGTCGTTGTCGCCGCCGTAAATGCAGATGGCGACGGAATGCCCCGGTATTTCCACGCTCCACAGCGTCGTGGGCGAGTCACCCCTGTTTTCGAGCACTTCCACGTCGAGCACGCCGTTGATGTTAGCCAGCGTCCCGTAGACCGCCGCAACCGAGCCGTGCGCGTTGTTTGCCACGCTCGCGTAGCGCCGCGCCTCGAACTCCGCGCGGCTTTCCTCGTCGCGCCCAGGTACTCCTGCGACGGCGTTGTTCACGGTGTCCCAGCCGGGTATGACCGTGACTATCGTCGTGCAAGTGTTCGCGCCGACGTCGATAGGCCCTGTCTCCTCGAGCGCAAACTCGACGTTCGCGACGCCGGTGTCCGGGATTGTGGCCTCGCCGACCGAGGAAAGCCTGTATCCGTCCGTGTTCTGGATTATCGCGCCCTGCGGGATAACGGTACCCTGCAAGCCCGTACACTGGCACGTGACGACCGTCGGTTCGGCGGTCTTTCGCGTGATGAAATATATCTTCGCAATCGCGTCCTGAAAGCGTCCGTCCGCAACAAGCGGATTGAACTGATTTGCGATGTTGAGCAGCTCGGTATCCTTAGCCGTGACGAAGGCGGTCAGAGAGTCGATTATCTGCCCCGCCGGAGACTCCGGCTCGGTGTTGAGCGTCGCGTCTTCGTCGTCAAATATCGCCTGCCAGTCCGCGACTATCGCGGCGCGTATCGTCTCGCTGTCCTCTGCGGACAGCCCCGTCTGCGGGTCGAAAGTTATTGCCATTCGCTCACCTCCCCGTCACAGCTCCACGCGGAGGGCTTCGCCCTCGTCCGTTATCGCGTCTATGTAGCCCTCAAGCACGCGCCCCGGCGTTATGTCTGTTATCGTCACTTCGGAGTCCGCGATATTCTCGACTTCGTTCGCCGCTTTGCGGAAGCGCGAGCGGACGACCGACGCGGAGGGCATGAGCCCGAGGTCAATCGCGAAGTGCGGCACTCCCTTGTCCTTAGCGAGATATGCGTCGTTGGTGAAGAGCCGTACCGCGTTCGCGATGTTTTGCGCGTCACAATAAAGCCCGTCCGTGAGAGCTATGTCCCCGGACGGGCTTAGAAAGATGTCCCATTTGTCGTTGAGTAAGAGAGAGCGTTTTTTCATGTTTTCATGGCCTGCCTCCTTATAGCGGCGGCGACGTCTCGCCATGCACCCCCATATGGGTGTGGTTGACTAACGATTTTCCCGACGCTATCACGTCGCCGCTCGGCACCGTCACCGTAGGCGCGTTGACCGTCACGCCGCCCGATGCCGTTATGACTATGCTTTGGTCTTGCTTGACCTCGATGTAGACCGACGGCGCGCGGTTGAGGAAGCCGCCGATGTAAAAGCCGTCGGACATCGAGAACTTGCGGAACGACCCGGGCTGCACCGGCTTGTCCTGCATCTGCGCGACGTTGGAGCAGTCGGACTTCGCAAAGACCGCGAGGCCGACATCCCCGACAACTGGGTCGATTACCAGAGCCGCGACGCCGCCCTGCACGCGCGCGTAAGGCACTCGGAACAGCTCGGCGGGGTCTAACGTCTCGCCGAAGCCGTCCACCTGGCAGACGAGCGGTTTGACCGTGACGTAGCCCGTCGCCGCGCCCGCGCCGCCCGCGTCTACCGCCGTCACGATTACCGGGATGGCGGTGTTCACGAGCCCGAGAATCGTGTTACGTATGAGGAACTCCATCGCGTTGAACTCCGACGAGCCGGACGTGAGCCGCTTGTTGCCCTTGACAGCGCCGTTACTTGGCATTATTCCCGCCTCCTATGTAGGCCGCCTCGATGGCGGTGTTCCACGAGCCGCCACCCGTCACGTAGGCCGAGAGCTTGTGCGTGAGCTTCGTTATCTTCCAGCGCCCGGACGCGCGCGGCACGATGCTTTGCAGCTCTATTGCGCCGCCCTGCTTGAGGTTCGGGTCGTAAAAACACGAGCATGCGATGCCGTCCGACGTAAAGCTCGGATAGCCGACGAGCCCCGTCTCGACCGAAAGCGGCACGTTGTCGCCGCGCGGTTTGTCATACTCCATGAGCACCATCGTGTCGTCGTCTATAAGCAGCTCCGCGCCTACCTCGTCGGCAACGGCTTTGGCTTTCTCGATGGGCGAGCCGTTGAACGTGGCGTTGCGGACGCTCGCCGTCACGCCCTCATTGCGGAAGCTGTAGCCTATCTCCGTAGCGAACTGTTTGATAAGGTCGGCAGCGAGAGCTTCGCCGTTGACGCTCATAGGCTTCGCGCCTATCTGCGCCGCGTAGCCGCCGGATATAGCCTCGATTTTGAACCACACCTCCGGCGCACCGGAGAAGTCCGCGAAGGCGCTTGTTATCTCGCCTTTGAAAACGACGTCCAGCTCCTGTCCCTGAATCCCGGCCTCTATCGTAATCGTGTTTTTGAGCGATTGAAGCGGCTGGAACGCGAGGAAGGTCATCTGCTCCATGTCGTCAAGCCTAATGTTCGCAATCTTGACCGTCGCGCTGTTTTTCTCCGGCAGTCCGGGCTTTGAGACTTCGACCTCAGTGGCAAGCCCTTCGATTATCTTTGTGTTGCCGCCCGACGAGAACGTACCTTGCCCGAGCGTTATCGTCGTGCGAATGGTTTTTAGTGAGAACGACTGCGGCATCTCCGCGCCTCCTAGTACTGCAAGGCGAGCGGTACTTCCTCGCCCTCGGAGAGATAGAGCAGTACGTAGCGGTCTGCGAGCCCGTCCCACTGCGGCGATTTCTGGTTACCCTGCGTGTCCCAGAAGTGCAGCGAGCCGCGGAAGTAGAGCGACGGGAACTGCGTGATGCTCGCGCCGTTGCGGCAGATAGCGCCGCGGCATACAACGTTATCCCCGACGGTAAGGTCGAGGAACATCAGCCCGAAGCGCCAGTAGACGAATATCGTACAGTTCTGGTTATCGAGGACGACCTGAAACTCCTGCGACGGAAGGTTTTTGAGCGGTATCTGAAGCATTACGCACCGCCTCCAGTCAATGCGTCCTCCAGAGCCCTCGCCATCGTCCTGTTGTCTACGGACTCTTTTGTCTTATCACTTGGCTCCTTTGGCTGAGTGCGCCCCGTCTTCTGCTTGCTCGCGTTCGAGGCGTTTTTGCACTGTGTCGTCGTGAGCGTCGCCGTGCCGGTCTGCACCTCGCGTATCTCCTTGATACGCATATCGACGATGAGCAGCCCGTTGCCTTGCCTCTGGTTGCGCATGTAGTCGTAGGATTCGAGCGTGAGGTTTTCGTGCTCATAGTCCGGCGTGACGAGCGAGAACGTGTCCGTGCCGCTCTTGAGCTTCTTGAGCGTTTCCTGCGCCTGCTGGAGCTCCGAGGCGTCGCCCTCGATGGCGAGCCGCACGCGGAACACGTCGGAATACTGCGTGCGGTTGTAGGCCGCGAATGAGCCCTGTTCGAGCGCTTCTTCGGGTACAACGCTGTCGCTCTGGACGTGAGTCTCGAGCATGGAGGTGAACGTGATAAGCGTCCGTCCCTCCTGCATCAGCGTCCACTGTTCGCGGGTGTTGTCCGGCATTGGCAAACCACCTCCCTTAAAGTTATACTATGCGGGTTGCTGCTCCCAATCCGGCAACGGAAAGGGGGTGTATCTTGTGATATTCATCTCTTTTTTGGTCTCTGTCGCGGCAAGTGTAGCCGGTTACTACATTTGCAAATGGCTGGACAAGTAGGCTAGCAGCAATCAGCCAGCAACAAGAACGCCCCGGTGCTCACCCGGGGCGTTTTGGTGTATCTGTGATACTCATCTCTTGGTTAGCTATATTTTAACACCAAAGATTACAACGTCAAGCTAACTACTGCACCACCCCCGCGTTTACCTGATTAACGGTGAACTTCGCCACATTCTTTTGCAGCCCTTTACCGATGTCGCGGCTTATGCCCTCCGCGTCTGTCGCCTGCGTCTGCACTTCGATTTTCCCGATATTGACGCTCGTGTCGCTCGTGTAGCTGTTGCCGCCCGCCGCCACTCGCGCCGGAGATATAGCCTGTCCGGCTCCGCCGCCGAGCGGGCCGATGTGATTCAGGCCGCCGGTCGTGCCTGCCGCCTCGTCAAAACCGAAGAACCCCTTGACGGCGTTCCATCCCGATTTAACCTTCTCAAAAGCTGTCATAAACGGCCCTGCGATGGCGTCAACTATGCCGTCGAATATCCCCTTAAACCAGTCAACTGCGCCGGAGAAGATAGAGACAAGTCCGTCCCAGAGTGCTTGCGCGCCCTCCTTGACCGTATCCCAGTTCTTGTAAAGCAAATACAACGCGCCAATGAGAGCCATTATCGCGGCAACTACCCATGTTATAGGGTTGGCGAGCAACGCGGCTGTGAAGCTCACGACGGCGGGGATTACCGTCGAAATAATGACGGCTGCGACTTTGACAAGCTGCAATCCGAGAAGCTTTAAAACAGCTATCACCGCGCCCCCGACATTGCCGACAAGAGTAAAAACTTTTATCAAAGGTGACATTACGCCGCCAATGAGTTTGACTGCTCCGAATGCGCCGCGTAATGTCCAAAGTCCTGCGACGAGCGTAGCGATGACCTTTCCGACGCTTAGCACTGTCGGAAGAATGTTTTTGAGAGTAGCGATAAAATTTTCTACACTCGCCTTGACTTCCTCCGGCGTGCCGAACTTACTCCAAAAATCGCCGAAGGCTGCTTCTTTCCCGTTCATCCAGCCGAATAAGTCTTCCAGCGCCAGCGCCAGCGCGACGGCTCCCGCTATTAACAGCGTGAACGGATTTGTCAACGTCGCCTTTGCTAGGCGGGCAAGAGCCGGGAGCGCTACCGCTGTAATCGCTGCGGCGAACATTTTGAAAAATATTTCTACGGAATCTTCATGCTGCCGCATGAACTTCACGGCTTTGTCTATCCAGTCGACCATCTTCGTCATAGCCGGGACTATCATGCGCAAAATGACTGCGCTCCCGGCCTTCATGCTCTGCCACAAGTCCCCGAGCTCGCGGTTAAAGGTCTTCGCTATCTCCGCGTCGCGCTTTGTGTAGACGCCGAGCTCGCGCTGTTCGCGGAAGAGCTCTTCGAGCGCGTCGCGTCCCTGCTGTAAGAGAGCAATCATGCCGGGGTCGAAGGATAGCTGCATACCGTAGCCGGTAGCCTCCTGCGCGCCGACCGTCTGAAAAGCGTCAGCAAGGTCAAGCAGCACGGCCTCCGAGTTCCGCGCGGCTCCGTTTACGTCGGTCAGAGATATGCCAAGCTGTGCCGCTATCTCTTTGAGCGGGCCGGAGTCAAAGCGAGTCGCGTCCGTGATATAGTCGTTCATGTCGCGGAAGATGTTGCCTACCTCCTCCGCTTCGACGCCTGCCGTGCGCGCCGCGCCCTGCCACTCCTGCAAGCGCTCTATGTCCATGCCGAGGCTCTGCGAGAGACGGTCAAGCGCCGTCGCGCCGTTGACGTAGCTGTTAAACAGCTCGCTTGCGGCGAACGCTCCTGCTATCGGCGCGGCAATGTTTTTGACGAGATTGCCGATTTTAGACAAGCCGGACTGTATCATGCCTTCGGCCTTGTTCATGCCGTCTTTTACGCCTCTGGGGTCAAGCCCAAGCGAGATTACAAGTTCGTCTATTGTCACGGTCTCACCTCCCCCGCGGCTTCTGCGTTTTCAATATCTGGCGCTCGTTGTAGTTGTTGACGCAAATCACCTCATACATATCAAGCGCGTCATCATAGCTGTATATGGTCTGGAGTTCGTGGAGCGTCGCGAGCTTATGAGAGACTATCGTCCCTATAAGCCCGCTGACGTTGGGGTAGTCCGCTAAGCGCGGCGCGGGATTTTGAGGGTCGTTTCCGCCTTTGAGGATTTGAGCGGGGATTGCTTGCCGTTCCCGTCCGTGCTCTTCTGCGTAAAAAAACCGCCGAAGCACACCGACAACGCCTCCATTTGCAGCCGCACGATGGTCGTGAAGTTGGAGACATAGCCGTCTATGGATTCTCGCGTGCATGGATATTTCGCGTTGTCCACGACGCGCGAGCAGCAGGACAGAAGCTCGTCGAGCAGCGGCTGAACCTTCTCCGGCGCAAGCCCCTTGAAAAGCCCCAGCCCGTGCTCGCGGAACATTTTGCCAACCCACGCCATAGAGAAGTCCGTCTTTGTGTCTACTGTGATTCCGGCCTCGCCCGCACTCGCGGCAAGCAGAAGCCCGGCACGCAGCACCCAGTTGTACTGCTGCGTCGCCGACATCTGCGTTATTTCAAACGTGAGCGGCGCGTCACCGTCCATAAGCTCTATACGTTTTATTCGTCTCATTGTTGTACCCCCTGATTACCGCTTTATATCGTGCTCACGTCTAGGTTCTGGAAGTGGAATGTCCACTGCGTCGGGTCGAGCACGCGCGCGGCGTTCGGGACCCACGTCGCGTTATGCAGCACGCCCTCGCTCCACGTGAACACCTGTCCGATAGACGGAACGCGCGCGACTATCGTGCAGTTGTACGGCCTGCGGTTTCGCGTCTGCGCCATCGCTAGATTCTTGAACGTTTCGTAGAGCGGGCTGGACGCTTCAAGCGATATGGTCAGCGTCTTGATGTTCGGCGTCTGCCCCGCGGCGAGGTAGCCGTCCACGCCCATGCGAGTCTCAGCGAACTGCTCGTCCTCCGACGAGTACATCTGATCGGCAGAGAACTGCTGCACCGTGATGCCGTTCGGGCATATCTCTTCAGCCGAGAAAACAAGCTCGATATTTGCGGAAGTTATGTCGTTGCCAAAAGCGGATACTGACATTGTGCTTCACCTCCTACACAAGCGCAGTGCTCGCTACGACAATGCGCTGGACGCTGCCCGCATACGTGTACCAGACGCTTACGTTCGGGCTGTCGCGCGTCACGCGCACCTGAGCGCCCGCGTCCTCAACCTGTATGTAGTAGCCGTTAATCCACAACTCGTTGCTGATGTCGAGGCCGGCCTCGTTCATGACCTGAGCTTTCTGCGACTCGGAGAGCGTTACGCCCGTGTCTATGCAGCCGTTCTTGATAGCTCGGTTGATGGGGTCTTGCAGCCACGAGCGGATAAGCGTATAGCCGCGCTCGTTGTACGGGACGCGCCCCGCGCTGTTGAGTCCGTTCATAATCGCGACCTGCATGACGTTCTTCAGCCAGATTGAATTGATATACGTGTCAATCCAGTTGTAATCTCCGAACATCGCCCCCGGATAGAAGAACGTGAAGTCGTCGTTACGAGTGGCGTAGGTGCCGATATAGCTGCACTTCTTATTTTCAAGCAGGTTGGCGGTGGTCTCGTCCGTCACAGTCGCAGCGAGCCCGTCAACGTGCTTGAATGCTGTCGTGATAACGCCCTGGTTCCGGTTCCAATCGATGGACGCGACCGTACCGAGAACGAATACCGCCGTGTCCACGTTAGCGTAGACGAGCGCCGTAGCGCCGTACTCCGCCGCCTCTATCTGGTCTGCTATGCTCGACGTAGAGCCCTGCGTCGTGAGCTGCGGGTCTACGCTCCACGGGACATAGAGATAATCCACGCCCTGTCCGGACGCCCACTCTGCGAGTGCAAGTATCTCGTCGTCCTCCGCTTCGTAGAGCGTCGTAAACGTTACCCAGTTCTGCGTCTGCTGCTTGATAGCCGCCATGTTTGCGGTCTCTGACAGCACATCGCTGCCCTGGGAGAGCACCGCGCCGGTGGCTTCCGTTAGGCAGAGCAAGGCGGACACGTCCGTGCCGCTGTCGCCCGCCGAAGCGTAGCCTATCGTCGACTCCGCGCCGGTCGTCGGGCTGTTGATTTGGAACGCGCCCGTGAGGCTCGAATAGGTGACGGTCGTAGAGGGTAGTTCCCCCGCGAGCGCGGTCTGTATCGTCTCCGCCACGTCTGAATAGCTCGTGTCTGCGTTGAAATCAAGCCCCGTCACGGTGTAGACTGTGCCGTTGATGGTGACTTTCATCGCTCCGTCAGTGACCGCCTGCAACGAGGCGAGCGTGCCCGTGAACTTGCCGCCGCGTAAAAACGCAGCGCGGGCTTCGCTTACTCGCGCGCCGAACATGAGACGCTTCGGCTTCGCGAAAGAGTTGTTATAACCAAGGAAATACTGCGTCGCCTGTGCGTACTCCGCGCTGTCGAGGCCGAAGTACGAGCCTACCGCGTCGGCGGTCGTAAACTCCATGACCATCGACGAAAGCGGCATGAGCGTGTTCTCTGTCAGTATTAGCCCGTTAAACTCTAGGTCTGTGCCTCCGGGCTGTATCAGCCTCGGATTTATCGACACAATCCATGATGCCGGTATAGGCATATTTATCACTCCTTTTTGTGCGTTTGGCGTGTGTTTGCAACGCACGCCGTGCGTTTTTTCGTGTGTTTCGCGTGTGTTAGGGCTTGTGGTGTGCGTCCACGTTTTCAAGCCGCTTGAGGTTCACGGCGTCGAACCACGGCAATTCAGCCGAGACCGCCGTCCAGAAGGAGAGCCGTACGGTGGTCATCCAACGGCTGACGTACTGCTTTGCGTCACCGATGAAGCTCAAATCCTGCGCGTCCGTCGCGTATAAGCATCCCATGTCATATTGCGCGAAGAACTGCGGGCCGAAAGACGAACGCGCTACAGTCTCGATAGACTGCGCGCGCCGCCGCGCGAAGTCGCGCCCTGTGTGCGGGTCGGAGCAGAAATCTATCTGCACGTCGCAGAGTATCAGCTCCGAGGTAGTGAGTACGCCGTCCTCGTCTATGGCGGCCTGTGAAGCGTCGAAGGTCTCGACGTTCGTGCCGCGCCTAAAATGGCTGATGATAGACATGACGGCGTATTCGTTGTCGTGCGGCAGGCTCATACGGTTCGACCAGCCGCGGAAGATGCGCCCAGTCTTGGAGGCGTCCGCCATTGCCGGAAGCCCGAAGGTCTCGATGAAGTCATAGACGGCGCGGTACACGTCCGGCTCGTCTACGGCCTTGAAGTTAAGCGGCGGGGGGAAAGTCGCCATCGTCGCCGCCTCCCTCGTCTATACCGGCGGGCGGAAGCTCCTGCAATGTACCGAGGACGCACACCCAGCCGACGCCTGCGAAATCGTCCGGCGATGCGGTCACGAGCCACCATGTACCGTCAGCGCGCTTTATCATGTCGCCGTTTCGTGCGAACGGGCGATCTATCGGAGCGGGCGGCATTGCCGCGCTCGCGTAGAGATAGAACCGCATAATGACGGTGTTTTGGCTCGTCCGCTCGACAAGCTCAAGGTCTGCGTTGTTAGCGCTCTGCACCTGTGCTTTGACCGTCTGCGGTGCGGCGTATTGTGCAGTTACAACTCCGTAGCTGTTGACCTGTCCTGTAGACTGGTAGAGAGTCACCGTCTCGTCCGGGTGTACCGCCGTTATTGCGCCGCGCACGATGTTGTGGAGGTTGAGGCCGCCGCTCATCCTTCGACTACCTCGTAATCGACGGCTTCCATCATTTGGCCCGTGTCAATGAGCGGGTGTTCAGGGTTGGAGGTTTTGCCCCTCTTGAGTTTGGCCTTGATAGTTGCGGGCTTTAATGCCTTAAAGTTGCCGGATTCAATTTCCCTCTTAACGTCGGCTTTCATTGCCTCGCCGATTTTGTGCATCGCGGGTTTTGCCGTTCCCTTGGTGATTTCTCCCTTTAACATCTGCGCAAGCTCCTTGCACCATTCCTCCTGGCGGTGTTCGACCGTTTGCCGCAAGAACGGGCGTGTCGGCATTGTAAATGACGATTTTTTTACGTGTCCTTCAAGTAAGATAGTCGCCTTTTTACGCTTTACCATTTTCAGCTTGCCCGTTTTTTTATCCTCACGGAAAGGCATGAGCTGCGTATGCTCTGGGATTGGGATAGTCATGCCGAACTCATGGGCGGCGGCGTACTGGACTATAGACTGCCCCTCCGTCGTCGTCGAGCCCTGCAATATCCCGACTTTAACGCCGACCTTCTGCGCGGCTATCTTCGCGAGCAGCGCTTTATACTTCTCGCCGCCCGTGACTTTAACAACCTTTGTAGGCATAGTAACGCACCCCCACTCTGTACGGCCTCATGGCCTCCCAGTACGCAGCCCCGCAAGGGGTCTGCAAGTACCACCAGTTTTGGAGCGTGTACGGCGGTGCGGCGAAGCCGGAGGACACGCTGCCCTCGGTCGCGCTCGTGAGCGGCCCGACTACCGCCCCGCGCTGATAGAGCGTCGCGAGGTGGCAGACGAGCATGAAGAGTATGACCTGACGCGCGTCGAGGTCGCTGATTACGGAGCCGTCGCGGTTAAGCCCGCTGATAATGCAGGCTACATCCCAGAAGCCTTGAAGCTGCTCGTCCGATATGTCCGCAAACTGCGGATAGGCGGCGCGAAACGCCGCGATGTCGAAAGAGATAACAGCCATGCGGCGCGCCTCCTTTCTTAGTCGTCGGTCTTGGGCTCAGTGCGCGCGCGTTTCGGGTCTATAGGCTCGTAGCCGTTGCGCAGCCCGCGCCTGTCGTTGAGCTCAGACTTCGCCGCGTCTTCGGTCGAGACCGCGAAAATCAGCCCGTTGCGGAAAGCTGGCATCTTCGCGTATTTCGTCTCGACGGCCTCCCATAGCCCTCCGTCCACGTCCGGCGTGCGCCCGAAAGTCCCCGCCGCGGGCAGTATGCCCTTCGGCAGCCCGCGCAGGTTCGTCGCGTTGCCGTTGATGAGCAGCTTCTGCTCGACGCCGTGAGAGTCGAGCACAGAGAAGATGATGCTGCGCGGCGAGTTGTAAAACACGGTCACGCGCCCCTGATATTTCCGCGACGGTGCGGAAATAAAAGAGGCGGCGGAGTTTTTAGGCTCTGCCGCCTCAACAGAAGGAGGGGAGGTGATTGAGGATGTCGTGTTTATTTTTGCCGCTGATGTTTTTCGTTTTACCGTTGCCATAGTGTGCGCACCCCCTGTTGTATCAAGGCTCTATTAGAGCCCTTCCATCGTCGCTATCGCGAACGGGTAATAGACTATCGCGCCGTAGGTCGTCGCCGTGACCTTCTGCTTGTAGCTGGACAGCTCGCGGACGACCGGGAGCGCGCGGTACTTCTCGCCGAAAGCGAGCTGCGCCGTCGGTATACCGAGGATTTCCTTCGCGATGAGCATTATCGTGTTGCCGCTCGTCGCGTTGTAGAGTTCCGGCAGCTCTACGAAGTCGAGCCTGTCCCCGTACTCGTTCTTGAGCATCTGGCGGACGGAGAGCCCGAACTGGTTAATCTTGCCGAGCTGGGAATTGCTCTGCGGCGAGAGTACGAGCACGAGCGGCGTGTCCTCGGTGATGTTGCCCTGCGAGTTCTGACGCAGCGAGGCCGCGAGCGCGAGCACGTCGTTATATATCTCGTCGGCGGTCTTGTCCGCCCACTCCGTGCCGCCGCCGGTTGCGGCTGTGCCCGCCGTTATCGAGGCGTTGAGGTTCGGGTCGTTGAGCAGTCCGTATATTTCGCGTCCCTGCACGCCGAAGAGATAGAAACGGTTAGAGTCTATCTCGATAATACGCGCCGCCGCCTTCTGTTTCTCCGAAGCGAGATTCATCTTCGCGACGGAGGCCATGTCGGACTCGAGGTCGCCGTACTTGATGGTCGTCTGGAATATATACTGCTCGCGGGACGGCCAGTTCTCGTTGACTCCGGCAACGCCGCCGTCGGCATAGTCGCTGTACGGCGTCGTCACGCCCGTGTACTCCTGCACGCGGAACTTGAAGTACGGGGTCGTCCAGTCGCCTTTCTTGACTTCGGGGAATATCTTCTTCGCGTTCCTCGGGGCGGTCAGAATCTCGACGACCATCGGGTCAATATAGGCGAGGATTTCAGCAGGGACGGCGGTGTTCGGCGTGGTGATGAGCGCCGCGTCCTGTGCGAGCTGCTCCATATAGGCGTGGTCTTTGATGTTCATCCACGCGCGCGCCTGCGGGAAAATAAAACCGCCCTCGCGGGCGGCCTCAAAGGAAACGTTAATCATATCGTTATCACTCCTTGTCTCTCGTTATGCTCCGGTCGGGGTCGTCCACTCCGTGCCGTCCGCGCCGCTGTTGACGGTAAGCACCTGCCCCGCCGTACCTACCGCGGTCACGCCGGTGCCGCCGTTGGCTATCGGGAGCTGTCCAGTCACGTTGGAGAGGTCGGCCTTGGCGTAAGAGCTGAGGTCTGGCGAACTGCCGCCGGAAGAAGCTACAACCGGGGCCTCGTTGGAAATGATTATCATGTCGCCCTCATTGCCTGCAGTCATAGCGCGCCACGACGTTTCGACCGCGCCGCTCTGCGAGCTGCCCGCTTCCGCGAAAGTGGCCGCGCCGGTAGTCGTGTTTGCGAAGACCGCCATGCCGACGGTTACTGTCGTATTTGCCGGAATATAGAAGTCGCCACGAAGCGCGACGGCGGTCACGTTCTGGCCTTTGGGGATTATCAGCGTGCCTTCCGAGGTCAGGTCGTAGTTATAGACCGCCAGAATGCGCTCGACGAAACCGAGCGGAGCGCCCGTACCGGTGTTGAGTACCTGCTTCGGGTCTGTAGCCTCGGCGGACTCCCAGACGAACGAGCCGACAGTGATGTCCGCCCCTGCGGTGTAGTTCTGCGGAGTGTAGACGAACGGGTTCTGCGAAGCCCTATCCCCCTGCACCGCCGCAGCCTGATAAAGATTTACCGATTTCTGTAGTGCCATAGTTCACAGCCTCCTTACTTCTGGATTCGCGCGAGCCCGTCAAACGCGCCTTTGAGGAAGTCGCCGCCCGCGGAGTCGTTAGCCATCTGCGGGGCTCCCGCCGCCCTATTCTTGTTGCCGCGCACGAGTTTAAGCATCTGCGGGAACGCGGACGGGTGGACGTTGCGCACATCTACGCCTGCCGCCGTCAGGGCCTTGCGGTATATGTCGTCAGCGCTGTCGAACGCCATCGGGTCGGCGAGTATCCCGAGCACTGGGCGGCAGTCGTTGGCGGCCGCGTAAAGCGCCTTGATGTGGGCTTTCGTGTCCGCGGCGACCTGTTCTTTAGCTTTCTTGATAGCCGCGTCCATCGCCTCGCGCTGGTGTTCCAGTTCGCGCTTCATTCCTTCCGACTCGTGCTCGCGGTCAAGCTTTTCACGCTCCGCACGGTTGCGCATAAGGTTCTCGCCGTACTTAACGCCCTCAGCGAAGGCCTTGGAGCTTCCGGGGTCGTCCGCGTCCACGCCGCATTCGTCCATAGCGCGGCGCATCCCTTCGGATTCGTGTTCGCGGTCAAGTTTCCGGCGCTCTTCCGGGTCGCGTTCAAGCTCTTCACCGTATTTGACGCCCTCCGCGAACTCGCGGCTGCCCTTCTCGTCGTCCTTTGCCGGGGTAATAACGTCCGTGTCCGTGGCGGGCGCGGATTTAAGCTCTTCGAGCATCGCCGCTATCCCGGCCTTCGCGTCCTCGTCCGCTTCGGGGAAGAACTTGGCGACGATCTCGTCTATGCTTGCCCCCGCGTCTATGTCGAGGTTGATTGTGCGCGGGTCAAGCCCCTCGCGCTGCGCTTCCACAACCTGCACGGCCTTCATCATTGCGGCGAGATTGACTTCCATGCCCTCTATCGCGGGCACTGCGTCGAAGGCAAGCACGCCCTTCTTGGTCGTTTTTTTCATCTCTTTTTGCGTCCTCCTTTGAGGGGCCAGCGCCCCCAGTGATTTAGGTTTCGCGTCCGCGACGGCAACGTCCGGCCCCGCGCGCCCCTCTTTGACTAGCGCGACGTGATTGGCCCTGATGTCCGTCATGCGTCCGTCGTAATGCTCGCCGCCGAAGATGCCGCCCTGCATGACGGGCGTGTACTTATAAGCGGCGGAAAGCTCCTTGTAGTCCCCACGCTCTATCGCGTCTATCGCCTCGCCGTCCGTGATAATCAGTGAGTTGACGACGTAAGGCGAGCGGAACTCCGCGTCGGTGCCGAGACTGCCTATGACATACTCCTTAGCGGGGCACGCGGCGTTAGTCTGATGATGCTCGAAAAGCAGCGGCATCCCGTTAAAGCTGTCCGCAGCCTTCGCCAGCTCGTCCGCGGGGCGGTACATGTAGTAGAGCCGTCCAGGCTCGAGCCCCAGCCCCTGCCAGTCGGGGATTTCATTGCCGTAGTACGGCGCGACCTGCTCCTTGGTGATGTTCGACGCGTCCACGTGCAGATAGCCGTTGTCGTCCTTATGACGGCGGCTAGCCGCGGCGTCGAACGCAATGCGGTCGCTGCGGGGTCTGTCCCGTATCATGCAATCACTCCTTTGTGTGTTTCCGTGCGTTGCCTTACTAGCTAATCACTATGATATAATAGGTTTATAAGTACAACGGCAATTATGCGCAACGGTATGGTCTGCGATATACCAACCTAGCGAAGTCTGGAGGTTATAAACATGCCCAGAAAATTCACTGACGCGCTTATCAACGACGCGGTAAAACGTCTCTCCGAAGGTAAGATGCTTAAAACGGTTGCTGAAGAGCTGGGGGTCTGCCCCGACAACCTCTCCATTCATGTTAGGAAGCGTGGATTCACCATTCCACGAAACCGACGAACCGATGATAGAACACTTGTCCCCGAAGATGAGGTCATATCCATGTACAAGTCCGGCGTAAGCGAGCTGGAAATTGCCCGCCATTTTGGGTGTTCCCGCAATGTCATTCGTCGTCGCATTCTGCGAGCTGGGATTACCCCGAGAAATGGAAAAGAGGCAAACAAGCTCCGCTATCGTGAGACTACCGAGGAATACAGACAAGCGCTTACTCACGCTGCCCGTGAAGCTCGTCGCGGAGAAATGCCCCATAGCCAACGATGTCATTACGCATCCTCCCGAGAGGACACCGGCAATGCCTCTCACTTCGGACCTGGTGAAACCGAACTCGCGTCCTTTCTTGAACAAAGAGGTTTTCGTTTTGTCCGTCAAAAAGCTATTGACATCTATAACGTCGATTTCGCCATCGGACACGTCGCCGTGGAAGTCACACTCGGCACAACCAAATATCGAGGCAGAAGCACCATGTCCAACAAACGCCTCAAAAAAATTCTCGAATGTGGGTATAGCCCCATAACGATTGAGTTCTCTGACGTATCTGTCCTTAGCGCCTATCTGGAAAATATAATCTCCGCAATCAACGAGGCCGGCAGCCTTCCACCCTTCAAGAGTGAGTATTGGATGATTCGGTGTTACTCTAAGGACTACACCGTTTATCGTAACGAGCTCGGTCAGTTCGCCTCTGTAAAAACGCCTGTACAGCTTTTCTACGAACGGAAGTCCATACAACTTTGAATTGCCTGGGAAGCAGTTCACCAGCTCCCCCGGGAACACCTCGCGCCCCACCGCGCTGTCGTACATGCCTTTGGAGAGGTCGAACTCCTTGCCGTTCATCTCCACGTGCGTATGCCGGTACGTCTTCCCGGCGCTGGTGTGTATCCAGATGCCTTTCGTTATCCCGAGGCTCTGCATACGCGCGCGGGACAGGTTCTCCGTCGCCTTGTTTGTCTGGTCGCGCGCTATCATTGCAGCGCGGCGGCGCGTTATCTGGTAGCGCTTGCCGAGCTCGTCCGTCAGATAGCCGAGGTCTCGCCCGTTCTGCACGCACCGCTGCACAAGCCCCTGCACCTCCGTAAAATAGTGCTGAGGTATGGACTTTATCAGATTGACGTTCTCAATGATGATAGACTGCAGCACGTCGCGCTCGTGGCGGCTCATGTAGCGGAATTTGACCGTGAACAGCTCGGCTATCCCCGCCGCCTTGAATGCCTCGCGCGTGGAGTTGCGCACGTGCTGCGAGTTCTTATCCGCGAACCACTGTGCGAGCGTCTCAGCGGCCTCGTTGTACTTTTTGAGCCAGTCGCGCATGACGCTCTGCAGCTCCTGCGACAAGTCGCGCGCCGGGCCCGCGTCCTGCGTTATCTGGTTTTCGCGCCTGCGGTAAGCAGCGCGCATCCACCAGATGACCGAGCGCTGCATGTCGTCTATAAGCTTGTCCAGCTTCTCGCGGTACTCGCGCTCGAGCGCGGCAGCCGGACGTACCGCCCTCAGCGTCCTTTTAACAGCCATCTCCGCTCCTTCTAGTAGACCTGTCCGGCGAAGTCGCGGTCGTCAAGGTCTGAGCGCCCGGGCTCCTGCGCGCCCTCCATCGGGAGCGCGAGGTCTGGCTCCGGCACTTCCGCGCCCGGGTCTATGTTTGTAAACTGGCTCTTCGGGTCTTCCGCGAGCGCCTTGCGTACTTCCTCGCCGCTCACGATGCCGCGGTCGAAGAGCGTCGCCGCAGTGTTGGCCTTGACGAGCTGCGTGTCCGCTACAGCCTTGTCGTCGTCGTCCCCGAGCGGCGGGAAGGTGAAGGTCAGAGCGTCGTCGATAACGCCGAACTTGTTGAGCTGTAAGATGTCCAGCGCGTGTTTCAGCGGCTCACGGAATATCTTCTCCTGTATGCTGTTGATATGGTCGTAATGGTTCTGCATATCCGCGTCGCCTGTGGCGTTTAGCCCACCGGGGGTGACGCCCCAGAGCTTGACGACCGGCTCTCCGAACATCGCCGCGACTATCTCCATCGCCTGCCGCACGATGTCTGTAACGCCCGAGAGCGGAGTTTCGAGCTTTATCATGTCTTCCATGTCCTTGTCTATGAGCGCCACGCCGTCGTTATCGCACATCTGGACGAAGTACCTTATGCGCTTGTCAATCTCTCCGCTCGCGCCGCCTGCAAGCACCGCCTGCATATCCGTCTTGAGGACGGTCAGGCTGAACTTGGTAAGCAGCCTCGCTTCTGCCTCGCGGCAGCTCGTGAAGTGCGTGACCGCGTCGAGCACAATCTGCGCCAGTGGGATGCCGAAGAAGTTGTACGACGGGAGCAGCAGCGTCGGCGGGCGGTTCTCGGTGAAATACAGGAAGCGCGAGGCGTGTATCTCCGTGCCAAGCACGTACCACGTCTCAGGCCGGAAGTAACTCGCAGAGACCGGGTTGCTCGCGTTGTAGAAGCCAGGCGCGATGTTGAACGGCTCGACGAGACGGAAGCCGCGCAGCGAGCCCTGCGAGAACGTGTCGGCGTCAAGACGCAGCGGGGTTTTGAGGTCTTCGTCGGTCAGGTCGCCCACGTCAATGTAAGCCAGACAGCCGCCGAAGTAGCCGCTCATCGCGGCGGCCTCGCGGAACAGCCGCCTCAGCCCGAACGCCTCCATCTCGCCGTTGAGCGTCTGGATAATGCTGTCGCCCTCTGCCTCCGGCGTTACCGGGACAACGCCGCCCGACAAAAAAGGCGAGCCGTTAAGCCCGCCGTCTATTTCCTGCTCCTGCTCTTTCTGCGCCGCCGGGTCTTTGCCGTTGTACGTCAGCTCTATCCACTTGCGCGTCATTTCGTCGGCACGCATCTCGACGCCGGAGCGGATAAGCCCGTCCTGCGTGAGATTGGACAGCACGCCGTAGCCCACAAACTGCGACGCGTAGGCGAGCATCCCGTTGCAGAGCGTGTGTTGCAAAAGGTTGTACACGCCTGCGGAGTCGAGCGCCGCGCCCTGCGCAATCCTGGCGTTATCGGCACCGCGGAAGCCCAGCGTCTCGCACGGCTGAAACATGGCGCGGATTGCGCCGGGGGTGAGAACGCCCGCGCCCGCGCCGCGAGACGACAAAGCCTCCGCGGCTATCTTCATCGACGGCGTTCGGTATGCCGCCTTTGGTTTTCGTTGTTTTCGGCTCATGCCTTACCTCCTGTATAGTCCGCGCGGCTGTAGTATCGAGGGGTTAATGCGGATAGACGGGCGCGCCGTGAACTGCCTCAGCGCCTGCGTCGTAGCGTCAACCTGGTCGTCGTGCGCAGCCGTCGGGAACTGCGTCAGCTCGTCTATATACTCGCGCGCCCACTGGCACCATGACGGATTGGGGATATATACGTTCCCAGCCTCGAAAAGCGGCGTGACCGCGTAAGCCCGCGCCGTCTTTGAACCGTCCGGCTCTATAGGCACGATTCCCGGCACGTGAGACTTGAGCGCGCTTATCACCGCCGGGCCGTTGGCCTTGTCCTCAACGAGCTTCTTTAGCGCGCGCGGGTATTTCTGCGACAACGCGACAAACGCCTCCATAGTGGCGACAAAATCCATCTGCCGCCGCACCTGGTCGAGAAGGAAATAGCGCGCGTCCTTGCGCGCCCAGACCTGCCCGACAACGAAGTCCTTGTCGTCGCCCTCTTTGAAGGTCATATCCCATGAGATAATCGTTTCGTCGAAGCTCTGCGGCAGATCCGCCGGGTTATACAGCCTCAGCCACTCAGTGCGGAACACCGCGCCGCCCTCGACTGTCGGGTGCTGCTGATACAGCGCCTCCCAGTCGCGCGTGCCTATGGCGGCCTTGATGCGCATAAGCTGATCGAGCGGGTAGCGCTCTGGGTGAAGAGCCTCGCCCTTCTTGCGGTGCGCTTCGTCGCACGTCGCTATGGCGGGATAGTCCACTATCTCCCACTGGTCGCCCTCGCCTGTCTTCGCGGCCTCGATAAGCCGTCCCGTAAGGTCGTCCATGTGCCAGCGCGTGGCTATGACGAGTATGCCGCCGCCGGGCGCGAGGCGCGTGTAAAACGTCGAGGTGTACCAGTCCCATATCTTTTCCCGTATCGTCGGGCTGTCCGCCTCGGCGCGCGATTTGAAAGGGTCGTCGATTATCATAATGTCAGCGCCCATTCCGTTAATGCCGCCGCCGACGCCCGCGCTGCGATAACTGCCGTTGTGGCCGACTATCTCGAATATGTCATTGTTGCGGACGTAGCCGCTGCGCCCCGTCCTCGCGTTAGCCCCTGGGAGTCGCGTGTCAGAGAAGATGCTTAAGTATGGAGCATCGTCCATTATGCGCTGCACGTCGCGGTTTATACGCGACGCCAAGTCCGCCGAGTAGGACGCCGCTATAACGCTGATGTTCGGCTCGCGTCCGAACGCATAGGCCGGGAAGCGGCGCGAGGCCAGTTCTGACTTTCCAGAGCGCGGCGGCATACAGATAATGAGGCGCGGAGAGCGCCGCGCCCGCACATCGTCGAGAAACCTATCCAGCCGCAAGCATATCTCTTCGTGGCACCAGCCCATGAGATATGACGGATATGTATAGCGGACGAAGCCGGACATGGAGTTAGCCGCAATGCTGCGGCGCAAGGTCTCCCGGTCTAACTTTGGCTGTGCGGCGCGGCTCAATTTTCCTCGCCGCCTTTGTCCTCCTTGAATGCGTCACGAGCAAGAGACGTAAGTTCTTCATGCGACAGTTTAGAGAGGTCGTAGAGCGGCGGTCGCTCGGGGATTAGCGGAGCCCCGTCCGCGCCGGTTATTTCCGTCTTGCTAGCTGGCATTTCGCCGACAAGCTGCAGCACAAGCTCCGCGCTCTTGATGTTCCCCTTCTGTGCCTGCTTCATAAGACTCATCAGCATGAGAGAGAGTTGATTCTGGTCTTGCTCGTCGATTCCTGCCTCCGACATATATTTCGCGAGGTTCCGCTGCGAAGCATCAAGGGGCAGTCCGATAAGCATCTTCATGTACTCTTTAGCGGCCTTAATTTTACGGCGTTTTCTGCCCGACGCGCGCCCCGCTTTTTGCGCGTTCTTGCGGCGTTCTTCCGGGGTTCTATCGCTGTTAGACACTAAATTTTCAGGGTTGCCTCGCGGCATAAAATCACCGCCTTTCTACGTCTATCCCGGAAATATCTCACCTGTTTTCTCATGTATCGCTTTGCCACCAGTCAGTGCCTGCCAGCGACGAATGATAACATCGACGTAATGCGGGGACAGCTCCATCATGTAGCATACACGTCCAGTCTGCTCGCAGGCTATGAGTGTTGAACCTGAGCCGCCGAAAAGGTCAAGAACAAACTCACCAACTTGCGAAGAGTTCAATAAAGCGTTGACAATTAAGCTGACAGGTTTCATTGTAGGATGCAAGTCGCTTTTTTGCGGTTTCGGTATTTCCCAAACGCTTTTTGTAAATTCGCCTTTGCCGTAAAAACAATGCTTTTCTGCCCAGCCAAATAAAATAGGTTCGTGTTTATACAAGTAATCGGCACGTCCAAGCACATGATTATTTTTTAGCCATATCAGCTCATGCTTTACCTGCCAATGGGCGGAAGCCATCATCATCATCATCATCATGTGTGCGCCACCTTGCGGCATAGTGCAGTAAATAGAGCAATGCGGCGCGGCATATGCCCTCATATTTGCAAACGCTGGTCCCCATATCTTTTCTGCAATTTCGCCGTCATCAGCATAATTGTCATTTTCTATCGGTGTTTGAATGCGATTGCCAGGGGCAACCGCATTCAGGTATGTGTTTTTCGACGAGTAATCAACATTGTACGGCGGGTCTGTAAAAACCATGTCTGCCATAGCCCCGCCCATCAATACCGCCACATCACCCTCTTTTGTGCTGTCTCCGCACATAAGTCGGTGCTGCCCGAGAAGCCATACATCACCCAGCTGCGATACTGTGTCAGATTGCGGTTCAGGTGCTTCATCCTCTATGATTTCAGTTCGTACGCCATCAGATGGTAAGCTAAATAACCCTTCAATTTCACTCGTATCCCAGCCTGGGACATCTATATCCGGCCCCATTTCTTCCAATAGATTTTTGAGCACCGCCGTGTCCCAGTCGGCTAACTCCGCCGTCCGGTTGTCTGAGAGTGCGAGCACAGTCGCGTCTTCATCGTTAAGGTCTCGATACTCGACCCAGCCTTCGGTGATGCCGAGTTCCTTCATCGCCTGATACATACCGTTCCCAACAAGGATGCGCCCAGTGCTTTTCTGCACAACAAAGGGACGGTACTGAGGATTCTTCTGTAGGCTTCTCTTAATTTCTTCAATGTTGCGCTTGTCGTGCTTACGCGCGTTCTTTTTGTCGGGTTTTAACTCCGACAGTTTAACCTTTTTAATATCCACTTTAGCACCCCCATAAAATTACCCCGCCTCGCTTTGGTCGCTTTCGCGTGCCTCCGCGTGCGGGGTTCGTCTGTGTGCTATGTCAACCTCTACCATTTTCGTGAGGTCACGAAAATGATACCCCGCGGAATGGCGGGAAGCAATCTCTTCCTCTGCTGCCAGACCGCGGGGCGTGGCGCGCCGTGTTCTTAGGTCTCATCGTCGAAATTCGATGATACTAGTGTATCGGCTTTTTCCAGATTTTTTAGGGAGACTTTCAGGGAGGTTTTTATGGAGCGTTTTATGGAGGTTTTTCTGGAGCATTTTAGGGAGAAAAACCTGGAGCGATATTTTTTTCTTATCATATCGGTGACGTTAACGATATGATAAAAGCTAGACGCAGACAATAAAAAAGCCGCCCCTTCGTGGGCGGCCCTTCTTATACGTTGAGCTGTTGTCTCAATGCGTTTTGCAAAACATACGAAAAATTGACGTTCTCCTTCTCCGCAAGCTCATTCAGCCACGCGGGGATTGTTAACGTTTTCTTCACGGCTCTATTGCGGTGCGGCTCTCGGTAAAACGCAAGATTGACATCGACAAGCATAGCACGCTGGTTACTTTCCAGAGCCACGTCCTTTAGCGGCGTAGGCTCTTTTATCTCGTCGCCGTATTCCTCGGAGACGAGCAGCCAGCCACGCATCGCGTCACGCGCCATAAAATAGGCTTCCTCGTCATTTTTCGCGCACGATACGCACCCCGGCAAATCGGGGAAAGTGATCGTTATTCCGTCATCCGCGTAATCTAATATTGCAGGATAGATATAATTATCTTTTGCCATTTTGTGCATTCTCCTTTCCATGTTGGGGAGATAAAGGGGATTAAAATTTAATCCCCGCTTGTGTAAAGATACTTTTTACTGTCCCATACGGTAGGTCTTTTTTAGGGTGAGGCACCGTAACTGTCCCCTTTTTCGTTGGGTGACGGAATTGCTTGTGTGTGCTTTCTGACCTCACCTGAACCCATCCGTCTTTTTTAAGTACCTTTATCACTTCTCGTGAAGACCAACTCTTCATTGAATCAGCTCCCCTTGTTGTTTATAATTATAATACGTGTTTTTATACGTGTCAAGATGCGCTTTACCCAGCCAGCTCAAAATCTTCCCCGCCGTACACGACCATCATCGCGATGTCCTTGACCGCCTCGCGCCTGTTCGCGTACAGCGTTTTCATGTCCATGCAATACTCCCCAGCAAGGGCTTCAAGGCTTTTCGCTCCGGGCATCCCAGCCATACCGATGCGTTTCAGCAACTCGCACCGCTGCGGATCGTGGCGGCGGTAGTCGTTGACCGCGGAGATGAGTGCATGCGTGCCGCCGTAGCGGTCGAGCGCCGACATGTACCGCCGCGCGCCCTCTATCGCTTCGACGCGGCGCTGCGCCTCCGGGATTTCCGGCCCGCCCTGCACATGGACGGGCTCGCTTGAACCGTTTCGGAGGCGCAGCATTTCCGCGATGTCTTCATCGCTCGGCCACTCTTCGCGTCCGCACAGGACAAGATAGCCGACCGGATGGCAGTCGAGCATGAGCGAGATTATATCCATTATTTTAATGACTTTCGTTTGGAGTATGAGAAGCTTTTTCTTCCTGCCCATGTATGCGCGTACCTCCATGATGTATAATATCTGTACGCGCATATCACCTTTACTGGAGTTCCCCGTTAGCCGTTTGCCCCGGCGGCGGGGAGATTTTTATGTCTTGGGCCTTATCTTGGGCTTATCTTGGGCCTCGTCTTCGGGAATTGCTCTAAATGTAACCCGAAGCCGCTTAAAGTACCCATAGTACCGATAGGCTCGGCTATGCTCCACACTGCCACAGCCACGCCCGTATATATGCTGATTGCTGCGAGCAACGCGCCGCCACCGATACACGTAGCAACGCCAATGTAATAAATCACGAGCGTCATTTTCTCGCTTTCTTTTTCTTCCTGCGGTTCGGCTGCGGTGGTTTAACCGGCTTCGGCTTGCGCGTTGGCGCACACTCGATGTTGCCGTTCGGCGCGATACGCCCGGGTTGGGCCTGCGTTATCGTCCACTTGTAGACGCTGCTTTCACGCTCGCCGCTCGACCGCGGGTATCGCGCGTGAAGCCAGCAGACGAACCCACACAGCGCAAAAAGTGCAGCAAGCATTAGTACGGCTGCGGTGTTATCAGTCATTGCGTAAATCCTCCATCATCGGCAGCACCAACGGACACGTCAGCCCAATTAAAACCGTAAGCACAAGCCTGTTTATCTCTTTTGTCATGCCGCATCCCTCCCCAAGTAAGACGTTATCGCGCGGAAAGCTTCGTCGCAGCCTTTGCAGACGACGACGGCGTAGCTCTGCGCTCGTAGAAGCTCGATATATCGTTTCTGCTCTTCACTGATGCGCCCGCCCTTCCGGCGCTTCATCTCGATGAAAAGCCCGGCGTACCCCTTGTGAGGGTAGGCGAACATCAAGTCTGGCACGCCCGCGCGGACGCCCTCGCGCTTGAGGTCTACCGCCGTTTTGATGTGCCGTCCGCCGCCGTTTGGGATAGCCCAAAGCAGAGCCGCCACATCGCGCGGGAACGCCGCGTTTACCATGCGGATTAGCTGCGCCTGCTCTTCGTGCTCCGTTGGAACATATCCGTCTCTGTCAAAAGAGAATGCCTTGCGCCTTATCCTCATCATCCGTCCTCCTTTCAACAGGGGCGCGCTCGCCCCACCAGCAGCCGACATCAGGGTCTATGTTCTGTGGCTTCGGCACATGCGGACTGGCGCAGATTGCCTTGCGGCGCTCGTCAATGCCTCGGAAGTAAATGCAGCCTTTAATGCAGGGTAGGCGGGACATGGTGCCCATTTCATCCCATTACTTACACGACGGCCCAGCCGTTGTGCTCAACTTCTCGTAGAGTCGTGAGCTCTAACGTTTTGCCATGTTGAAGTTTAAGCTCTTCTAAAATTCGTTTTATGCCTCGTCTGCGAACTCGAACATATAAATATTTTTCTTTTATTCCCAAGAGGCGTGCTAGCGAAGCTAGAGTGTAGACCTTTCCTTCACAGAGAATGTACGTATTCATCGTTCGTCGTTTTTGGTTCTCAGACATCGGGAGAAAACGACAATTGGAAGGACAATAACCACCGTCTGTATCAATACGGTCTAGAGTTAAGTTGTTGGCATAGCCATGAGATAACGACCATGCCTTAAAATTCAAATAGCTTTTCCACTCATCGCACATTTTGATTCCACGACCGCCATAGTTTGAGTAACATTTGTTATTAGGACTATCGCACCGATTTCGCATGCTGAGCCATATTTGATATAAGCGTATATATCCATCCTTGCCGTTTGCACAACCATGTCGTTGTTGCTTATGCCTAAATTGTGCTTTGTTTACCTTATCAGAATGGGATAGACACATCGCTATCGCCTCCATGTATTTCAGAAAAATCTAGTGGGAACGAATCGAACTCATCCTCGAAGCCCATCTCACCGCGCAGCGATGTCGCATCAGAGCCGCCCGGGTAATACTGAGCCGCGGGTGCTGGTGCTGGCGTGGAAGAGGCCGAAGCCCCAGCCGCCTGCCCGTTGTTTTTGCTGTCCGGCATAAGAATGATATTGTCCGCGACAACCTCTGTTACCCATTTACGCACGTTGTTTTTGTCTGTGTAGTCGTAAGAGTGCAGTCGTCCCTCTACAAGTATCAGCTTGCCCTTGCGGCAGTACTTTTCGAGCAGATCCGCCGCGAACCCCCACGCCATGACGGGGTGAAACTCCGCCTCGGCTTTTTTCTCTCCAGTTGTCTTGTCCTTCCGCTCGCGCCCGCACGCCAGCGATATGCGCGCGTTCTTTTGCCCTCCCTGCGTAGTCCGCACGTCCGGGTCTCTCGCGAGCCGCCCCGTCAAAATGACTTTGTTAAAATCTCTGCTCATTTTGTTTCTCCGCGGACAAATTTGGCCATCGAACAAAGTACAAGCACATCGACAAGCTCTATTAAAATTGGGGCGTACTCTTCATATTCTTCCTTCGTTAAAAGCTCTTTATCTAAGCGAATGGCCTTTCTCAACCTAAGAGTTGTGCTATTTACAACTTCTATTAGTTCCGGCGTAATTTCTAACATCATGATTCCTCCTTATGCTCTGTTCCACGACGTGCCGCCGCCCGGCTTCCAGACCGCAGCACCCCTTGACTTAAGTTTTCCAATCCCGCAACCGCGCCGCACGTCTACATCGTTGCCGACTAAAACGCTTTTAGCACATACGACGCGCGCGGGCGACGTGTGCAGGTCGAGACGGTGAAAGTACCGGCACTCTACGCAGCGCATAGTTTTAGCTCCATCGCGAGCTGGTCGAGCCGCGCCTGTGCTTCTTCTGCCGTGTCGAAAGTCTCCGTCACCTCCGGCTTAGGCGTCCGCCGTCCGATAGCGGAGTAGACGCCATATCCACTGACGGGCGCGCGCTGGACGAAGTACTCGCGCCCGTTTGCGTCCCAATAGGTGTATGTAATTCTTAGGCGCATTTGTCCGCGCCTCCGAACACGCAGAAGCTCACAAACTCGCCGTACTCCCGTCCACGCATCTGCTCTTTGATGGCGTCGAAAAAGCCGTGCCACTCCGGCAGACGGTGATTTTTGCGCTGTGTGTACATGTTTTGCAGGGTCTTCGCATTGAGACAGACTATACGACGCTGGAGAAAGCCTTCGGGAAGGTCGTTTTTAAGGTCAAGAAAGAGCCTTTGCTTCTCTTTCTCGTTCGCCTCGTTGACATAAACACTGCGCGTCAAGTTCAGCACGCGAAGCATATCGGCTCGTGCCCCACGCTCGAAGTCTGAGGGTTCAAGCTCGCGCGCCATAATCGTGTGCATGGTGCTTTCGCTCTGCTTCGTCACGCCGACACGGTATGTGTCGAACTCTTGCCACCAGTAGCGCGGAGCCTTCACGTCAAGCGTGAGCGTTATCGTCTCAAGAAACTTGTTGTGTCCGCCGCCTGTTTTGTGTGCGAGTCCGCGGGCTATCTGCATAAGCCGGTCGTAGCACTCGGCGCGCTCAAGGTCTTTCACGTTTTCAATGCACGACGTAAGCCCGTAGCTTAACCCTATGCCGAAGAGTGCTTCCGTCACGAAGTGTGGACCGCTGATAATTACTGTTTTCATCTCTGCATCTTCTCCTTTTCTTATTCGTTAGATATACGGTTCAAGGTTGGGCGGCGTGAAGTTCGGGCCTTTCAACACTTTTCCGTCGTCCCGCTTGATAGGCTTACCGTCCTCGCCCAGCTTACTCATGTTTGAGCGGTGGACTTCTCTGAACGCGGCATCGAGGTTGAAGCCCATTTTGAGGGCGAGGCCGATTAGGACATAGATGCTGTCGCAGATGGCGTCGAGGATTGCTACCTTAGCGTCTCCCCCTCCCATCCAGTCGTCAAAAGCAACGTTCAGTTCGTTAATCTCTTCATTTATAAGTTCTGCCTGCGTAGCAAGAGTGTCGAGGTATTCAACATACCTGAGCGCCGGGCCGGGAAGAGTCGGAACGTCGTAGGCTTTGTTGAATTCTTTTACGCAGTCAATCCATGATTTCTGCTCGGGGTCGGGTGAGGGTGCTTCTGCGGATTTCTCCGTCCCATGTGCTTTTGGGGCGGCATACAGATAGCAGCCCGGCCCAATCGTTTCAACTTGCGCCTTCTTCATCGGGTCTATCGTCTCGCCACGCGCGGCACTGACGTACCAATCCGCGTACTGCCTGACCTTCTCCATCTCTTTCGCGGGGTCGTCTTTATGCCCACATCTGAGCGCATATTTGACTACGTTACCGTGGCAAAAGCCGAGGAACTGCTCTTTTGTCATCAGCCGCTGCATTATCTCTATGGGCTGCTGTGCGAGTGTCTGGTAGTGCGTCGCGTCTGCGGCAGTGCCGCCGTGGGTGGTGCTAGTTGTCTCGTTCATCGTTCGCCCTCCTGTTCCATGAATAAGCCGCTTCTTCGGTGCTTAATGTTACTGTTCCTGACGCGCCGCACGAAAAACAGAACACTTTATATCTCACGTCACCGCAACCTTCGCTATGCGTTATCACGACCTCCGGCTCGGCATTGCCGCAAAACGGGCACGACTCGAGCTTAGCGGGCATGGTCGTCCTCCAGCGGCTCGGCGGGGCGTTTCCAGCAGTCGGAGCAGGTCAAGCAATTTCCGTCAGCGTCCCGCGGACAACTAACATTTGGCTGTTTATATCCGGCTTTTCTAAAAGCATCGCTGAATCTAACATCCCCGGGGCATCCTCCTACCCTTACGAATGATGTTTCTACCACTTCGAGCAACGTCATTGGTCTCTTGTGCGCAACTTCCTGCCCCTCGATGTCCTCTATAAGGTATTTCAACTCGCGCTTTACCTCGGTGTAGTTCCCTATTTCCTCTGCACTCTCTTCCAATAGGTCGTTACATAGCCTGTCCAGAAATTCGCCGACATCGTCATACTCTATAAATCCCTCTCCACGCAATTCGTTCAATATCTGTTCACAGTTTCTTAGGCTGAGCGCCTCAAATAGTTTTTTTAGTGATTCAAGCTGTTTCTCCGTCACTCTGTATTCTTTCATTTGCTCGCACCTCCCAATGGCTGCTCTGAAATGCAATCAACGATATATCTCAAAAATGCAGTCTCAACGTCTAAACAAGCTTCCGCCTGTTTGATAAAATCCGCTAAGTCCTCAAGCGCACGTAATTGTTTCTGCGTTACTCTATATTCAACCATTGTTAATTAACCCCCTTATCCTTGTGTTCCGCCGCGCACTCCGCGCAGCAAGGTACTTCAGCGCCGTCAACAACGACGTAATCGGCGCATCAGGTGTCGAGCGGGGTTCCGCAAAAGTGGCAGATAATCATATCCCCAGCCTCCTTCTTGTGGCGTTGATAGCCGCGGGGCGCGTCCATGTTGTCTGGAATCGCGTCCAATCCCGCGTTTTGAGTGTTGGCTTATCCGGCGAGCGATAAAACATTGCAAAAGGCGTAGCTCCGTTTTTCAGTACCGTCATACAACGCGCATCCGCTTTGTCGATTGTGTCTCCCGGATAGCCACAGAGCACATAGCAACGTACTTTGTGTATGTGATACCAGGCAGACGCGCGGCAAAGCTCAAGCGCATAGAGCAGTGGGTCAAGATCGTCCGGCGTGTCGTATGCGAAAAACACTGATTGCGCCTTGATGCGCTCAAACGCCTCGACATGCCACGGCTTGAGCCTTTTAGCCTCAAGCCCGCCCGTAAACATCACAGACGGTTGGTGCTCAAGCATTGCAAAGACCGCTTTGACGTGTTCGTCAGAGCAGGCGAGCAAGTTATCGTCTAAGACATTATTCCCCTCGGTAACTGTCAACTCGCGCAGCGGCCCTTCACGAGTCGGAACAGAGCAGAACCAGCAACGGTTTGGGCATCCGCGCGATGTGATTACATATCCGCGTTTGAGATACATTCCGGGGGTAAAATCCTCGCCGCGCATTCCCGTCGCCGGGCCGCCTATCTTGACCGGCGCAATCCGGCTGTAGGCGCGCGCCAGACGCTCTGCTTCGGGCAAATCCCACGAAAACGTAACGCTGACGTGAACCTCGTCTATGTCGTCCGGCAGGAAAAGCGGCACGTCGCCTACAACGGCGTAGTCGTCCGTCGGTGTGCAGGACGTTCGGCGGGGAAAGACTCGTAAAATTGGCATTATAAGCTCCTTTCTATCTGAACTTTTTGCTACTCGTATTTCGCGTTTTACGGTTCGCAAAATGGTTTGTGTGGAATAAACGATTTACTAATTATTGAGCAGCCCCGCGTCGTCGTGTATGTTGCCGACGACCTCTAACTCTTTCAGCACTCCCCGCTTTGCAATATCAGGTAACAGATATTGGCAAAATCCCGATTCTTCATCGTGAAAGTAAAAGCCGCCGTTTTCGTATTTAACGGGGCCGCGCATTGGGAACTGGGCATTGTTGCGGGACAGTATGTCGCCCTCGTAGACTTCTACGCCGTTCTTGTCCTTCAGCCCCGTGTACTGGCCTACGGTGGTGGGGTCAACGGGAGTGCTTATTACAACGTGTAGCCCAGATACTTCATGCTTATAAAGGCGGTTGACAGTGACTTCACCATCTTTCGCGCGCAGAGTGCATAGGTCTCCGTATACCCATTCGCCGTTTTCTGCGTCTTTGCCGCGGAATTTAATCTCTCGCATCTCCCTTGCCTCCAGACTTTATGTTGATTTTGACTGAACCCGTTATAAGCATGAGCAGCAGTATCGCAAAGTAGACGCCCCAACTCGCGTCCTTATAGATCGCAAGCGCTAGCAGGGACGCGCCAGAGATTACCCACGCTATGAGATATGCACATGCAATCATTTTGTTTCCGCGTCTCCTTCCAGCTTGGCGAGCAGGGCACCTATTTGCTCTTCCGCCAACTGCGCTTCACACCAATCGCAACTAGGGCAAGTGTAGTAACAGTGATAATTGCACGCTTCTTTTATCCCGTCTTGTGCTTGTTTCAATACCTTTATGACCTCCGGCATGAGGTTCGCGCATTTCGCCATGTATTCCATCGCGGCACGCCCTTCTGCCGTGTCCTGCTTTTTTGTAGCGTCGCCCTCCCTGTCCTCCATAATCCAGAAGCCGCTACCGTTTTTCGAGTCGATGTAGTGAACGCCGTCCCCATAAAACGATATGCCCCACGGCAGCGGGAAGTATTTTTCAAACCCTTTAGTCAACTCGCTCATCGTCCTGCACCCTCCCTTCCAGCCACTCATTGATTCCATCTTCGCAAAGTTTCGTTCCGCAGTCAGACGTGCCCCTATAAGCGCACGTCTCGCATGGGGTTTCACCTAATAAGTGCTTTTTCCCTTTTGTGTGTTCGAGGTTCGTCATTAGTTTTCCACCTCTTGTTCCAGCCACTTCTTGATGCCCTCTTTGCAGGACTTAAAACTACAAGGGGCGAGATTATAGTAAGCGCAGCACTGACAAGCCTCTGATTCCAATAGAGTTGCCATCTCCTCCGTGGTCATTATGCGGATGCGTTCAAAGTTCGTCATTTCGCGGCCTCCTCCGGCAAGTCCAGCGGATGCCAATAAATACTCAGTTTGTACACTCGCCTATCTTCGCTTATCCCCCACACACCGGCGTACTGCTCTTCTACCTCTCTGGCATCGCCCATAACAAAAATCTCATTACCTTCGCATGTTTTGTAATACAACAGCACATATCCCGTCGCAGTAGACAGTGGCTCGTCTTGATATTTCCTCCACCTGTATTTTTCTTCCAGCCCTTTGACCTTCTCCGCAAGCTCCACCACAGCCAGCGCTGTCATCGTGCCGGGCGTCGGCGCGTTTGGGTCTCCGAACTTCTCTTCGTTTTCCAGCCAACTCCGCGCGATTTTGATTGTTTCTTGCGTCGTTTCGGTCATCTTCTCCGTCTCCTTCCGCGGTATTCGTCCCTGCTCACCCTCGCCTTGCCTTCGTTCCACGCCTCTACCGCGCGCTTTCGCGTCAGACGCCGGATAAACCGCCCGCAGTGCGGGCAAAATACCGCAGTGCCCGAGACGCCGTCCGCGACGCATATATCCTCGCAGCCGCATTTACACGCTTTTATCTCTTCCGGCATTCCGCTCCGCCTCCTCCTGTTCATATAAACGTCTAATTTGGTCAAGCCGTTTCGCGTGTCCTGCTCCGTCTTGTAAAAGCCCTCCGGGTACCTCACGCCGTGAAGCTCGCCCATAATCACGAATGGCGTCTTTGGGAACATCTCGCTGCGCTCGACCGTGAGCCTGTCGTCGTACCGCGGCAATTCAAGTGTCAGTTTTTGCAACTCAGTCAGCAACAACACCCCATTTCCCCGTTTTTGGCTCTATCTCGCACGACAAGGTGCGTAACTTGTTTTAGGCATAACGTTTATCGTCTTTACAAAAGTGCTAACCTTGTCGTGGACGGTAGGCCGAAAAACGGGTATATGGCGCGTATAGGGTGAGCCCTGTTTTCGGGTCGTCCGTAAAAGCTTACTGCTACGCATCTTCGAACGCCTGAGGCTTACGATGTTGACGAAATCGATTTCGCCGACATCTCTTACGCATCCTCGAATACCTGGGTCTTGCGCTTACGAAACACACGCTGCGCCGTTCCTCGGAAGGTCATCATCGGGCCGTTATAATCAAGCTTCCAACTTGAGCCTGCTATTCCGCTGCGCGTCTTCGTGATTGTTGCAATTATTTTCGGCATGGTGTCATTTGGGTCGTTTGACATATCGCGGTACAGCTCAATTTCTACGTCCGCCAGCTCGTTAACGATGCCGCCGCCGCGGGCCGAACCGCCCATTCCTCCAGCAGCCTGTTCGCGTCGCGAGGACATAGACATCTGCGAAAGTATAACTATCGCAGTCCGGTATTGGCGCGCGAGGTCTTTCAGCATGAGCATAGATTCGTTCACGGTGTCATAGTCGCTTTGTCCAAGCTTCTTGAGCAGAGTCAGATAATCAATAGCCAGGAGCCCCGGAACATTGAACTGCACGTACCTCGCGAGCGTGTCTATCGTCCAGAGGGGGCCGTCTGTGTTGCCCAGCACCGTCATGCGCCCAGAGAAACGCCTGCCTATGCGTTCTTTCGCCGCTTTGTACTCTTCGGCGCCGGCTCGGTACTTGTCTACGAGCACGTGCCGCCCACAGCGCATTTCCCTAAGCATAAGGCGCTCGAATATAGCGGGCTTATCCATGTCCAGCGAAAAAAACGCGACTGGTGTGGGGCTTTCTGCTACCCATGTTTCAATCCCGGAAAGCAGAAGCGACGTTTTCATTGAGCCCGGGTTGCCTATGATTGACATAATCTGGCCCTTCATCACACCGCCTCCCATCGCGTCGTCGAGCTCGTGAACGCCGAAGTGAAACTGCTCCGTGCGGTAGTCGATCATGGCCTCCATGTTTTTCAGCTCAGCCCTCATGTCGTTGGGCTCAGTCAGCGCCGGGTCATTGCTTTTCGCGCCCATACTGCGGCGTTCGGCTACTAGCGCCTTGAAAGCGTTGACCGCCATCTGCGAAACATCGGCCGCAGAGATGAACGGAGGCTCCCCGCACATCCGAACGCTAGTCATAAGCTGTTTCGCTATGTCCGTCGGCTTGCCGCCCCGGCTCGCCCACCACTTAGCCTCTTCGCCCAACGCAATGCACATTTGCTCGAGCGTTTCCGCTTCAGGCCTGTTGAACTTCGCCCCCGCCTGCTTGATGTTTAACGGCGATACTGGCCTTTCCATCCTGCTAACTCACCGCCTTATCCGGTTCTCCGTCCTCGGGCCACGGGGCCCATTCCCACACTTCGCCACAGTTCTCGTAGGTCATCGGTTCTTCCCCCCGGCTTGCCTGCGGCTTGGGCGTGGACGAGGGCAGAGTGGAACCGCGATTCTTGTAGCGCCCTTCAAGCACATTCGGCATATTCCCAGGCCTAATCAGCCATTCCAAATCTGCCATGAATGGGCGCCTTGACTTGCCCGGCGGACATCGGCCGCAGAGAAAATCACTCGCCGCGACGGTCTCGAAGTACTGCCGCCACCACGCGAGGTTTTGTCGCGCCTTGTCCTCGCGCCATCGCGTTCGCAGCATGGAGCGCCGAGAGTCGTTCCAGACCTTGACACGCGGGAGCATGGGCAAAATCTCGTGGTAAAGCCCGATTATGGCCTCGTGAGGGCAATCATTCGCCGACGCGCTGGGCGCGCTAGCGCCAGTCCCCGGCTCCGGCAGGGGACGTGTATTTGTATTTTCAAGTTCTCCAGTTCTCAAGTTCTCAAGGGCGAAGTGCTTGTTGCCATGGTCGCAAGTGCTTTCGACCTTGGTGGCAAGGGCTTCGCACCTTGGTAACAAGTCTGTATTGCCCTGGGGACAAGTGCTTGGCTCTTTGCACTGACATGGTTCGGCGTTGTTCTGCCGTCCTGCCGCATTTTTAGGCTCGCCCTCTTCCGGCTTAATAGCGCCATTCCGCACCATTTCTAGCTCAAGCTCGCAAGGCGGAATAATGCTGTCCGTTTCATTCTGATGGGGGCGTTGATGGAGCAGAAAATTGGGAATCCAAATGTAATGCTTGCCATCGACCTCATAACGGACAATCAGCTCATTGGTTATAAGCTCATTGAGAAGCGAGGAAATATCTACGTTGTCATACGGGAAAATCGCCGCCTTTAATCTCTTAGGACGATCTTCCATTCTCCCCCTTCGGTCTGCATAGCACCATAGCCCCTCAAAGAGAATGCGGGCGGCGAAGCTACACTCAGCAAGCTGTTCACTGGTAAAAAATCCCGGTTTTATATATCGCGATCTCATTGAAGGGCCTCAGGGACTTTAATTCTTTTCTTGGCTTGTTGGACAAACAGGCGCGCTTTTTTCTTCCTGTTCCAGCTCTATTTTTGCCCTTGTCCGTGTATCCTGTTCCGCCAATGCGGTCGCCTCAAGGTACGCATAGTCTACCCACCTTGTCAAACAGCAGCTGCCATCTTCCATGTCGATAAGGTCCTTGTCTTTAAGGGCTCTAACGACTGCCGCGCTCGTACCTTCGGCGAAATCAAACGCTGCATCACATGTATCAGTATCAAAATAGACATAATGTCCGTCGCAGGAATTTCCGTTCTTCATTACATGGTTTATCAACATTATGTAGACGAGAACCGCCTTGCCTCTTGATACTCCGGCGCGCCTGGCTACGGCTTCAAACACCGGGTCATATATTTCTCCCTCGGGAAAAGGTATCCATTCTCTTTTCATCTTTAATTCCTCCTTATCTAGTCATCAGTGGCTATTTCCAAAATGGAAATAGCCACCGTCCAATCACGCAACCTTACGCCCTATAGCGTCCTGCGCTGCCTGTATGCAGACCTCTATGTCCCCGAGCTCGAGCTCGCTCATGCTCTTGATGTCGCGTCCGAGCGTCTGTTTTATCCACGCGCCGCACTCGTCTTTGCGCAGCCCGAGCCCCGCGTCGTCGGTCAACATACCGATAAGCGTGCGTTGTGCCTGCTGGGCTTCGGTGAGCGGCTTCGGCGCGGCCTGTGTTTTGTTCGGGCGCACAGTTTCTGCCGGTAGGCCGGTCTCAAGCCATGCCCTGAGCTTTTCCCCAGTCTCCGGCGTGATTTTGAAAATTTCGCCGTCGAAGAGCGACGTACGGTCTTTTGTAGCCTCCGCCATGTGCTTCTGCTGGTCTATCTCAAGGACGACCGTAAATTCATAGTCCATGCCCTCACGCTGCACAGGCGCGAGCCCTATCTTGACCGGTTTGATTTTGCCGGTGCGCTCGTCCTTCTCCATGTCGTAAGCGGTCTTAGAGCGCATCGTAGCAATTATGTGGCACGGGCTTTGCAGCATTGCGTCTACGAGGGCGTTGTGCTGCGGCGTCACATCGCGCCACGCGGCGAAGTCGTTGCCGCGTCCCTTGCGCTTGTCCACCATTTCAAGCACGCCGCCTGCGCCCGCCCAAGCGTGCGACAAGCTGTCTATGATGATGACGTCGTAACCCGCGCGCTCCGCTTCGTGGATAGCAGCTATGTATTTCTGCGGCGTAAATTCCGGCGCAAGCTGACACACGTCGTAGTCGCACATATCGGCGTAAAGCTCGCCGCTCCCGTTTTCGCTGTCTATAAGGGCGATCTTTCCTCCGAGCCCCTGCGCAATAAGAAGCGCACCGTATGTCTTGCCCGAACCCGACGGCCCGATGAGCCCGAGCCGTAATTTTGCCTGTCTGCGTTCCGCTTTCCTGAATGCCATTTCAATTCCTCCCTTAATTCCCGATGTGCGTCCTGTAGACAGGGCGCCCCGTCATGTCAAAATCCCAGTCGATTTCATAATCGTCTGCGAGCGGTATGGTTAGACGCGGCTCGCGGAGCCCTAGCTGCTCATCGAGCACGCGCTGTTCATATCTGCTCACGATAGGGCGCAGCTTCTCTTTGTCGCGCTCTATGTCGAGCTTATCTATCGCCTCGTGGAGTTTCATGCGGCTTTCGCTAAGCTTGCGGACGTACTCGGCCGGTACTGTGTACGTATCGGCCTCCGCGTCGGTCGTGCCGAAGCGGAGAAGGTCGAAGGCCGCCCCGTCCGTTTCACGCGCGGCGACTAATATCTTCGATTTCAGTTTGTCCAGCGTCATCAGTTCGTCACCTCTGCGCTCACCGGCGAGTCTGCGATCTCGCAGTATTCGCGTTTAAGCTCGTCGAAACGAGCCTCTGTCTCTCTGTACTCCTCAAAGCGAGGGCATTTTGCGTCAACCCAAAGGCCAGAAGGGCAATCGAGGTATTCATAGTGCAGCTCAAAGCCGCATATCTCTTTAGTACCGCTCCTAACCTCCGCGTATCTGCACTTATGGCAAAAGGCGTTCATGTCAAGTTTTTCGCTCAGCTCGTCCAGCTCGTTTTCTATCGCGTCGAGACGCGCGTACATCTCTTTGACCGTCATGCCGTCAGCCTCCATTCGAGCTCTTTCCCGTATCCGCACCACGCGCGGAAGCCCTCGAAGAACTCCATCTCTGTGAGAATCCGTGTTAAAATATCTGTGGTGTCTCTCGCAAAAACACCCGTTCTTTGACCGCTCACGGTGACCGCCGTGGGCGTCTCTTTTACTCCTTCAAAGCCCATTTTCAGTTACCTCCTTCCTCGGCTATGGCACACACCGCCATAGCCTGCTTTGCCGTCATAACGTCCGCGATGTCCTTCGCGTGCGGGTTAGTATTGCGTGCGTCCGCGGAGCAGACGTACTCAAGGATTTCGCGCGCCTTGTCTGCGATGGTCATTGCTGTTTCGCCTCCTTCATCAGCCTGTAATAGTTGGCCTGTATGTCCCAGTTGTCCCAGTGCTTGCGCCAGATGCCTCGCTCGCGAAGTATCTGCTCCACCATGTTGCGTATTGAGTGCCACGTGTAGCCGTACTCTTTTGCCTCGATGATTTGAGGGAGAAGCTCTTTCGTGGCCTCGTAGCATTCCTCGCGGCGGCGGTTCGTCGCCATCCGGCGCGGTTGTCTCGGTGCGTCTTGCAGTCGTTCAAGGATTGTCATTGCTCAACATGCCTCCTTTTTGCATTGCATTTACTTGCTTATATTATATGTTTTTATTTGCATTGCGTAAAGCTGTATTTGCATTGCAATTTCTTGTAAGTGCTATACTCTTAATGTATTCGCAAGAGGAGTGATGACGATGCCGAGAAAAACTGTAAAACCCAAAAAGAACCTAACCATTCGTATTGATGATGAACTGCGCGAGCAACTACAACTTTTAGCCAATATAGAGATGCGGTCTCTTGCAAACTTAGTCTATAGTGTGCTCACAAATTACGTCATTGATACAAGAGAACAACTAGGATACGTTTACTACGACCATGAAGAGGGAAAGTTTCTCACGGACGAAGAATTCAATAAAAAATTTGGACATATGTTCTAAGCACCTTGTTCTTTTCTGTGTTTTGCGATTATCCATCTGACAAACTGCGCCATCGTTCGATAGTTTTTGGCGGCCTCTGTTTGTAACCATGTGATTTCATCGACAGAAAACCTAATAGTTACATTACGTTTTTGCGGCTGGCCACTTTCCTTTTTGGGCATTGTATGATTCCCCCTTACTCCTAAAACGCCGCAGTCGTCGTTATCTTCTGCGGCTTGTAACCGTCCGCTGCCTTATCGTAGTGCCAACAGGTAAGCTCTACGTCACACCAGATGCAGGCGTTGACTACGGCGCAGACCGCCGGGGTCAGCCCGGTGCAGTACAAATCCAGCCTCTCGCCGTGGACTTTCGCAACCTTAGAGACCGCGGCGGTCGCAATCTCAAACAGCCGCGCGAAGTCCATCACGTCAACGCCGTCCGGGAATATTGCGGGAAGGCCGTCTATCTCCGGGTGAGAGTGGCGGCCTTTGAAAAGGATGAATTTCATTCTGCGTTTTCCTCCTCTGCCATTGAAGCATCTAGCGCTTCAAGAAGCTCCTGTATTTCCTCGGCGCTCATCTTCTTAAACGAGGACAGGACGAAGGATGCGGCCCGCCGCATTTCGGGGTTTTCAAAGAGCGATAGGAACAGCCAACGGGCCGCGCTTGGCGTTATGCCGCTGTGAGTTTCGACTTGTGCTTTACCTTCATCAACATTTCGTAAAATCGCGACTATAAAACAGTCGTCTTTTTGCAGTTTGTGTATTGCAGACAGCGTGGCGAATTTTATCTTTTCAAAATCCAAGTGGTCTATTTTTTGGGTTATTCTTCCCATGTTGCGTCTTCCTCCCAATCCTCCGGCGTCGCCTTGATGCAATCGCCGACGATGCCGATAAACATCAGCGCTATGAGCGCAAGGGCTTCCCAGGTCATTGCTCTATCCTCCCGTGTCGCCACTCTCGCGGCCGGCGTATCATCTCGCGCTCGCGCCGTGCGCTTTCTACGTGCGCCGCGAGCAAGCCGACCGCTACTATCAAAGTCAAGCAGCCGGTCGTGATAAGCAGATATGTGGGCGTGCTCATGCGGCAACTCCTTTACGGCTTTCCCTGTACGCCGCCCATATCTCTTCTGCTGGCCACTTGAGCGGAGCTGTCGCCCCGTACACGCCTTCAGGAACGCGCCTGCACATCGGAGCCGGAAGAGTGATTAACCCCTTCTCCATGTGCCGGGTGAGCGTCTGCCACGTGTAGCCGAAAATGGCCTCGACCTCGCGCTTGCCGATGTATCCGCGGCGCGGGATTTTACTGACGTCTATTTCTCGCTTCATTGCGATTCCTCCTTTAACCTAACCGGCGCGTCTCTCGCGTATATGCTCTTCTCGCCTTATCCGCTCGGACAGGCGGCGCTCCGCGACGGAAAAAACCTTTAACGCACCTCTAAGCTCGTTTCTGATTTTCCTTATGAAGTTGAGCTTTTCGCGCATAGACTCTTCGTCTTCGCCGAACAGGCTAAGCTGCGCGGTCAGCTCAAAAATGTACTTGCGTATCTTCCGCATAGCCCCGAACCACCATTGACAGCGGAAGCCGACCGCTGACATTTTTGCGGCGTCGTTCATCTGCTCTTCCAGCGTGTAAACGAAGATATTGCCTTGCCTGTGAGCTATGAGTCCGGCCTGACGCGCCGCAGCGTTACAGACTTTGCTGTTGTACATCTGAACAGCCTCGGTAAGATCCGTCACGGGGTCGAGCATTTCAATCAGCGTCGGCTGGTCTATGCTGCCGGTCTTTCTCGCGTAAGCCTTTACGTCTTCGATGTCGCCCCTGAACCGTTCGCGCTTTGTCTTAGTATTCGTCTTCGTCCTGCTCAATGTCTTCGCCTCCGTGTCTTGCGATATAGTCTTCTATCTCGGCGCTGAGTTCCCGATATCTCAAAAGCTCGACCGCTACAAACCCCGATAAGCTGTAAGCCGTGCTCAGCGTCATGTCCGGCGAATCGTGCCGAAGCTGCGATTTGAGCTCTTCCACCCATGCGCCGACTGGCTTCGCACGTTTATAGAACTCGTGCAGGGCCGTGCCCGGTATCGCCGCCGCTCCTTCGGAGAACGGAATCTGTATCGGCTTCTCCGGCGTTGTGGCTTTCTTCGTTATCTCGTAGGCGCGGTTTACTGTTATCTCGCCCCTGTTAGCGCGGTCGAGCGCTTCTTTGGCTTCAGGCACTCCGGCTTTGACGGCCTCGCCGACGGTCTGGAGCTGGTGGACGTAGTTCTCTGAAACGCCCATCTCATGCGCGATTTTCTTACGCATGTTGATTGGCGCGGGCTTAGGTGTTGATTGACGCCCTAAAGGTTGTGATTGCGCCGCCGAAGGTGTTGATTGACCTTCAGAAGGTGTTGATTCAATCGCTGAATGTTGCGTTTGCGATTCTTTTTCAGCGGTTCGCTCAATCGCGCCCTCGTAAATTTCTTCGATATTGAACTCGGGTTCTGCGACAGGTGTTTCGGTTTTATTTGAGGGTTTGTTGGTTTCCAACAAAGCCTCGTTTTTCCCTTCCGTCGCCTTGAGTTTTCGTGATGCACGCTCTTCTTTTGCGGCTTCTGACATTCGTTGAAGCCCTTCACGCTCAAACAGCGTCCGCAGTCGCTCAATCTCTTTGAGTTGCTGTCCCGGCGTCTTCTTCCTTTGCCTGTTCATGAAGATAATCCAGCGCTCTTCCTGCACGGCGTCGCGCGGCGTCATTACCTTCACGGGAACGGTGATAAGCCCCGCCAGTCGCGCCGCACGGTATCTGCGGTGGCCTGAAAGGATTGTGCCGTCCGGCTTGATTATCAAATCCGTGAGAATCCCTTCGGCCTTGATAGCCTCAACAAGGTCGCACACGTCCTCCGTCTCGCCGTATATCGCGATAGACAGCGGGTTCTCTTTGAGCTCGTAAATCGGTTTCTGCACGGACTCACCTCCTTGCTAATCTCTTCTAATCGCTCCTAATCACTGCTAATAACTACTAATCAGCAACTTGATTCCGTTATTCTGTTTTCAAGGTTCTTTCCCGCCTCTAGCAAACGCCGAGGCTGGTTAGTACCACCGAGATAGCCGCCTGTGCCTCAGGTGTCCCGAGGCTGCTCAGAAATCCCGCCGCCTCTGCCGCGAGCTTGCCGAGCTTACGTATCGCTTCCCGCTCCGCTGTGCCGAGTTGCCCTGTCACTATCCCTGCTGTGAGAGAAGCGACTTCCGAGCCCTCGTCCGTCGCGTCATGGAACTCTGCCGTTGCTTGCAGCAGCCCCGGCATACGCGCGAGCGCGGCTACACCGCCTCCCGTTCCCCCTGCTCCGGCTCCTGCGTGGGCAGGGGCTGGGTAGGGTTTCCGAGAAGATCGTCTACTGAGATGCCCGTGGTTTGGGAAATTAGAACCAATGTGTCTACGGATGGCTGTTTTATGCCTGTCTCAAGGTTCCGCCAAAAATTCTGACTAACATTGATTCTTGCACCAGCTTCTGCTTGGGTAAGGCCGTGAGACATTCTCCACGTCTTTAATAGTTCCCCTCTAAATGCCATTCAATCACCCCCTTACTCACTGGGCATATTATAGCCTTAGGTTTTATTTGTGTCAAACCCTAAGGCTATATTTATAATCAAAGGGTATTTGATTCTCTTAAAACCGTAGGCTATTATTGGGCTATAATGTCAGGGTGGTGTTGTATATGTTTTCTGTCGCAGAAAGATTAAAAGCCTTACGAGAGTCCAATAACATGACACAAAAGCAACTTGCCGATTTGGTCGGGGTTGCTCAGGTAATGATTTCAAAATACGAGAAAGGGTTGAAAAAGCCTGGCTTTGAAACAACTCAAAGACTTGCCAAGGTCTTTGATGTAAGCACAGATTATTTGATGGGCGTGACAGACCACCCTCGCAACGCCTCGCCAGTATTCGCCGCCATGCTGCGCGAATTTATTGAAGAAGACGTAGCACGCCTCGACGAGATTGCAAATCGCACCAACATTCCGCGCGAGGATATTGAGCGCTATGCCAAAGGCGAGATAGAACCAGCAGGCGGGCGTATGCGTATCATCACGCAGGCTATGGAGTCTATGGGGTGGAGGCCGAGGCTGAAATACAAAGAGCCTCAAGAAAAATCAAACGTTAGAAAAGTCAAGACCATCGCCGTCCCCGTAACCAGCATGGAGTTTATAGCAAGCTGTGGGACAGGTGCCGGGCTGTACGGAGTGGAAGCTACGCCGAACGATATTGTGTATATCGACCCATCGGACATACAGCATTACGACGATCTAGACCCGCCCTTCGGAATACACATAGAAGGCGAGAGCATGGTAGGAGCAGGCCTTGATGAAGGGTGTATCGCAGTCGTAAATCCTGCTGACGAAGTAATAAGCGGAGAAATGGCTCTTGTCGTCTGGAACGATAACTGGTTTATAAAGTGGGTAATGTGGTTCCCGGACGGCTCAGTCGAGCTACGCTCAGCAAATCCTGCATACGCACCTATACGGATAGAGAAAGAATACGCAACGCAAAAAGAGTGGTTTTGGGTAAGAGGTAAAGTCGTATCAATAATAAGAAAAAACAAGCCGCCGAGGGCTTTTTAATTTTATAGGAGGTGCCGAGATGGAGCTAATAGATTCAATAAAGGTAATTGCACAACGCTACAAACAGATGCAAGGAAGCATCCAGACCGAAGAGGCTGCAAAGACCGCTCTCGTCATGCCCTTTATTCAAGCGCTGGGCTACGACGTATTTAATCCCTCCGAAGTCGTACCTGAGTTTGTTGCGGACATCGTGGATAGGAAAGGCGAAAAAATCGACTACGCTATTATGAAAGACGGCGCGCCGATTATGCTCATTGAATGTAAGTGGACTGGTACAGATTTAACGGCTGACAACAGAGCACAGCTCGCGCGCTATTTCATGGTTGTTCCTGCTCGTATCGGCGTGTTGACCAATGGCGTAGATTATGAATTTTATTCAGATCTTGATGAAGCGCAGAAGCTCGATAATAAACCTTTCTTAAAATTTAACATCAACGAAGTAAATGACGCCGTTATACGTGAGCTGAAAAAGTTCTGCAAAAGCTCTTTTGACATTGATTCCATTATTCCCGCCGCTGAAGAACTGAAATATACGAACGAACTCAAAAAGTATTTACTTGATATGCTTAATGAGCCGAATGATGAGTTTGTAAAGTTCATGTCCCGTAAGGTCTATGATGGGCGGCTTACGTCTGGACTCATGGAAAAGTTTACAAATATAACCAAACGGGCATTTGGACAGTTCATCAGCGAGCGCGTGAGCGATAGGCTAACCTCCGCGCTAAAAGAAGAAAAAGATGCTTCAAAGGCAAAAGAAGAAACTCCACAAGAGCCAGAACAGCCAGAAAGTGAGGACGAAATAGTTACGACACAAGAAGAAATAGATGCTTACAATATAGTCAAGGCTATCCTTTGTAAAACCGCCCCCGTCAATCGGCTGATACTACACGATTATAAAGGGCATTGTAGTGTCTGTCTTGATGATAGACAGAAGTGGACAATCTGCCGTATCCGTATCCAGAAACGTTCAAAATCAATAGATACTTTTGAGGAAAGCAAAGAAGGCGTTCGCCATACCATAGAAACCCTTGACGACATATACAATTTTGCCGATGCGCTCATTGCCACAGCCACCAGATATGTAGCCGAGAGCACCGAGAAGAAAGGCTAGTATAAAAAAATGGCAGACAAGAATGTCGTAACTGCGGGCGCTTATAAAGGCGCAAAGTTAGTGATTCGCGGCATAATGTCTAAGGAGTTACGTCTTGAAGAGCAAAAACTTTTCGGCGCGAAGCGTTTTACATTAAACCGTCAGACTGTGCGGAAGGTCGGCATCATCGACACAGACACGACAAAGAGCGCGTCTTCTGCTCTTCTGCGAGGCGGCGCTGGGGTTGTGTTGCTCGGCGGTGTCGGAATTGCGGCGGCTCTATCTGCCAAGAACAAAAAGACTCACCAAGTTATGATTACGTTCAGCGACAATAAAGAATGTGTCGCTGTCGTTGACGGCGATGTGCTTACAATGCTGCAAGATTTAATTCTAAACTCTCAGGGTGTAGACCGGAACTTTGATTTTTACGAAGGCCGCCATCGCAACGACGATGAGGACGACTACGAAGACGATGAGCCGGTACAGCAGCCGCAGCCTTCCGCGCCTTCGTCGGATTTAGCCGGACAGCTTGCGCAGCTCGCGGCGCTTAAGAATGCGGGGGCGCTTACTGAGGAAGAGTTTGCGAAAGCAAAAGCCCGACTGCTAGACAGTAATTCTTCTTCGGCATCAAAAGCGCCAGAAAAAATACCCCAGCATGACGAGCTTTTCGACGTAATATTAACCGAGCATAGTACTGATTTTAATGAACGAATCAACCTTATAAAAGCTATGCGAAGCGTTATAAAACTAGGCATGCGCGAGGCGAAGGAAGCCGTAGACAACACGCCGTCCACGATAGCGCGCGGCGTATCGCGTGAAAAGGCCGAGCAGATACGTGAAGCAGCTGAAAATAACGGCGGCGAAGTTGAAATAAAAAAGGCATAGCCATGTCCCTATATGAGCAGTACCGTACCGTCTACCTTGACGGAGAGCAGGCGCTGAAGCAGTTCGGCAAAGACCACGCGGCGGGGTTTTACGTCTACCACATCACGAAGGATACAGCCGGGCCGTACCAGACGCGAGAGGGCGCGCTGCGCTACATCGAGGAAGAGATTTTCAAGGAGACGTATCCAGAACTAGCGGCGGAGGAAAACAAAGACAGGTAACAACAAAACCAGCCCGGGCGGTGCGAACGTCCGGGCTGTTCAGTGTGGTGAGGAGGTGAAGTTATGAGCGAAAAAGCTAAAGAGCCGAAAAGCCCGACGATGGCGTATGACCATCAGACGGTAAGCGCGAAAATTCGCGTCCCCGTGGACAGGCCGACTGCCGAACCATCAAAGAACAACGAGACGGAGGCGAAAAGCGGCGAAGCTGATAACTCAAATTAGTTCGTATTTCCCTTCAAAGAGTTCGTCCAGCTTCTTACCGTAGAAAGCGGCCAACTCCGTAACCGTGCCGCTGTCTGTATTCACCGCCCGCGCCCATATTGATATTTGGGCGCGGTTCTTTTCCAGAAAATCGCTATCAAGCGGCGGGTAGCAGTCTATCAGGATTTCTCTGTACTTGTCAGACTTAACAAGCAACGGCCCGATTACGGCTTTCTCTGGTTCTCCGACCCGGTAGACTTTGGCGATAACACGATATTCCGACCTGTCCGGCATCTTGTCAAAGAAGTCTGTAAAGAACGCGCTGACGGCTCGACCACCCGGATGGTCTACCGGAAGGTTGTGCAGCTTGCTGTGCCACGCAGCAGGCTTGTTTGCAAGTTGTCCAAGTTCACGGCTGAATATCCCGACTACTGTCGCTATCACGACTGATGTTACAGAGGATATTATCAAGCTCACCCCGGTTTGTTGTGCGGGCTGCCAAACGTAAGACATTGCCCAAGCCGCCGTGTACCCGCAAAGCCCAAATATGAGCGCGATTGTTATATCGTGTTTCTCGTGTTCAAGGTCATCACTTCGATAAACAAACGGCTTATATACCCACATCCCCAGTATGCCGGGAATTACAAGGACTATGAACTTGACTAAATCCGTCTCGATAAACGGCACGCACATCACATCCTTATCAAAATATATAATCATTATACACGCAGTAAGTATGTGCGGCACTGCCTTCAACTATCCGGTAACCCCGGATAGTTGCGCCACAAAATTCGGATTTTCCGAATTTAGTTGACCGGATTCAGATTTTAACTTGCCGCGCTGGAGCAAATTCCGGCGCGGCATTGTTAAAGTCCTGTGATAGTCCAGATATTTTTTACTTGCCTGTAACTTGCCGAGCTATGGCTTCGGCGGTATAGGCGTCCCGTCTCTAAGCGAGTCGAGATAGTCGGCGTACCACTGCATCATGACGCGCCGCTGTTCCATGTAATCGGCGTCGTTGTAAGTCAGCCGCACCGTGTTGTGGTCAATGTGCGACAACTGCACCTCTATCACATCTGGGCGGAACAGCATCGAGCTGTTAAGTAACGTCGAGGCCATGCCGCGGAAGCCATGAGCTACCATGACATCATGCCCGTACCCATGTTCCCGCAGGATTTTATTCTCTGCTCCTTCTGAAATACACCGCGAGCCGTCCCATGAGCATAAACCATGAAAGAGATAGCGCCCGTGCCCGGTCATCACGCGCAAGTCATCAAGCAGGGCTATTACCTGGCTAGCGAGCGGGACGATATGAGGGCGGCGCATTTTCATTTTTTCCGCAGGGATTCGCCACTCTTTATGTTTTAAGTCAAACTCACTCCATTCGGCGCGCCGAATTTCTCCGGGACGGACAAAGGTATAGGCGTGCATTTGCAGCATGATTTTCATTGTGGGCGAATTAACTCTATCCCGTATATCTCGTAGGAACCGGCCGACTTCCTCCGGCTCCGTAATGCGCGCCAGATTCTTCGACACAACTCTAGTGAGCGCGCCGCGAAGCGCATATGTCGGGTCATATTTTGTATATCCGGCCGCTATTGCGTAACGGAACATCTGCCCGCAGAGCTGACGCACCATGTGAGCCGTTTCTACGTGTCCTTCGTCTTGGATTTCATGCAGCACACGGACAAGCTCGCTGCTCGTAACCGCTCCGATCGGATACTCGCCGTATTCAGCAAGCACGCGCTTCATACGCAGCCCGGTTTTATAAACGTGCGTTGGCGTGCATTCTTTGCATAAACGCTTTTCTATCCACTCGGCATAGACATCTTTGAGCTTTACTTTCTCTATGTCCGGCGTCTCGGGGTTTATTCCGCGTAGAATTTTCGCGCGAGCTTCGTCACGTATCGCACGCGCTTCTTTGAGCGACATTAACGGATATTCCCCGATTTTCTTCTTTTTCTCTTTTCCGTGAAGAGAGTACCTTATCCGCCATGACTTATGCCCGGTCTGCGGGAACACCTCAAGAAACAGTCCTCCTTCGTCCATGATGGTGCCCCGCCTGCCGGATTCCATCGCTTTTTTTATCTCTTTTGCAAGCGTTTTTTCAGTCAGAGCCACTATTCATCGCCACCTCTCGGCACATAGGCCCGGCACAAAATAGCTAAATATGGGTTCTGTTTGGTTTGGTGCCGACCTCGTGCCGTTTTTTTACTTCGTTTAGATTCATCAAGTTTCAACGAGTTGCGGTGATATAATAGCACAAAAATCAGGCTATCACCTGATTTTTATTAGAGTTTCAAGGAGTTGGGATTAGTTTAGCAGAATGATTGGTGCGGGAAAGGGGACTTGAACCCCTACGTCATAGACACAAGATCCTAAGTCTTGCGCGTCTGCCAATTCCGCCATTCCCGCAAGCCGACAGGCTAGAAGCATTCTACATTGCAAACAACTTTTAGGCAAGTGAAAAATTAACGCCGCGCTCCGTATGCTGCGGACGTGCGGCGAACGGTTATCATTGACTTACCGTTTTTATGCAATGTAAAATGAAAGTTGTTGCTAAAATTTTGCATACTTTCTGAGGAGGGGGAAAATATGCTTTTGAAGGACGCGCAAATCGGGCTGACATACGTCGTTGAGAGTATGTCCTTGCCCTTTCAGCTTGAACGCAGGCTAGAAGCGCTCGGGATGACAAGAGAAACGTCCGTCTCCGTCCTTAACAGGAAGGGCGACGGCATTCTTATCATAAAGCTGCGCGGGACGCGCTTCGCGCTCGGGCGTAATATTACAAGAAACATCGAAGTGAGACCGGAACAATGAGCGAACAAATGACGATAGGGTTCATAGGGAACCCCAACTGCGGCAAGACGACTCTTTTCAACGCCTATACCGGGGCCAACCTCAAAGTGGCGAACTGGCCGGGGGTCACGGTCGAAAAAGTAGAGGGAGCTATCAAGGATCACGACGTCGATATACGGCTCGTAGACCTTCCAGGGACGTACAGCCTTACCTCGTACACGATGGAGGAGACCGTATCCCGCAGCTTCATCATGAGCGGCGAGGTGGACGTCGTCATCAACGTCGTAGACGCTTCGGCGCTCGAGCGCAGCCTTTATCTGACGCTCCAGCTGCTTGAGCTCGGGCGTCCCGTAGTGCTGGCGCTGAATATGATGGACATAGTGGAAAAGCGCGGAATGGAGATCGACCTCCACAGGCTGCCGGAGATGCTCGGCATTCCCGTAATACCTGTATCGGCGAGAAAACGCCGCGGACTCGACGTGCTTCTTCACGCCGCTATACACCACAAAGATCACAACACTACTGACAGACTGATACACATCCACAAATATACTTCAAAACACGAGCACGACCACCACTCGGAATTCGCCATGGTCTACTCAGACGCCATCGAGGACAAAATCGACCAGATCATCCCCGAGCTGAAAAGACGGTATCCAAATCTGGTCAACTACCGCTGGCACGCGCTGAAGCTGCTTGAGGGCGACAAGGAGATAAGCGCGAAGTATCCAGTTGATATGCCGGACGTTCTGGATGGAAATTACGAGTCCGACATCATAAATCAGAAATACGACTTCATCAGCGAAATCATCAAGGAAGTCATGCTCCACAAGGAACGCCAGGACATGCTCACGGAAAACGCCGACAGAATACTGACGAGCAGGGTGTGGAGCATCCCGATATTCCTCGGGCTCATGGCCGTCATTTTCTTCCTGACCTTTACGGTCGGCGACTGGATAAAGGGATACTTCGAGTCCGGCATCGACTGGATATCAGGCGCAGCCGGAGGGCTGCTCGGCGCGGCAGGCGCGGGCGAGGTCGTCTCGTCGCTCGTGATAGACGGGATAATCGCAGGCGTCGGCAGCATCGTGACCTTCCTTCCGAACATCCTTATAATGTTCCTCTGTCTCGCTCTGCTCGAAGACAGCGGCTATATGGCGCGCGTCGCCTACGTAATGGAAGACGTGATGAGCAAGCTTGGACTCTCTGGCAAGGCCTTCATACCGATGCTGCTCGGCTTCGGCTGCACAGTGCCCGCAATAATGGCATCGCGCGCGCTCGAGAACGAACGCGACCGATATAAGGTCATGCTCGTCACTCCATTCATGAGCTGCAACGCCCGCCTGACAATCTACATCCTTTTCTCTGAAATGTTCTTCGCCGAAGACGCGATGATAGTCGCCTACTCTATGTATCTGATCGGAATAGCCGTAGCTATCGCAGTCTCCGCCGTCATCCACCTGATCGATAAGAAAAACAACGTCAACTACCTGCTGATAGAACTTCCTGAGTATAAGACGCCCGACTCGAGAACGGTCGCGATTTACGTATGGGAAAAGGTCAAGGATTACCTCGGCAAGGCCGGGACTACGATTTTCGTAGCTACGCTTATCATATGGGCGCTGCTGAACTTCGGTCCTGACGGCTACTCCGCCGACATGTCCAAAAGCTTCGGGGCCTCTATAGGAAAGCTGCTCACGCCGTTCTTCAGGCCGATAGGCCTCGGCTTCTGGCAGATAGACGTCGCGCTGATCGCGGGTATATCCGCGAAAGAAGTCGTCGTGTCGAGCTGCGCAGTCCTCTTCGGCATCGTCAACGCCAGCTCCCCCGACGGCATGTCGGCTTTCGCCCAGGAGCTTCAGGCAATCGGCTTCACGCGGCTGAACGCCTACTGCATGATGGTGTTCTGCCTGCTCTACATACCGTGCGCGGCGACGCTGAGCACGATACGCAAAGAGTCGAACAGCTGGAGCTGGATGGGCTTCGCCGCATTCTTTCAGCTCGCGGTGGCGTGGCTGGTGACGTTCGCGGTCTATCAGGCCGGCTTAATACTCATAGGCTGACGCTATGTCCAGGCGGCGGCGCATAACTTTTTTCGGCACCATATACGCCCCCGCACAGGAATTTTTACCGAAGCTATTGAAAAATCACGTCTTTGCCGATATAATATCTAACTGTTGCGGCGGGCGATTAACTCAGCGGTAGAGTGTCACCTTCACACGGTGGAAGTCGTTGGTTCGAACCCAATATCGCCCACCATTGATATTACAGGACTTTCGGAGTTTTCCGAAAGTCCTTTTTCTTTTTCGTCTACCGCTCGTCTACCGTCTGCTTCCTCAAAACCTAATGACCGAATACACAACACCAACGCCGCAAACGGCCTCATCCCTAAACGGGTCATACCCGCCGAAGAACCCGACGGACCACGGAGACGAAAGCCTCCGGTTCTGTTTCGAGAGCTTTTCAGCTTCTGCCGTCCACGCGGCGCGCTCCTCAGCTACGGCGGCCTCCAGCACGCTGAATTCCTTCGTTATTTGCTCAAGGCTTGCGTTCTGCGCGGCGAGATACTCGCGCAGCGCCGTCAGCTCCACCGCCTGCGTCTCGATAAGCTCAACAGTGTCGCGCCCGTCTCGTACCGGCACGACATACGACGGCTCAGTCAGACTGTACCCCGTCGGTCTGAGTTCGACTGCTGCGGTATCGTCTGAGCAGGCCGTTCCAGCGGCGAGCAATATCGTCGTCAGTATCAGCGCTGACGCTCTGAGCAGCTTTTTCTTTCGCATCCTTCACAACCTCCGGCAGTCTGTCTCTTTGCTTCTGGGCTTCGGTTATCGTCTCGCTTATTTTCCGGGACGCATCTTCCGTAGCCGCAATCTCTTCTACCGGCGCGCGTATGTCTCCGGCGTTTCTCGCGTTGGTCCACACCGCGCACAAAGCCCCAGCTACAAAGATTGCAAGTGCGGCTACAATCCACAGCCACTCATGCTCTTTGAATAAGTCCTTAACGCTCATCGCGCGGCCCCCTCGGACGCTTCACGGCCTCGTAGCCGGACTTGCCCGCGGCGGCAGCGAACACCACGCCGCCGAAGTATATGCCGAGCTCCATAGCGTTCGGCGGAACGTCGCGTCCGAGCGCCCACGATAGGACGAAGACGAGCATAATAGCCGCCCACGTGAGTATCGCGAGCGGCTTCGTCCACGGCAGCGAGTTGAGGTAGCCGAACAGCCTGCTAATCTTCGTCTTTTTCTCCATAGTCGCGCCTCCCTATCTCAAGTCTCTGGTCAACGATTCTGTCTATCCAGCCGCCGCCTTTATGTACAGCGACTGCGACCATCGCCGCAATTCCGTAAGAGCCTATCTTCAACTCCTGCCCCAGACATGTGACGACGAAGGCCAGGAACATATCGGACGTAACGCCGACTATAAGCTTCGTCAGCCTGAAGCGTTCTCTCCCCAGGTGTTTCTGCAAAAAATCTACCAAGCTCGTCACCATGCCGACGAGCAGAAAAGGAAACAACAGAGTAAACACGCGGCGGCAGCTCTCGAAGAAGTCGTTTATTTCCTGCTGGCTCATCGTCTTATTTTCTCTTCGTCCGTCTGTCCCAGCGGGCCCTGCGTCCGCGCACGTCGACGTGGATGCCCCAGTTGTATATGCCTATGCCTCCGTTCGCGAACTCCGGTATCTCCTCTGCAAATTTCTTCAGCTCCTCCGGCGTAAGCTCCTCGCACCATATATCCGCGGCGAGCCCCTTCACGTGCATGCTGTTCTTCTCTCCGCCCACTTTCTCGTTCCACCACGGACATCTGTATCCCGAATTGACGAATATCGCTACACCAGCAAGGTCGCGCAGTTTCTGCACGGCGTTTATAAGCTCCTGCTTTATCCCGTAGTGCAGACACTCGAAGCGGCCGCACTTGCAGGCGAACTCGGTGACCTTGAAATTCTTTGTGCTGTGAGCCATAGCTTCCTGCATGTTAAACCTCCTCTTTAAGCCATGTTTCGTAACGCCGCCACAGCGAACAGACGTTTTTCGCGTAATCCGAGGAACTACCGGCGCCGTTGTACCTTCCGGCAACAGCGCGTATTATCCTGGCGTCTATCTCTTTTTCCAGTCCGAGCGCGCGGCTGACGTTGTCGTTATATCTGTTCAGCTCTTTCTTAAGCAGCACGCCGAGATGCGCCGCTCCGAAACGGACGTTCTGCGCCGGATCACAGACTATGGCGACTACATTTCCCTGCCTCTGTTCCTCGCTCATATATCCCCAGGCAAGCGGCAGCATAAGCTGCATAAGGCCGTAGCTCGAAGCGGCCTGAGAAACGCTTATGCCTGCTTCTGCCGCTACCTCCTCGCATCTGGCTTTATATTTCTTCTCATACTCCGGCTCATAGCGCACGGCGTCCTTGTCTCCGCCGGATTCCTGCTCTATAACGGCAAGAATAAGGGCCGCCGGACATTCCGTCTGACGGCCCCAGTATTCGGCGAGTTTGCGCCACTGCGCGACTTTTTGGTTAGGCTTCCAGTCGTTCACTGTAAACGCCTCCTTTATATAGGTTATATTTCTCCTATTTAAGCTATAATATTTCTTGAAAGGATGTGACGGCTATGATGGTAAACACGGATAATCTTATTTCTATAACCGAAGCGAATCAGAATTTCTCAAAGGTCGCGAGGATGGTCGATGAAAAAGGCGCGGCTGTCATTCTAAAGAACAACGTGCCGCGCTATATCGTCATAGAGTTCAGCCGGGCAGAGCAAATACAGGAAGCCACCGACGAGGACGTTATGAGCATCTCCAAACGCCTGATAGAGCAGAACCGCGAAGCTTACGAGGTCCTCGCCAAGTGAAGACGCTGAGCAAGCGGCAGATACTCGCCCTGCACGAATACCTTATAATCGAGACCGGCGGACAGGCCGGACTGCGCGACGATGGGCTTCTTGAGTCAGCCCTCGCCGCGCCATTTGCTTCCTTCGGCTCCGAGGAGCTTTATCCGACGCTCGTACATAAGGCGGCGCGCCTCGGATTCGGCCTGGTCAAAAACCACGCCTTCATCGACGGCAACAAACGCATAGCGGCGCACGCGACGCTCGTGTTCCTCGCCATCAACGGTATAGAGCTGCGATACACACAGCAGGAGCTCTCCGACATATTCCTGAAGCTTGCAGCGGGCGAAGCACAGTACGAAGATCTGCTCGCGTGGATAAAGGAGCACGACGCATAGACACATAGAAAAGAAGAGAAAAAGCCCGGCGCAGTGCCGAGCCTTTTGTTTTTCTATATGACTGCGCAGCGGACCGGGCGCATTTCCTACAGCACTTCGCCACCGCAAGGCTCGCCAGTGTCCCACTCTTCCCAAACATATTCGTCCGCATATTCCGCAATACGCTCTTTCAAGCTCTTATGAACGCCCATATCCACAGCAGCCGCCTCCTTGCCGTTATTTTACGCCGTCTCCGTTATCTCCGTCCACTGCCAAAGCCCTTCGGTGTCCGGCGTCCAGACGCAGGCCGGCATATCCGCCTCAGCCTTGTAAAGCCTGTCGTTGTAGCTGTAGTAGCTGTCTTTCTCCACGTCCATGCCGTAGATATAAACGTAAGGATTGTCCTGCGTACCGTCCGATTCCGTGCCTGTTTCGGGGTCGACGGAGAGCGGACGGTAGACGGCAAGCATCCCCTCTCCGCTCGGCGGCTGGTATTCCTGCGCCGTCACGCCAGCTGATACAACGACTTCGTAGACTATGCCGTCGTGCTGTATCCTTCGGCCCTGCGGATATGTCTCGCCGACCGTCCAGACGGGGAAGAGCTCGGCTTTGGCGAGCAGCGCAAACTCCGAAGATGTGAAGCTCATGGTCTGTACCATGTTCGCTCGGGATTTGGAGGCGAGGACGGCGTTGGCTTCACGCTCTGCCGCCGCGCGCTCGGCTTCCGCGATTTCTTCATCGGTCGGGACATACGGTTCTTCAAGCGTCACTTCGTCGGGGTGTGCTTCGGCGTATGCGTTTATCTCGGCCCACTCTTCGGCGAACTCGCCTTCGTTGGGGACGTGATAGGGCATACCGTTTTTTTCGATAACGTAGCTGTTGTCTATGGTGCGTTTGATTATCTGCATTTATTGACACTCCTTCATCTACGCTGATTACTGAATACGCCAACAGAACCAGTTATTTGCTGAAACCTGTGCAGAAGTAGACACACTCGATATTGTAGTTCCGCCAGCGAGTACGTTTGCTAGTCCATTTACACCAGTTGGATTAGCCATACCCGCTGGCGAGTCGACACCGCCAATGAATATAACTACCCACGTGCCACCTAATGGCGTGGCAGGTTTATTGCTGCTAATTGCGGCACCCCGCCAATAACTCGCCGTAGGCTTCAGCGGTCCAGTATATACGCCGCTGGGGCCCTGCGGGCCGGTGGCTCCGGTTGCACCTTTAGGTCCCTGTGGACCCTGCGGACCGGTCGCGCCGGTGTCTCCCTTAGGCCCCTGAGCTCCGGTATCTCCCTTCTGCGCTATCTGTCCCCAGTACGACGTGTTCGTCACGGCGGTTCCCGCCGGCGCGCCGTCTTCCGCGATGCAGAGGTAGCTTGAGCCGTCCTTGATCACCATATCCAGGAAGTCGTATGCTTCCGTCTCGCTCCATGTTCCCTTGTGAAGCGGATATATCGCGCCTATGTCTATTTCCGACATTTCGTTTTCCTCCTTGCAGGTTTTCTTTTTTTGATGTTTGGACACGCTTGCGCGTATCCGTCTATCCGTTCGTAACTATGACGAGATGGTTCCCGACAAGTTTCGCGCCGGTCACGCTCGCTCCTGCAGCCCCCTGCGGCCCCGTCGCTCCGGTGTCTCCCTTCTCGCCCTTCGGTATGCCGAATGAGAACGAAAACACTTTCGCAGTATCGTCTCCGGAAGCGGTTACAGTAACGGTAGGAGCCGCAGTCGAGGCAAGCTGCGAAGCCGTCGCCGTCGGTGTTCCGAATCCCGCGGCGGCTCCGTCCGCCCCTGCCGGACCGGCGGCCCCGGTGTCGCCTTTATCGCCTTTGTCTCCCTTAGGCCCCTGCGGCCCCTGTAGATTTCCGTTGTCTACCCATTCCGTGCCGCTCCATATATAAATGGTGTAGGGCGCTGCGCTTCCGACACCGTAAGAGTCGCCTATGCCGGGAGACGTTACGGCGCCCTGCAAAGCCTCAAGGCTCGCGTAGTAGCCGAGTATCTGAAAGTCTTTGCCGGCCTCTCCCGTATCTCCCTTGTCCCCTTTGTCGCCTTTATCGCCCTTCGGGCCGGTCTCTCCGGTATCGCCCTTGTCGCCTTTAGGCCCCTGTTCTCCGGTCGCGCCCCTAGGTATGCCGAAGTTGAGCACCGCTGCATATTCGTCTCCGGAGTTGGTTACGGTCGCGCTCTCGCCTTCGTCCAATGTCGTGACGGTTCCGACGGTAACGGTCGCGGCGTCGCCTTTGGCGCCGAAGCGCATCCACACGTTTCCGTCTGCCGGCGCGACGCCTACGGTCGGCTCAGTGCCGTTATGCAGCCACCACGAGCCGGAATATTTCACGCAGTCGAGGAACGAATAAAGCGCGTCGGCCTCATAGTCTCCGACAAAGGCGATTCGCACGCGCCCGGCGTCGATTTTCTCCTCACCATCGGAGTAGACGATTATGTGGCCCGCCGTGTTTATCTTTATGTCGTCCTTGCCGGATTCTCCGTAATAGTCGACGACGAGATGATTGCCGCGGATTCTAAAGCGCCCGAAAGAAAACGGAATATAATCCTGAGCGTGTTTGCGGGCTTCTTCGGCATATTCTTCGGCGTCTGCGATAAGCTTCTCCATCTCCGCAAGAGCGGCGTCTATCTGCGCCTTGTTCTCTTCGGAAAGATTCTCCGCTATCTGCTTGGCCTCGTCGCGTGCCGCCTTAGCCTCGTCCACTGCGTCGAGCAGCGTCTGATATGCTTCGCCGGAATCCGTCTGGTCGACGGGGCCGACGACTGCGCGCCGCAGCGTCTCCGTAATCTGCTGGATCATCATCACGATAAGGTCGAACTGCGTCTCGATATCCTCGGCAAAGAACTCCCCCTGATTCAGCAAATCCAGCAGCTGAAGAACAGGCACGACGCGCATGATGATAATCTGGTCCTCCGCAGACAAAGGCGCCTCGCCCGTCCCCTCCGGCGGATAAGTCACAGTCTTCTCCAGCTCGTTAAGCGTAAAGCCGCCCGAAAGCTGTACGGACTCCTCCTCCCCGCGCTTTACCCACACCTGAAGGTGGGCCGCGTCGTACAAAAGAAACGAATACGGCCACACCCTCGTCACGCCGTTCCCCGCGTAAATATGCTTGTTTACGTCGCTCGGTACGGTCACGATACCAGCTCCTTTCGTATATAAACAGCGCCCCGCAGGATGCGGAGTGCTTCGTTCCTATTCGTCCTTCGGCTTATACCCGCCGCCTAAAATCAGATAGGCCCACGGGATAGCCTCTTCCTCATCGTAATACGCCCAGAATGCCTTCGCCGCCTGGATCATCTTGCGGTTCGGCACGCCGTAACGGTAGCCAGCGACAGTCGCCGCGCCTTCCGCCACGTCGCCCCATTCGATATCCTCGCCGCTAAGCGCGTTACCGCCTTGGCGCATCGCTATCTTAAGCAGCCGTGCCAAAGCGTCGAGACCGCCCTGCGCCGGAGTGAGCTGTACGCCGAATTTGAAATTATTGTCTATCGCGCTTCCAAACTCCCTCGCGAAGGGAACCGTAGAAAGCGGCGAAAGCAATACCCTAGCCGTCGTCCACTTCGCCCAGCTCCACATGGGGTCCTCGCCATCCTCCGGCTCCGGGCCGTTCCCGCGAAGCAGCGCCTCCGCAACGCTCTGCGCGATAAGGATATAAAAGGCGTAGCTCGCCAAGTCCTTAACGCGGTTTATCCCGTGCTCATACTTCACGCGCATGACGGCCTCGTTCTGCATCTGATACATGACGCGGAACCACGAATAAAACATCGTCGTCAGCTGCCCAATAGTCCCCGAGCGCTCGAAGGAAGTCAGGTCCGCGATAGTGGAAGCGCTCTGCGTCTGCCGTATCACGGAATCCGCGTAGGCGACCGCCTTCGCCTCGCTGCGGTAGCGTTTCAGACCTATCTTGTAACACTGAGCCCATCCCGGTACATTGCACATATTCTGGAAGAACGGATATATTGAAAGGAACATATCCGCCGCTCGGGAAATCCCGTGGTCGTTAGTCGTCCAGTTCTGCCGCAGCTTACGGACTTCAGAGTTGCCGTCGTCCATCTGCTCGCGCATAAAAGCGGACTTCTCGCGCACGAAGTCGTAAGTCCTGCTGCCCGGGTTCAGCCCGTCGAGTATGGCGAGCGCCGTATTAACAAAGCCGATACGGTGCGCCAGCGGGAAATACCCGAGAAGCTGCGAAACAGCGCCGCCCAGGTTGCCGCCCAGCGCGAACATCGCCGTCTTGCTCTTTATCCCGTTGACTATCCTGTCCCCGGAGCCGGAAGCGACGCCGTTATTCTTCGTATTCGCCGCTATGTCGTTCAGCCACTTCCTGAAATTCCTGTACCCCCTGTCGCCGTAGACCGCCGTAATGACGCTCTTCACCTTATCCAGCCGCAGGATCTTCCCGGCGTCGCGCAGCACCGAAGCCATCTCATAGTCGTGGATTACGTTGGCGACATGGTTGTCCAGCACCGAAAACGAAAGCAGCGGCGGTCGCCCAAGCACATTCTCCGCTCTAGCCTTTCTGTGTCCGCTTTTCGTATGCTTCGAGGCAAAATTCAAAGGCGCGGAAGCAAAGACCTCCTCGCGCTCATTCTGCGCCGCCGCCGTCTCCGAATAGCGCAGGTCCGTGACGATGGGATAATACCCGCCTCTGAAGGTACCATACTTAGTGACGACCGGCTTAGCCTCGACCTTCTCGATAGTCATACCGGTCATAAGCTCGTGAACCTTCTTAATCTTCGGCCACATCGTATCGAGCAAGTCCCAGACGCCCTGCACATATTCCCAGTCTTTCTGCGACATCTGCTCTTTTATCTTTTCTATATCCGCGTCCGTCCAGCCCCAGCCGTCCTTGAGGCGCGCCAGGTTGTCCGCGTTGCCCATATTGAGCGCCGCGCAGATGATATTCTCCTGTGTGAAAAAGCTCTTTTCCTTCGTTGGAACGTGATAAACCTTCCCCGTCTCGCGGTCGGTCTCGCGCTTATACTCGTGAATGCCTATATCCTTCGGCGTCATATCGGCCTTGAAGTCCTTGCCGTAAACGCGCAGCTTGAGGCTTCGGAACTCGCCGAACATACGATTCAGCTCCGCATATTCGCGACTCACAGCCTCGCGCACGGGACGGAAAAAGAAATCCTGCATCGGCCCGTCGTCCTGGAAGCCGTCCAGCCCGCGGCACATAGCCTCGATGGTATTCAAATCAAGCAGCACATCCGCGGCTACGTTCGGATCCTTGCGCGCGACTTTGATATGAGTGTCGCCGTCGACCTTATCCTTGCCGAAATACCCCTGCGCCCGCTCGACCACCGCCGCCTCAATTCCCGAAAGTTCCAGATTCTTCGCGCGCGCGATAGTCTTCTTCTCGTCGCGCCCCGTCTGCATGATGTTCTGGACGGCGTTGAAAGCGTTCTCAAGCTGATGTACGAAAAGCCCTTCGTACTTCATCTGAGACTCGCTCTGAGCTATCCAGTCGGGAATCATAAGCGGTACGCCGGCATCAGTCTGCCCCTTTATAAATTCAGAAAGAGACTTCGCCTCCCGGACGATGTCCTTCGGAGTAAGCGCCGCGACCTCTTTCTTCGTCCGCTTCGTGAAATCGAACCGCGTCAGCAGCATATCGAGCTGGTAAAGAAACTCGGGAATCATGCCGAAGGTCTGCTTCTGCTTGCGGTTCGAATACTTCACAAGCCGCGAGCGTATATACTCGGCGCGCCTGCGTGCGCGGTACATCGCGCGAATCATCTCGTGCGCATGGAGCTCCTTCTCCCGCGCCTCACGGAAGGCCTTTTCATCGAAGTTACGAAGCGCACGGTCCGCCGCGGCTCTGGAATCTTTCTCGACGCGCACCCAGCCCGTAACGTCGTAAAGCTGCTGAACAGTCATCCCTGCGACCTGATTGCGTGCGGCGGTCTTAGCGGCGTCGTGCAGTCCTTTCCTGCTGACGCTTTTCTCTATATGCGTCCTGAAGCCGCTGAGATAACGGTTAAGAGCTCGGCGCGTCCAGTCTTTGTTTTTCTGCTCGATGAAAGAAGCTCTGCGTCGTTCGCCCATAGCCTTGTACTTTTCTTCGAGCTCAGTCTTTCGCTTCTGATACCTCGCGCGTATTTCCTTGCGCAGAGCGACCGCCTTGTCATGGTTTTCCTTCATCTGTGATTTGAGCCGTTCCGCGGCGGCTTTGTAACGAGCTTTAGCCTTGCCCGTTTTTTCCTCGGCCTTTGCCTCTATCCGCCTTATCCTTTCGGCGTTGCGCGCAGCGCGGCGCTCCTGGCCAGCCACGTGTTTCTTGTATCTCGTGCGGTACTCGTCCATCACCTCGCGGCGGCCCTCCTCGCGTGCAAGGTCAAGCGGCGACTCCGGCACCGCCTCCGACATAAGCAGATTGAAAAGCCCCGCCTCTCCACCGACGCGGATGCCCATGCCGTCGAGCTCCTGCGCTATGTCGTTGAGGCCGCGCCCTTCTTTTGAGAAAAACGAAGGGCCGTAACGCTTCAATAGCGCCTGCGCGTCCTCCTGCCCCATCTCGCGGGCCACATACGAATAACGCGGCCGTCCGTGCGCGCGCATCCACCTGACTACGTTAGTACGCGAGACGGGGTCTTCGTTTTCTACCCTAGCTGCTTCGTCCGCTTCGAAAATAGCGCGGAACTCGGCTTCTGCCTCCTCCTCGCGCGCGGCAAGCTCGAGCGCGTCGTCGAAATTCGCCTCCGCTTCCGCGGCGAGCCTCTCTCCATGCTCATCGTTCTCGTAAAGCGCGGCCTCCGCCGCGGCGTCCATAGCCGCAGGCGACGAAAAAGTGTCCGTAAACTCGCGCGCGACTATCTCGCGCACTCTCGCGTCGACCTCTTCCTTTATCGTCCGCCGCCCCGCCATCGCGTCTATCATCTCATGCGCGCTCTTGAAGTTCAGGCTGCGCGCGGCGAACTCAATGTCAGTCATGCCGTCATCGGCGATACTCCCTTCCGGCATAGCCGAAAGCACCGTCTCGCTGAACATATCCACGACGGCGCCCGGATTAAGGCGAAGTTCAGGAGCCTGTTCCATCATAGCCAAAGCCCTGTACCCGGGCTCGGCAAGTACGGCCTGAAGCACCTGCGGGCGAATTTCTTCCGCGCGCTCCGCCATCTCGCGCCTGCGCTCCGGCATATCTTCGGAAAAAAGCAGCCCAAGCAGATTTTCCTTAGCGTCCTCGTATGGGTCGTAAGCAATATCATATTCCGGTTCCGGTTCGCGAACAGGCGCAAACGCGGAGTTCGCCTCGTCCGTCTCGCGCGCCTCCGCCTCGGCGGCTTCGCGACGCGCGGCCATGACCGCGTCCACTTGGCGTTCCGCGCGAAGCTGTTCTATGGCCTCGTCCGCAGCCACCATGCGGCCGAACACGCTGCGCACCTCGTCGGACAGCTCCACGTCAAGCTCCGTCAGCGTCCTGTAGATGTCGCAGAGCCACTTCTTAAAACGCCGGAACACGGAAAGCAGCTCGCGGGAATTAGCGGGGGTTTTCCCCTCCATGAGATACCGCTCGAAACCGCGCGCGAAATACTCCTGCGCCGCGCGGTCGTAGGCGGCTCCCGCTGCGCTTCTCCGTTCCATACCGGAAGAAAGCCACTCTCGGAATCCGTCAGCGGAAAGCCCGCCGCGTTCGCCTTCAGCGACGAACTGCGCCGCCTGGCGCGCAATATTCTCCGCGTTCTCGCCCCACCAGCGCGAAACAATCTTCAAATCCCTGTTCCACTCCGCCTCCGGCCCCTCCCATGCCGCTGTGTTCTGCACGGTGTCCAGCGAGGCCAGATTCCGCAGATGCCAGAAATACAGATGCGCGAACTCATGCACGAAAGTAGAGCGGTCGGCGTCCTTCCCAAGATGTATAGTTATGGGCGCACCCTGATACTGAGGGAACGTTATCGAGCCGCGGGACGGCTGAAGATATGGATTTCCCCCTCCATTGTTTGCTGGATTTGCTATAATATCTATAGTGCCGGTGTCGCTTCGGGCGTAGAGAGTTGGGGTGTTCCTTATGGAATCTGCATCGCTCGTGCCGGCCTTTATCCACATAGTATCCGTTACAAGCTGTTTTTTATTTTTACCGCGAACCTCTTCCACATAAAACGTACTGCCGTTGGGCATATTCTTGACATATATAATACCTTCGTTGCCGATTCTGTTCTTTGTGCCAAGGACGATAAAATCCGGTGAAGCTATAACCTCGGGTATTTTTAACAAATCATTTTCGGTAACGGGGATTTGACCGCGCGACCGCTCGCTCTTCTCATCGCCGTGCTGCTTAAAAATATGCCGCACGCTGCTCGTATCAATACAATGGCGGTAACCGGCAATATCAAGCCCGCGTGACTGAAGAACCGTATCGGAAAGCCACTGCTGCACGCCGCTGATAATTTCAAGGCGATGCTTTGTTTTATCAGAAAACGCTACGTCTATGACACGTTTTATTGCTTCCTTTGCCCTTTCAAACAAAGCGCCGGCCTGATAATACGTCTGCATGACATCGACGTCATTATCGTCGAAGACGACATAACTACGCCCATCCAGCTCGCCCTCATAAGTTACGCCTTTCACGCCGTGTGCGTTAAGCGTTTCGGACGCCGCCCTCGGCGAATCCGTCATAATCACGATGCCGTTATACAGCATGCGCCCGTCCATGCGTGAAAGCAACTCGTCAAGCGAAGCGACGTCTATGGCGGCCTTCTTTTCTGCCCTCTTCTCCTCGATGCGCCGTTCGTTCTCTTCCATCTTACGCGTAACCTCGGCAAGCCCATCAGTAACGGCATCCTTCTCCGAAGCAAGATATGCCTCGTCGCTTTCAAGCCGCGCAATCTGTTCCTCGTAATACATCTCGTGCAGATACTTCACTCCGCGGTCAAAACGCGCCGTATTGCCTTTTTCGACAAAAAGTCCCCTGTTTTCAGACGGCCTTTCCGCGTTGACGGTATTCAGCGCGCTGCGCCTGCTGAGCAGTTTCTGACGTTCTCTCCGCAGAGCGTCTCCCTCTTCTTCGAGAGATGCGTCCCGTCTGACCAGAGCCTTCAATTCATCGCGGACGAGAGCCAGTTTTTCGGCGGGAAAAGACTCATAAACAGCCTTCAAAGCGCTGCGGACGGTTTCCGGCTGCTCCGCGAAGTTTTTCTGTTCGTCTAGCAGAACATCATTCTCGGGAATATCCACTTTATAAAGCTGCCCGCGGCTCCGTCCCGACCGCAGCTTTTTGCGATAGCCTTCGCTGACCTCCCTGTCTCCGGCGAAATACAGCCCCCAGCCGTGAGCCTGCGCCCCCTCGCCCGTGCCGATATTCTCCGTGCTGAACCTATCGAAGCGGAACGGAGAACCGTGCCACGCTGTCTGCTGAAACGTCAGCCCCGTAACATTCCCCGTGCCGTCCTTCTCGATGACGAGCGGGAACATCCGCTCCATATCCTCGGCCAGCAGCTTCTTATTGCCCCTCGTCTTTTCGTCGAGTGCGGAATTGTACATCCCCGCGAGCCTGCGATAGGCCGCGCTGCGAATAAACGAATCCGCCGCAGCGGTCTCCGCGTCTATCCCGCTTGCCTCCATCTGCATACGGCTCGCCTCGTAGACACGCCGCGCGGAAGCTTCCTCCTCGCGGGCCTCGTCCGTCCTCGCGCCGATATTGAAGAAATCTTCGCGCCGTATCTCAGAGATGCTTTTGTCCGCAGCCTCAGCCTCGGCTAACGTCATGCCTCCGCGCGAAAAGCGTATATCTCTAGCAATGGCGTCGTATATCTCGTTTACTTTCGTTTCGTCGGACGATTCTACCGCGTCGAACAGCTTAGCGGCCGCGAGTTCCATCTCGTAGCCGGTCTGCATGGACTCGTTGTATTCGTCCTCGGTAACGCCGAGATAATCCTGCGCCCAGTCTGCGGCGCTCCCATAGTCCTCATAATTCGGAAGAAGCCCCTGCTGGAAAAGCGTCTCAACTTTTTCAGCTCCGATATAAGCCCGGCTCAGGTCTGCGTTTTCAAGCACCGCCTCCCTGTGTTCGCGGCTCATGGAAGGAAAACGCTTGAAGACCTTCGACGCGCCTATTCGTTCCTTGAAGTTGTCCATCTTCATATTGAACAGCTTCGTCTGCGCAGCCTCGAACTCTCTTCGCGTCAGCTCGCCGTTGAACCGCCCGGCGGCGAGCCCCGCGACAGGGCCGACCGCGGAAATAAGCGCGAAAGAATAAAGCGAGGACATAAAAGTATCCGTCAGCTCCGCGGTAACATCGCCGAGCCTGCGCGCGTTATAGCCGTCGAGCAGCGCGTGCTTCTGCATCTCGTCGACAGTAATCGGCACAAGCTCCTGAAAGACCTCCGTCATAGACTCTGCAAATACATTGCTTCCCCAGTAACGTGCCGCCTGCCCGTACTTCCCCATACTCGGCAGGGCCGAAAGCCTGGAGGCGATATTCTGCGAGACTGACTTCATCACAGCAGGAGAAACGACGCGGCGCGCTACGCCGGTAAAAGGCCGACCGGCGACCGTCCACTCCGTAAGTTCAAGAGCGCCGTTGACTGCTCCGACCGCCAAGCTTCCAAGCCCCGCTGCAAAATTCGAGATATATTCGCCGTCGGCTCCGCGCATCATACGCCGCTCTATAAGGTCGAGCCCCATTTCTGTCTTTGAGGCCTGGGTAAAAACTCCGGCCTTCGTACCGAGCCACCAGCCCGCCGCCGCGCCGGCGAGAACCGCCCCTCCTACGGGATTCAGCACAGAACCGGCAAAAGCCGCGGTTCCAAGCGAACCGGCATAAGCCCCAAGCCCTGCGCCGGCAGCGCTCATAAGCCCAGAAGTCCACGCTCCCTGCGCCTGCTGTCCTATGAACTTTCCCGTCTCATAAAGCATACCGGAGAGCCATCCTTCCGGCTTCTCGCGGTCGAGCGCCAGCACGCGCTTCTCAAGCTCTACCCACTGAGCCTCGCTTCCCCTGCCGAGAGAATTTGCGAGGAAAAGGTTATGCGCCTCGGTCCCGATCGCGCTCATCTCATAGCCCGAGGTGATACCTTTACCGAAAGACGTATCTGAAGCCCAGCTGTCGATTGCACGGACCGCCTCAGCTACAGTCTGAGAAACAGGCTTATCCCTCAGACGTACCAATTCCTCTTCGGAAAGCCCGTCCCAGCCGCCTCTGCCTATAGCCCTGGGATTCAAAAGCGGCAGAGAGGCTAGCATTCCTGGGCGGTCCTTCACGTCCAGCGTCGGGACCGACAACCTCGGCACAATGCGTTCGTTTCGCAGATAGGCCAGCTTATCCTTATAATTCAGCCTCAGATACGAAAGGCTGTGCGTTACGTCCTCTATGTCTGCAAGCCCCTGCACGTCGTCGTGAGCCGAAGCCATAACACCGTCGCCGGTCATAAACGAAGCCGTCACCGGAGATGCGTCGGCGAGCTTCTTCCAGTCCGGCGTGCCTTTTTCAAGCAGAGCAAGGCGTTTTTTCGCTTCATTTGCATATTTGTCGCTGCGCTCCTGCACCCAGAGCGGCACGCCCACGCGCTCCGCGTTCCACGCGCGGGCCGCCGCCTCGTCGGGATTCTCCGTAACGTAACGCTCATAACTCCGCTCAAGTTCATCCACAAGCGGATTGACCGAAGAGAGCCCCAGCGCGTGAGCCTCGTCCGCCGAAAGCGCAGGCCCGACCATAATCCCGGAATTTCCTGTCCTGCTCCTCACCTCGTCATAAATCCCCATAACGCACCTCCGACAACAAAAAAGCCGCCCATCAAGAGCGGCCTGATTTAATACTGCGTATTCGCTTAATGCTATAATTCAAAACAAAGGAGTGATACAAATGCCGTTGGTCACAATGTCCATAAGAATGGACGCGGAAATAAAATGCCAATTTGAATATTTCTGCGAAGAAGTCGGCCTCACGCCGACCGCCGCAATAAACATCTTCGTCAGGACCGTCCTCCGCGAAGGAAGAATCCCCTTCGAAATAAAAGGCGACAGAGAGCGCCATGAAAAGCAAATGGAACGCCTCCGCAGCGGCATTGAGCAGCTCAACGCAGGCAAAGGTCAAGAACACGAGTTAATAGAAGACGACTAATAAGCACAAAGCCGTTTACATAATGCTATAATGCCGCGTGGAGCGTGATCAGACATGGACAGGCAGAAAGTAGGCATCATTTCGGAAGAAATTATAAAACTTCTGTCCCTGCCGTATGCCGCAAACTCCGAAATATACATAAGCCCCGGCAACATCGCGCACATAAAAAACAAACATCCGCAAGACTTTGAAAAATACGGCGCTGACATAGAAAAAATCATCGCCGCTCCCGATTACGCAGGCCTTAACCCCAAAGACGGCTCAATAGAATACGTCAAAAACTATCTTGTTGACACCGAATACGTGAAAGTCGCAGTCAGAGTATCGCGTGGAGGAGTCCTCTTCGTCCGCTCCATGTACGTCCTCGGCACCCAAAGGACGCTCAACTTCATCGCCGCCGGGAAACTCAAGCCGCTGCATTCGCCGTTGACAGAGGAAGCGCAAGACAATAAGATATAGCCAGGAGGAATAAAACCCTGAGGACGGAACGGGCAGCCGTCGCCCCTCGTAAGAGGTTAGGAGATGCGGAATCGTCAACCCGCCTGGTTTTATTCCCCCTTAAGCAAGACGGAAAGAGAGGCGCAAGCCTCTCTTTTTTCATGCGCGCTGCACACAGCGCCCCTACCTTCTCCAAATCTCCGCCTCGTCCGGCCTCGGAGCCGAAACGGTCCCCGTAGGTATGCCGTCAAATCCCTAAGGCGAAACCTCCGCCCCGCCGTCAATATCCACGCCGCTCCCGTCTGGGAAGAACAGCTCGTGATACCGCCCGTCGGCGTCCTTGATATACCAGCGTCCGCCCACTTGCTCAGCTTCAGGAGGAATATAACCGCGCCTGACGCGCCGCTCTGCGGTGCGCCCCGCCACGTTCCGCCTCGTTCCGACCACCTCCGGCGCAAGTATCATATCCATAAGCTCTATAGCCATCTCCGGGGTAATCGGTCCACTCTTGTCTTTGTCGTTCTTCATCGCTTCGAAATGGCTCTGATAAATCGCTTTCCAGCGTTCCTGTTCGGAGATATCCTTGATACCCGCCTTTTTCAGCTTATCCTTAAAGATGGACGAATATCCTATTTCCATCTTTACCTCAACGTCGGACTCGCCGCGCCGCAGGCGGTTATAATATTTCCTGAACTCGTTCAGCACCTCGCTCCCAACCTTATCCCCATACTTCGCTCTGAAATCGGACATCGTCGGGCATACGTCGAGAATCTTCCCGCTATTGCGAAGCTCGTCAACTTCCGCAACGGCGTCCCAGTCGATACGGAACCCCGTGCGCCCCGGCGCATAATCCCCGACGCGGAAATGAGCGTCGCGTTCGCGCTCCATCGCACGCCGCGCCCCGTTCGACGACCACGTGAAAGAATCGATAGCGTCGTTCACGGCTTTTAGAGAAGCGCCGCTGTCCATCATACCTAAAATCTCGTCGGCGTACTGCTCCTCCCGGAACTTCCTGTCGCTCCATTGCTCGCGCCAATACGATTCAGCAGCGGCGACGCGCTTATTCTCTTCAGTACCGCTGTAGTTATCACGTATAAAGGCGCGCGCACTCTCGAGCCCGTCAAAGCCGTATTCCTCAAAGAGCTTAGGCGTATCCTCCTGAAGATGCGCCTCAAGCGCCGCCGCCTCAACCTTAAGCCGTACATTCTCGGCGGCCGACTCGTCCATAAGCCCGGCGTTCTCGCGAACGAAAGCCTCGGCGCGCAGCGGATCGCGCTCCGCCATCAGCAGCGCAGTCTTTGAAATAAGGTCGGAACGTACGCTCCTTGCATTCGATGAATTCGCCTCCTCGCCCTGGTCGCCGAAAAGCGCCATAGTTACGGCGAAAATGCTCTCTTCCTGCGTCTCAAGTGAAATACCGTCAGGCGCAGTCGCAAAAGCCGCCACCATATTATCCAGCGTCTTCGCCGCCTCGGTCCTGCGGTACTCCGCCATGGCGCGCCCCTCGTACCGCATCGCGGAGCGGTTCACGTCCCTATCGTAAGAGGCAGCCGACTCCATAAAAAGCCGCCTCTGACGCGAAGAAAGCCCTTCGGCCACCTCACCGCGCAGCTCGTTGTGCGCCTCGCCGACGCGGTAGGCCAGCCCCTCGGCCCCTGCGCCCTGGGCGTTCATAAAGCCGGAATCTGCGTTATACAGCATCTCGGAGCTTCGCTTCACGTAATCGTTATAAGCCGCGAGCGCCTTCGCCCTGTCTCTGTCCTCCGCCATCTTGTCCAGCCCTGCGGCCAATACCAGAATCCCGCGTCCAAGCTCGCGGGAACCGGCTTCACGAGCTGCTGCTGCCCTCATATACCCGGCGGCCTCGGGCGAATTTGTATCGCGCCGTACGGAGACGGGCCCCTCGTCGCGCACAGAAGGAAGATTAAGCGGTCCTGCCGCCTTCATTGTGGATTCCCCCTCACCCCAGCCGCTTTATAGCGGAAAGCCCGAAAGGCCCCGCGTAGCCGCCGCTTTTTTTCGTACTTTTCTGCCAGCCGGTCATGTCGTCCCACTTGCTCGACACAGTGCCTGCGGCGGTAAGCAGCGAACCGGCCAGCCCGGCGCGCCCGGCGTTCTCGACCGCCGAAGCGTAAGCCTCGCCTCCGGCGCGGGCCCCCGCCGCCTGATGCTCGTACCCTGCGGCCTGGTTCACATACCCGAACCTCCGCCTCTGATAATTCTCCCGCATAAGATTCCTGTCGCTCTCCGCCTGAACCTCTGTAGCCGCGTTCACGTCAGCCGCCGAACCGGAATCGACGAGGAGGCCGGAAGCCCCTGCGGACGCACGTCCCGAAGCAGCGACGGCGTGCTGACGCTTCTGAAGGTCTGAAACCTCGTTCGCCCCCTGCCGCGAAACTGCGTCGGCCTCGTTCCTCGCCTGAGCCGCATTGAACTCAAGCGCCTGCGCCTGGTACTCAGACTGCATCCTCGCGGCGTTCGCCTGCTCGCGCGCCGCCTGCATACCAGTAATACCTGAATAAACGCCTCCTGCGACCGACAAGGCAGTCGCCATCACAGCAGTACACACTTGTCACCGCCTCCTATCCGAAAAGGAATAAACCGAAGTCCGTAAGGGCCGCGCGGCACAGCCTCCCCCATCTCGAAGCCGAGACGCGAAAGCCACGCTATGCTCGCGCGATTCCGTTCGTCGACGAAATTCCGCATATTTGGAAACCGTTCGCGCACACGCGGAAAAATACGAAAAGAAAGCTCCGCGAACTCCCGCCGGTGAAAATCCAGCGCCCGCGTCCCCACCAGCCACGGACACGCCCAATACCAGTCCTCGATACAAACGCCGAAAACTCCAAGCACGCGCCCGCACTCGTCATACCCTGCCCAGCAGTAAGAAGGCGAAGCAAGCCACCCTTTCATCACCGCCAGACGCGCGTCCCCATCCGACGCAATAAGCTCCGCCTCGTCCGCCGGACGTATATCGCGGAGGACTGCCTCGCAGTCGCGCCGCTCGGCGCGTCTTAGAAAAATCGCCACGACTATCCCCCCGTCTCCACTTCGGCGACAAGCGCGAGAATGGAACAGGGCAGCGGATAAGGCGCCCAGCACGTAATGCGCCCCTGTCCCCAGCCGCTCGACAGATGCAGCTTATAATCCTTCGTATAAAGTCCGACAGGCTCGTTATAACGCTCGTCCGTCCTCTGCGGGGCCTCCGACAGAAGCCCTTCCTCGACCGCAGTCAGCCCGGTTCTGTCTGAAGTATCGCGCGGACTTTTCTGCGAAACCTCCGTCCCGATAAAAAGCCCCCGCGTACGCTCCACACGCGCCGTAACCGAAGAAATACGCGACTTCCTCGTAAGCTGCGTGCCGTCCTGACGTCCGTAGACAAGCTCGAGCGTCTCAAGCAGCGCCGCATAAGGAAGCCCGACGTGTACGACGGAAGCCGCATGAGGCAAAACGACCTTGCCGTTCTCGACCGTCAGCCCCTCGATAACGTTCCCGTCAGCAAGACACACAACCTCGCGACCCTCAAGATGCGAAAGGCCGGAGACCTCGCGCGAAGGCGTCTCAAAACGCGCGGTGATCCCCGCGTCCACGAAGAAAGCCTCCTCTGGAGAAAAAGCCTCCGCAGGCGAAAGCAGCTCGATAAACCGCTCATCCCCGCGCCTGACGCAGAGATAAACGTCGTCCACGCCCTCGGAAACGACCGCCGCGACGGACTCGGCAAAGCCATCCGTTGGAAAACGCCCCCAGGCGACGACCTCCTGCTCGCGGATATAAGTCAGCGCAATAAGCGAGCCGTCGCTCATAACGGTCCAGCACATCGAATCCGGCTCCTGAGCAAAAGCCCAGTCCTTAATAGTCCAGCGCTCGAACAGATGGCGCGCAAGCATCGTCAGGTCCGTCCCCGTATAACTGTCCGAGACATATTCATATCCAAGGTCGCGGATACGCAGCCCGCGCGACTGCACGAACAGTACCATATTTCCAATGACGATAGGCTCGATGCGCGCGCATCCGCGGTTCCCCTGAAGCCCGACCTCAACGTTCGAAGGCGTCAGCGCCCCGCCGGCGGCCCCGGGCGAAAGCAGCCACTCGCCGCCCGACGTCATAATAAGCAGCTTATTTATTCGTCGAAACGAAATAATTTATATCGTAAAGCTTGCGCGACACAAGCGTCCCAGAGACGGCCTCGTCGTCCAGCACGTCGAGCGAAACGCTGAAATCGTAATAATCGCCCACCGCAGACAGCCACCAGCTCTGCGGCTCTTCGCGCGTCGCCCCCATGGCGAGCCGCTCCTGATAAAACCCGACAGCCGAGGGCCAGCCAAGCACGTCGCTCCACGAGCCCTCCTGCCAGTTCAGCGTCGCGCGCGTCGAAGCCGCCTCAATCTCAAGAGAGACGACCGCCGAAGTAGGCGAAGAGACGGAAACGACGCGCGCGACAGCCTTATGATAGCCCGCCATGGCGACGAGCTGGAAATAGCCTCGGTCCTCCTCGGAATTTCCCTCCGGCACGAACGAAGTAAAAGAAACGGCGCGCAGCCTCAGCTTCGTCGGCTCCTCCACCGTATCCTGGTCGCTGTAATTCTTCGCATTCCCGCAGCTTGAGGTCGTTCCCTCGTCGTAAGCCTGCGAGATATAAGTCTTATACTTCACCCAGGCATTCTCGTCCGCGTCCCAGTATTCGAGCACAACCTCGCCGCCCCAAAAGCCGCCAGACTCAAGCCTCCACTCCTTATATGCGGTAACCTCAAGCGGCCATCCTGACGAAGATGGCATAAGGACCTTGCAGGATATATCCCCCTCCTGCCATGTCGGAGAAGGAGAGAACTCGATCACATCGCCGTTGACAGAGGTAACGACGGAACTCAGACTTCCGAAAAGAACCTGGCGTCCAACAACAAACTGTTCACGCTGCGTATCGGTCTGGCAAATGAACCTTCGAGAGAAAACACCGCCTCCGACTTCAGAGGTATTTTGAAGTCCATAAATCGTCGTCTCCGTCCATACTCCGCCGGAATCCCCCGACGACTTCACCATAACCTCGTCCACGTGATGCGTCAGCGAAAACAAAGCTCCGACGTGCCCCGACTCAAAAAGCGCAGACGAGGCCGTCATCGTCACATTGCTCCCCGACTTCGCCGAAAGCGCGAGAGTAATATCATCCTGCGCCGCCGTCTTATTGCGGAACGGCCCGCCGCTGAAAGCAAAATCTTCCAGCTTCCATACCGCGTCGCTCACGCGGTAAAGCTCCATCGGCCTGTAATCCTTATGCACGATATAAAGCACGTCCGCCGACTGCGTGAAAGAAAGCCCGTCGAGGTCAGCCTCAAGATAAGGAGTAACAAGCTCGTAAGGCGAGCCGCCGCTCATAATCTGCGCGCCGCCGCGGAAAAAACGCACATACTTATTCCCGAACTCAAGCACATAGCTCTGGTCTATGGAATACTCAAACTCCACGAGGCGGCAGCGCCCCTTAGCCTTCGCGACAAACCTCATCCCGGGACGCTTCGAGACGCCTCCGTGCGGATGGATTATAAAATTCTCGCACCTCGCAAGCCCCGCCGAATACTTCGCAAGGTCGGGCCGCCCGTAAAGCGACGGCGAAATCTCGCCAGTGGCGAAAGAAGTCTGTATCGTATAAATGCTCATGCGCCTACGACCTCGCCTTCAGATATTCGTCGCCCCATACGCGCGCAGCCTCCATGCTCTCGTTCGCGTCTGCGGCAGCGGCGTTACCGACCGCCTCGCGGTAGAAATTCGCGAGATGCTCTCGCTTGTTAATATTCCCGCCCGAAAGCGCCACAGAAAGCTCCATAGCGATGCGCCAGGCGAGAGCCTCGGCAAAAAGCGGCGGGAAAATATCCTCCGCCGGCAGCTTCGTATATTCCGCATAACCCTGATAAAGGTCAGTGAAAATCATCCGTTTTCCGCTCACAGTAAACTGACGGAAAAGCCCGCTCTCCGTCTCCTCGTTGAAAACCCTATGCAGATAAAGACAGTTAGCCGGAAAGCCGTAGGCATACTTAAAACCCGGGACCTTTACCTCCGCCTCCGGCGGAAGAGCATCCGCGGCGCGGCACCACAGCCACGGATGCTCCGCAAGCATCGAGCGCAAAGCGGCGCCGTAGACCGACGAACACAGAGCCGCCTCCGTAGAGGCCTCAAGCAGAGACGAAATCATCCTAGTGCCGCCCACCAAACACAGCGCCCTGTTACATATGGAAACTGCGTTCTCGACGCCCGAACCAGCCGCGTTCTCCATAAAAATCACTCCCTCGACAGTCATAAAAAAAGAGACGCAGAGCGTCCCCTTTTCAATAACAGTCAAAAAGGCGGGGAAAATTCCCCGCCTCCGGTTAAATATCCTCCCAGCTGTGCGTATCGCCCTCGACAAGGAAAATATCCAGCTTGCCGCCGGTAAAACTCCCCGAAGCCGTCACGTTCGCGCGCAGATAACGCTCCGCGCCTCGCGGCACGCGCACCGCGAACAGCTTCGCGCCGGCGGCGGCCTCCGCCGTCAGAATATCGCCGGAGCTGAAAAGCGTCTTCGCCGACGAAAAGGCCGAATCATCGTCAGTCTGTATAGCTACCTCGAAACTCGTCCCTCCGGCAGCAGCCTCGCTGCACTGGCAGACGATAAGCAGCTCGCTGCCGAGCGTATCTCCGCCCTCCGTAAGGTCGAGAATGTCCGAAGCCCCCGCAGTCGAAAGCGCAAGCCCCTCGCAGAGCACAAGATTAGAATCCAGAATCATGCAAAACACTCCTTCCTAGGCCACTGCGGCCTCGTCGTTGCGGATCGCGTCCACCTGGCGGATAGGCACTCCCCAGAACTTCGTTACGGGCTTTCCGCCGACCTCGTCTATCTTCAGCGCCGCAGTCTCGTGATTCGCCACCATAAGATTCAGCGCCGTCATGACGGTGCGGTTGCAGTAGATGACGCGGCGGCCCATATCCGCCTTCGGGAACTTGCCGAACGCCTTAATAAGCAGATTTATGAGATTCGCGCCCGAATACCCGCTCTCGCCCGCGTTCGCGAGGTCGGAGACGTCGATATTCGCGATACGCACGCCGTAACGCCAGTCGCGCACGCAGAAGCCCATATCCCACTTATAATGCGTGACGTAAGCCTCGAAGTCGTTCCCGTCCTTATCCTGCACAGTCTGCTGTCCCCTGTCGTCTACAGTGACGCCCGCCTTCGACCCCTTCGGATAAAGGCCGTGCATAGTCTGGCTCCCCCAGTTAAGGACGTAAATCGAAGTATTGTCCGTCCCGGAGCCGCCTCCGCTGATAACGTTGAAGCCGATCTTCCGCTCGTCCGTCGAAAGAGTGCCGTAGCGCGCCGCGAGCCCGGTGAACTTAGCCTTGTCGTTCTTCTCGTTCCCGTAGATGAGAGTATCAGCCATAGTCTGCGAAAGCCCCTCAAGAAAAGCGACCGACTCCGAAAGCAGAAAAGCCCCCTTGTCCGGCGACATATCCGCGAGAGCCTTGTCCACCTTGCTGTAAGTCTCAAGCATGCCGCATGCGTCCTGAATCTGCTCCGTCGTACTCTTCTCCGACTGCACGCCGCCGTAAAGCCTGCGCCACGTCCCCGCCGGCAGCCCCGTGCGCACCGTCGTCCTGTGAACCATGCCGTTATTGCACTGCTCGAACATCATATCCTCGAGAATGCTGTTCTGCTCCGAAAGAATCTCCACGATCTTTGCAATCTTGCCGTCGCCGTCCGTGCGGCGTGCGACATCCATAAGCGAAAGGCTCGTGCCTCCGATAATGCTCATAACTTTCTGCCTCCTAGTCCTTGAGAGATTTATCGAAAATCATCTTCGCCGCCGCCGCGGCAGGCTCGTCGGAAGAAGCGGCGGCACCCGGGACGAACCGGTCGTCCTCAAGCTCCCTCGCTATCTTCACCATGACCTTCACGAACGGCGGATAATTACCCAGGCCCGAATCGTCGAGATAGTTGTAAAAATCCTCGCTCCCGTACTTGATAAGCATCTTCTTCACCGAAGCGAGATTCTCCTCGTACTTTGCGCCGCCTATCTCTGCGTCGTTCTTCAGCTCCTCGCGCCAGCTCTTCACAGTCTCGCGCTCGGCCGCCATCTGCCTCTCGCGCGCCGCCGACATACGCCTTATATAAAGGTCGGCGACTGCCTGCACCTGCTCGTTCGAAGCCTTGAGCTCGTGCATAATAGGAGTGAGCTCTGCGAGCCCCTCCTCGTCGAGCGTCCAGCCATCCGGCATCTTAAGCTCGTACCTCTCGGGAACCTCGGGCGCTGAAGCCTCATCCTTTACGGCGGTTTTTTCAGCCGCGCCCTCTGCGCTCTCCTTCGTGCTCCCGTCTCCGGCGGCCTCAAGCCCCTCCGTAAGCAGCGAACCGTCGTCGTCCCCGCCGGACTGCGGAACCTCTGCGTTCTGCGTTTCGGGCGGCGTCTCGTTCACAGCCGCGTTCACATTCTCATCAGCCATAAAAATTCCCCTTTCTAACATTCATACACAGCGTTCCCTTCGCCCTTAGAAACGGCGAGCGAGCGCTCCTCGACCTGCGCGAGCCACTCGCCGTACTCCGCCATACAGGAAAGCGGAGCGGCCCCGCCCGCGCGCCAAAGCAGCTCGAACACCCGCTGGCCCACGTTGCGCTCGCCCTCGCGGAAATACGTGTCCCCCGGCGTCGGCGAATCCCTCGCTGAATTACGCAGAAACCCCGTCTCCTCAAGCAGAAGGCCGCAAAAAATCCGCCCCTCCGGCAGAGCCAGAAGAGCGGACGCGAGCTTCGCTTCACCTTTCAGCCGTTCCAGTCGGAACGCTTCATCCTTATTCATGCCTTCGCCTCCTATGGGCCGCCCATAACGGCGGAAAGCGCCGAATTAGGCCGCACGTCCGTCTCCGAAAGCAGCTTCGCGCCCTGCGCCGCCTGCTGGGCGGACTGGACGGCCTGCTGCGCCTCCATAGCCTGCTCCTGACGCGCCATAGCCTGACGCCTCTGCTCGCGCAGAGCCTCCACCGCCTTCGGGTCGCGCAGCATCTTCGCCGGAGCGCCAGACAGCTTGCAGTACTCGCGGATAGTCTCGTCCACGTCGAGGGCGTCCGCCGCTTCGGGGAAAGCCTGCACGAGAGAGCCGACGAAGCTTACCCCCTGCTCGATAGGCTTCATCCCCTGCATCTTTTGCGCCTGCGCGAGAATAGAGACGAACTCGATGTTTATCTCCTGCCCACGAATAGCCTCCGGCGCGGGAGGGATGAGCCCCGACTCGTTCATAATCGCGTAAATGCGCGCGATAGCAGGAGAAAGCAGCTCGCGCTCAAGCCTCGCAAGCACGGGGCCGAGCACAAGCATCTTCTCCTCGTGCCGCTCTATAATCTCGCGAGCCGTCATCTGCGGCGCGTCTCCGCTCTGAAGCATGAGAAACAAATCCGTAAACATCGTCCCGCGTATCGCGTTGCAAGTCTCCGTTATAACCATCTGCAAAGCCGAGATATCCAGATTCACGTTATACAGCGGGATAATCTGCTGAAGCTGCGCGTCAGGGACGTAAGTCACGCCGTTCGGCATCGTCCGCACCTTGCTGCGCCGCAGAGTCTCGCCGGCCACGAGCGGCGGAGCCACCTGCTTGCGCACCGCGACGGCCCTGTCACGTATCTGGATGCGCAGCTCCTTCGCGTCGGGCAGAGCCTCGGCTCCTGGGCCGTAGCCGTAAGTGTCGCTGTCCACGCAGTGCCAGCGCGGCGTCATGGCTGGAAAAGAGCCGTAGCCCTTCACGCGAAGCACTCCCGCCGATGCGCCTCCGCCCGAATCCTCCCAGTAGACGGAGCGCCACGGTTTTTTCGTCAGCTTCTCAAAATCCGGCTCGATGGCCTGATGCACCGTAAACTGCGTAAAAGGCGAATTACGCGCCGCGTAGCGCACTCCCTGCGAACATTTCTCCTCTCCGAAAAGGCTCGTCATCTGCTTCGCCGTAAGCGAGAAATCCCGGTAAATGCAGTCTACGTCGTACCCGTTCGAAGCGCCGAGCCAATACCGCCCGCATGTCAGCGTGGAGCAGCGAATGACGTTCTCGAAATCCGGCTCTATCATCATCACGCCAGTTCCGAAGGTAACCAGCTCGTCATAGACGTTATGCAGCGCGTGATAGAAATTGCTCCCCTGCATAACGCGCATCATGCGCTCGTGAACGTCGTCGAGCCACGCGCGCACCTCCCAGTCGGAATTTGCCTCCGCGTCGTGCGTCGAAAGCATATACCACTGCCGCGACGGCGAAGTAAGGCCGCTCTGAAGCCCCGCGACAAGCACGGACCGCGCCTTCATAGGCACGCTCGAAAGCACGCGCCCCATGTCCGGCAGAATCCTGTTCGCCTGCTCGCCTGGAAAACGCCCCCGAAACGGATGGATATAATCGCGCAGGTCGCGCCACAGCGGCTCGATGAACGACGCCTCCGTCTTAAGAGCGCCGCGCCTCTGTTCAAGGCCGCGCCGTAAAGCAACGTAATCCATAACTATTCACCGCCGAACGTCTTCTTACCGCCGCCGGAGCTTTCAATGCCGCCGGCGCCGCCTTCGTTTCGTATAGTCGCAGCCGCGCCCCTGCGCTTACGCTGCTTCTCAAGCGTCCGTGAAAGCGAAAGATCGCTCTCCTCGGTAGCCCCGCTCGCGACGCTCGTCGTGCCGGGAACGGCCTTAGGCACCGGCGTCGGTTCATAACTCCCGCCTCCGCTGCTGCACATGGCAAATCACCCCTTTCTATGAATAAACGTCGAAATCCTCGTCCACCGAAGCCTCCGGCTGCGGAAACAAATACGCCCCGTCCGGCAGCCTCGGCAGAACAAACCGAAAAGCCCCGTCCGCCTCAAGCGAAGAAAAAACATCCGCCTCGCGTCCCATCGTTCAGCCCCCTATCCGTAAAGGTCGAAATCCTCGTCCGCGGTATAGTCGGACGAAGCAAAACGTTTCGGACTCTCGCGCTTCCGCACCTCCGCGCCGAACGTCACCGCCAGAGCGTCGGCAAGGTCGGGGCTTGCAAGCCCGCGCTTCTTCATATCCTGCTTGCGCTCGAGCTGAAGCTGCCCGCGGCTGTTCGTGCTGTATTCCGGCCCGACAAGGTCGTCGCGCAAATCGCCGTCGTCCGGTATAGCGCCGCCCTCGTAAAACCATTTCCGCATCCTGTACCAGACCTCCGTGCGCCTGTTGTGGCAGTTATCGAGCAAAGCCTTCTCGCCGGCGTAAAAAGCGATAGGCGAACGGTTCATAAGCCGGAGGCTCGACATAACGGCCTCGCCCACGCCCGTAGCGTCCACGATAACCGCGTCGGCCTTATACTCGTCCTCGAACATAGCCACGCGCGAAGCCAGCTCCTCCGGCCTAACCCCGCGCTTCTGATACAGAATCTTCGACATAAGCCCCTGACGCAGAAAGACCACGCTCCTGTCCCCGCCGAACATAGCCACGTCCACGCCTATGACGACGGGCGCGAAATCGAACATCTCCTCGCGCAGATGGCGGCCCATAGCGGCCTCCACCACGTCCCCCGGCATAAACTGCATCTCTGAAGCGTGCGGAAACTCGCCCAAAACGCGCACGCGGTACATATCGCTGTCCTCGCCGTACTCCTCCGCTATCTCTTTCGCGTAAGCCGGCGAGACGCGCGGCGAATCCAGACACGAAAACTGAAAGCGCGTCCAAAGGTCGCGGTTCTTATGATGAGAGTTATAGAAATACCCCGTAAGCCTGGTCGGGTTCGCCGCCATAAGGATACGCGCCCCCTCCGTAGAAAGCGCGCCGCGCGCGACCTCGAAAACCACCTCGGGAATACCGGAAGCCTCGTCGATAAGGAAAATCATGTGCTCCGCGTGAAACCCCTGCAACGCCTCGGGATTCTCCTTGCGTCCCGTGCGCGCCGCGATGAAGCCCGGCGTTCCCTCCATCGTAATCTTGTCGCCCTTAATCCTTACGCACGACCTCCACGGCTCAAGCATCTGCGCGCGCCACTTATCCACCTCCGGCCAGATAATATCCGAAAGCTGGTGGGCCGTCGGGGCGGTAGCGGGAATCTTGACGTCCCAGAAGCATGTTATCCCCCACAGCCCTATCCACGCGAAAAGGCAAGACTTGCCCGTCCCGTGGCCGGAGCGTATAGAAACGCGAGCGCCGGGCGAAGCCATAGCCTCGAGCACCCCGCGCTGCTGTTCCGTAGGCGCCGCCCCGATACACTCCACGACGAAATCATAAGGCGAAGCCCGCCACCGCTCGACAAGAGAAACAAGCCGCTCTTCGTCCACGTCCATCATTCAGCCGCCCCCTCCGCAGCGCCGGAAGCCCGCCGGCGCGCCTCAGCCTGCTGCAAAATAACCGAAGGCGAAACGTTCACGCTGACGGAAGTATCGGCCTCCTTGACCCCCGCAATCTCGGCCAGCAGCTTCGCAGCGGCTATGACGTCGTTCATCTCGACCTCGACCCCGCCGTCCGAATGCTCAGTTGCGGGAATGGCTTTTATCCTCTTGATAGCCCCAGACATCTCCTCAGTCAAACAGGTCGTCGGCACGATGAGCATGTCGCCGAAATCGAGCACCGTCTGGCCGCCGTTCGCTTCCGCAAGCTCTTCAAGTACAGCGCCGCGGCTCGGGTCGTCGCGCCCCGGTGAAATATGTACTATATCCGTGACATGCGTGCTCACTATTCCCGCGAGCCTGCGCATGATAAGCTCTCGCACGCGCTCCTTATCGTAGCCGGATGCGACGAGCGCATCATTACGCAAAGCCTTGATACGACTGATAATTTTAGGTTTTCTTAGGTTCTTCGAAGCCTCGACGGCAGCCCCGGCTTCGCCGTATCCGGCACGTATGGCCGCCGCCGTTGCGTTGCCTTTAGGGTCGCTCACATACTCCTGACAAAAACGTTCCTGCCTCTCCGTAAGCCCAAATTCATTCGCCATCCGCACCACCTCCGTACACAAATGAGATTATTTGAGATACAATAGATACAGAAATAATAACAAAGGAGTGAAACACAATGCCCAAAACAGAAATGCTCCACATAAGAGTAGAGCCCGAAATAAAACAGATGGCCGACCAGACCTTCCGCAGTCTGGGACTAACCACAGCCGACGCCGTAAACGTATTCCTTCGCAAATCCATAGACGCAGGCGGCTTCCCCTTCGCCGTCCGCCGCCGCCTCAGCAAAGAAACGCTCGAAGCTATGGAAGAGGCATGGCGTCTGGCTCGCGACCCTAACGCAAAACGCTATCATTCCATGGAAGAAATAATAGCGGGGTTGGAGTCCGATGACGACGAATAAATACGACGTTATATGGACAAGGCAGTTCAAAAAGGACTTCAAAGCCGCCAAACGCCAAAGAAAAGACATTACGCTTTTACTTGACGTCATTGAAATGCTTGCCAATGATATACCTTTACCGCCGAGGCATGAAGACCATGCGCTGACCGGCAACTGGAAAGGCTATCGCGAATGCCACGTCTCGCCCGATTGGCTTCTCGTATATATCAAAGAAGCCGATGTATTAGTCCTCACCCTCTACCGCGCCGGCAGCCACGCGGAAATCTTCGGCAAATAAATCCCCACACCCGACAAAAAGCCGCCTTCCTCAAACGAGGAAAAGCGGCTCTGTCTTCTTGTCCTCCGCCCCTGAGGGCGGTTCGTTTCTCTGCGGCTTTCGCCAGCATAAAGATTATACCACGAAAAACCTGTCAAAAAACTGACAACAATTCAGACACAATTTGACCTTTGACATTTTGACCAATGCTCCGCCCGGCACACTAGAGAAATGACTTTCGCTTTACCCGCGCAAGCGAAAAGTTCATTTCAACGCGCCCGTGCGCCAGTCTTCAAGAAGCGGCTGCACCTCAAGAACGGGGCGGTAAAGCCTATTCAGCGCTTGGCTGATATGCCGGTAGACGCTTCTTTCGCTGAACCTAAGTTCCGCCGCGACGTCTGCCACCTCCATCTTCCGCCAGTACCGCAAAGCCAAGATGCGCCGTTCTTCATCCGGCAGCTTACAGTAAGGCTCGTAAATCCCCAGCATAAGAGCCGATAGCCGCCGGAGCACCGAATCGTCGTAACGCTCGAGATACCTATCCGCCGCACTGGTGACGCCCCCGCCGTCCACCCTCTCGCCGTAAAGACAGCCGCCGGCGAGAGCCTTGGCGTCCAGCATAAGCTTATACCCGTCATAATCCCGCTTGATAGCCGGGAAATCCCTCACCGCCCCCTCGGCGATCCTCTGCCTGTACGACGCCACCGTCATTCCTCCTTCTCATGGCGCGGACGCTTTTCTGTGTCCGCAAAAATGTCCGCGAGGAATGTCCGCAAACGAAAAACTAAGGTCATCACTGTGTTTATATATACTTGCGGACATTGCGGACACTTAGAACTCATAATTTAGAAAATCATACGAGAGAAAAAATCCTAAATTTAAGTCGAAAAAAACGGCCAAGTGTCCTAAAAGGGTACACTAATCCAGTCATACCAACGACTTTCTTTTTTGCGGACACATCTGCGGACACTTTTGAAGCGTCCGCAGATGTATCTTCAAAAACCTTGATATGACTGGATTCTTAAATGCGGACGTTTATCTGTAAAGATATGGAATGTCCGCACCGCCTTTCTCTTTCTTGGGAGGAAGAAGCCACATACGGGCACGGTCATGCCCACTACGCTTACTCGTCGTTCCCGTCAGCTTACGCAGCACGCGCGCCGCCTTCATTGCGTCTCCCGGGCGCGGGACGCCGACAAAACCGGCCTGTATAAGCGCGTCGGTAGCAGTCATCTCGCGCCAGAAGCCGCGGTCAAGTTCCCAATTCAATCCTTCTGTAAGAAGGTCCTCTATGGGGTTCGGAGCCTCGAACTGCCAGTTCTGCCGCGCGAGCTCGGCCTCCTCATCCTTCGTAAGCCACCACTGCCCGAGCGGGTCGTCCGTGCCGCGCATATAATAATCCTCGTAGACTTCGGCCCATATCTGCTGCATGTCGCGGCGGTCTATCATATCCATGCGTTCAACCGGAATGCACCACCATCTGGAGTTCCCCGTGTCGTCTATGAGGATCTCGCGCTGGTTCACAGTAGCGCCGAAGACCGTACGCCGCTGGAACTCGCTCATGCGCCTCCCCCACGGCATTCGAAGCACGTCTGTGCTGCGCGTGAGAAAGTTCTTCAGCGCAGACATATCCGACCGCTTGAAAGTCCCCTCCAGCTCGCCCAGCTCCGTAATCCAGAAGGAAATAGCGCGCTTCAGGCTGTCCTTGTCGTTCGGGTCGAGTCCTATGCCCTCGTTGAAAAACTCGTCGCGCCCAGCAAGATTGCGGAACCACGTAGTCTTCCCTATTCCCTGACCGCCGATAAGCACCAGCACACCCCGGTAGTGGAACCCACGCGGATGAAAGGCAGCCGCCGCCGCGGAGACAAGCCACTTCCGCATAAGCAGCTCCTTGAAACCGCGCGGGAAGCCTTTCTCCTCTACAACGGAATCATAGACGTTCCCGATGCGGTGAATCCCGTCCCACGGCTCGGAGAGTATCCACTCACGCACAGGATTGATAACGTTCCTCGCCGCCACCTCGGACAGAAACGGGTCTACGTTGCTTGAAGGAAAGCCCCACTGCGCGCAGAGCGAGAGAATATGCCCCAGCGTCGCGTTCTTCACGTCGTCGCCGCAGTACTCCCGCCCCGGAACGCTTATGATGCCCTCCTTCTTGATCTCGTCATATTTTACACTGATACCAGCGTAAGCTAGCAGCGCCTCGAGATTCGCGATAGTCCCCTTCGGCCGCCCAGTAGTCTCGCTTACATGCACAAACTGCGGATATGCGTGCCGCACCTTATATTCAGAACGTTCCTTGAAGCGCTCCAGCTTGGCGAGCATGGCGGCGCGCGTTTTCTTAAGCCCGAACTTCGCCGCAAAGTCGTTCCAGTCGGAAAGCTTCTCTCCTTCGTCAAAATCAGGGAAGACGAACGGAATCCCCGTCTCCTCAAATATTTTGAACGCAGCCGCGCCTCCGGCGTTGCCCATCCTCTTATAACGGTCGTTGTCCGCCGCGACGACGAATTCCGTTTGTTCCCATTTCTCGCGTACGTTGTCTATAACAGGGCGTAAGTTACCGCAATCAGCCGCGACAATCACGTCGTCTCCCAGAGCATCCGCAATGGTGCTACCGGTAGCCCAGCCCTCGCAAACCCAACAACGCGCTGAAATCACAGACGGCAGTCCGCCGCTCTCCGAACATCCGTTCGTGGAAAGAGCCTTTTTACCCCCTTCGGCAAGCTCACGCTGCCCCGAAAGAAAACAGAAATTCCCCATCTTGGGAGCGTCCTTCTCAAAACGCTTGGAACCGTCGCCGGAAATAGTCTGTACAGTAGCGATGCTTCCGTCAGGGAAATAATAAGGGATTACAAGCAAATCGCCAAGCTGTCTCGCGCCGTGCGCGCCTAAAAGCCCCTTCTTCAAAATATACTTATGAAGCGGGTTCGCCTCAGAGGCCGTCTCCCACTTCACGCGCGCGACGTTTATAGCCTTTTCGCGCGCTATGGCCTTCTCTTTGTCGCTCTCTTCCTTACGCGCGGCGCACTCTTCGACGTACCGGCGGCGTTCTTCATCCGTCCAGCTGGAAGCCGCTCCGTTGCGGAAAAACCAAGTCGTATAAGGAACGCCGTGAGAGGCCTTATAGCTCTTGAAATAGCCGGCGGGCGACTCGTCCATATAGACGCAGTACTCGCCGGATTTTTCCCGTCCTTTGTCGCCGCGCACCCTATAACGGTGCTTGCGCCCGTCCAGCCGCAGCGTGTCGTTATCCGCCGGAGCGATCCCCGCCTCAGCCATCGCGTCAAGAAAAGCGCGCTCCACGTCGTAATAATTGAAATCCGCTATCTTGCCTCACCTCGCATTCAGACAAAAACGAAGCTTACTGCCCGCTATCAGGCGCAGAAACGGCCTTCCTCGGCCTTCCGCGCTTACGCTTCGCGCCTGTCTCAGGCAGCGCCTTCACGCCCGTCTCCGCCTCATAGCGCTTGTCTATCTCGGCAAAAAACTCGGCGAGCGCCTTCTCCGAAATAAGCACGTTCACATTTGAACGGATAGAATTCTTGATAACAAGCCACGAATGCCCCGCGAGCCTCGCCGCGCGGATCTCCGAATAAAGCTCCTTAACGAGCTCATACTTCACGGCATTGCACCCGCCGCGCTTAGCCGGAGACCGCGCAAGCTCAGTAAGTCCCATCCGCGCCCTGCCTAAACCTGGCATATCGAAATCAGCCATCTATCCAACCTCCCCGTCCCAGCAGTGCATACAGCACAAACACCTGGGACAACTTCCGTCACTCTCGCTTGGCCCGCCGTCAAAAACATCGCCCGGACAGCCGAACGCGGCGTGAAAACGGACCTGCAAGGCAAAACGCAGCCTCTTTATCTCCGCCGGCGCCAGCAGCTCATCGTCGAACCTCACCCCGCGCATGACCTTATCGAAATAAGTCATCCCCGTTCCTCCACCCTCGGCCCCCAGCAGCCGCGCGCAAACTTCGGGCACTTCATGCAGCCAAGCGGCCCAAGCGGCACGCGCTCCGGCATCTCGCGCCCGACATAAAAATCGCGGCTGGAACAGCAGCACACCGCGAAAAACGCGGGAGAACGCCGCGCAAGACGCAGCGCGAAAGCAGAAAAACGCTCACGCAGCCCCGGCAGCCGAAGCCCCTCAAGCGCAAAATTATCCCCGAACACTGTCATAACGCGCCGCCCTCCTTCAAAACGGACTCGCACAAAACTCCGTCCTCCGGCCCCATCGCCGCCATGCGCGCGACCCTGGCCCTGTAATCACGATACCCGCGCAGCCTATCTTCCAGCACCGATATTTTCTTCTCATACTTCTCGCGCATCTTCTCGACAGAGACGGCGTTCGCCTCGCACGCCTCAGCCTCATCGCGCAGCCGTGCAATCTCCGAATTGGCGCACTTCAGCCGCGCCGTAAGGTCGTCCCGTTCGGCACGGACGCGCTCCAAATTTGCTGACGTCTCCCCAGCGGCGCGGATATCCTCTGCAGCGACAGCTACGCCGTCGCGGAAAGCCTTATACTCGCGCCGTAAATCCTCGCAGGCCTTGGAAGCGCCTGAAAGCATAGCCTTATAATTATCCCGCTCCTTAGCAACGAGCTTCAGCTCGCGAGAAACCCGCACAAACTCGGACGAATCCCCATTATCGGCAAAAGCCCGCATCTCATTCACAAACGCCGACAACTTCGCGTTCTGCTCGCTGGAAAGAAAATCGAAATCACACTCAAAAGCCATGAACAAAAACCTCACTTCCCGGCCTTCACCGGCGCGTACTGAACCCGCATAGCGCGGCACACGCCCTTAGTACCTTCGCTCTCCTCATACAAATCGCACGCGCCGCACCGCAAAGCAATCTTCGCAATATCGCGCAGCACCGAAACCTGCGTCCGGTTCTCGCGCTCGTCGAAAACATGCCTCCGCTCCAGCCTGCCGCACGAAGCCACCATACGAAAAACTGTACTCACCGCGCTCCGCAACCTTCCGACACCGCGCGCAGCCGCCGCTCCATAGGCGTAAGATTCTGCACACACTCGCGCTTCGTCGAATCGCGCCACGCCTCGAGATCCTCCAGCGTGTAATACACGCGGTTCCCCTTAACGTGATACGGCGGCCCCACAGTCTTACTCCTCGGCATCCGGCTCTTATTAAGAAAAGCCTTCGACACCTTAAGAAAAGCCGCCGCCTCCGCAGTAGACATATTCCGTGGATCGGCCCCATCCGAAAGCGCCTCAATACGCTTAGCCTCAAGCAGCCGGTCCAGCTTCTCGTTAAGCGCCGAAAGCTGCTCCATAAGCGCCTCCGCGTCCACCGCCACAACAGAAGAAAACAACTCCGCCATAAACACCGACCTCCAATCCCAACCCGTGATACAATAACGGGACACTGTTATTACAAGCTGTTGCACCTCCCTATGCGGTATTCGCAGTACCGCATAGGGAAACAGCTCCTATTCATCGTCCAAAAGCCCGCGCAGCTCCCTGTCGCGCCGGATATGCTTATAAATATCTTCCACATCCCATTCCTTAATAAACCGCACGTCAGTACCGCAATTCTCCATATGTTCAATAACAGCGGAACCAATATCCTTCCACGAATACCCAAGATTCACCGCCTGCGTAATCTCGTCGAACATCTCATTCACGACGGGATAAAGACGCTTAAGCTCCGCCTTCGGCGGCTTCCCGCGCTTTGGCTTCACCGTTATGTTCTTGCTTTGAAGATTTTCAACCAACGTCATAAAAATCACCTCATTCATATAGTCGCTTTGCGATTATTGCGACTTGAATCTTATCACATCTAATTTATCATTGCAATGCGACTATTGCGATTAAGGAGGAATAACATTGTCTCAGCTCTATGTCAGACTCCCAGAAGAACTCCATACCAAGTTGCGTGTTATTGCCGCATTAAAAAATGAATCTCTCAACCTGACTATGATTGACGCTGCTCAGACTTACGTTCATCAATGGGAGGAAAAACACGGCGAGCTTCCAACGCCTCCGTCAGCAGAGTGACGATGCACGCATTGAGAGAAACGTCATCTTTCGCGGCTTCTATACGCAAAGCCTTATGTAAATCCTCAGACATACGCACGTATGCTTGTCGAATATCGTTTTTCATCAGAATCTCCTATACTCACAGCAGATAGTAACCATGACCACGAAAAAGAAAGGAGTATTTTTATGAATCAAACATCATCCAGAGAAATACCACGCCCTGGGAATCCACAAATAGAGGCTGAATCTTTTGCAATATTTCGCCTATACAGCATGGTAAAAACGCTTACGTTCATGACGGAGGATCTTGGAAATTTTGTTCTGAAAACAGAATTTAAAGAAGATATATCGCCACAACTTACACCAAGAAAAATTTTTTTATTTCTATCTTTTAACTTTATGAGCATTGATAATGTTCCCCCATCTATTGTTGCAGCTCCGATTCAAATCGAAGGCGCTCAAAATCCAGACCCTGACTTCTTTAACTTACTTAATATCACCTTAGTGAATTTCGATGACTCCACCCCTGTGTACAGCAAAGAGCCCGTATACTTAGCCACTGTATGGGGCAAAGAAATCCATCTTCGTGTCAAAGTACAACGCCCGTACGAAGGGGCAGATTTTAGAGACATAACGCTGACATTCTTCCAGAAAAACATAACTAAGAAGGAATCCAGCCATGCTTAAACAAGAACCTAGCAACGCAAGTCATTACACGCTGGACGATATTTACCAACTAATACAAAATAAACCTTCTGCTCAAACAAAGCAGACAGCAGAACAACAAGTTCCAGGCTTATCCGAATCATATCTCCTAGAATGTAAAAAGCTTGAATTAGAGGCAAAGGCAAAAGAGCTTGATACGCCGATAATCGCTCGATACATAGGCACTGGAGACAGTCTGAAAACAACTATTCTATGGTCGATATCACTGTTGCTCATTGTTGCATTATTCTGGGCCATGCATCTTACCAAGAGTGACATTGCTCTTACCATCGTTTCGGTCCTTGGCACTCTCGCCGGATACATAGCCGGAGCCAAACATTGACTTCTCTCTATATTGACGGTCCTCTCGACCGCGCAAAAAACCGATAACAAAGCAGATCACTGTAGAAAATGCGTACAACCAGCCGCCCAGTCTATATCCCGCGGCCACGGCAAGTATTCCGATTAAAAAAGCGAAAGCTCTCTGCACATTCCTCACCTCAGCCCCGTAAGGGGCTTTTATTTTCGCCCCCATCCAGGGACCGAAGCGCCGCAATAGCAGCCCCCTTCGCCTTGTCGAAAAGCTCGGAAATATCCGCCTCGCTTGCACCCTCGCGGCTTGTGCCGCAAAACTCCACATGCGGCCGCCCGTCCACGAAGGCGAGCTGCACCTTCATCTCGTTTTGAACGTTCATCGAACATTGCAGATTATTCATACCCTTCGCTCCTTCCAGACGAATGACTAACTCCAGCCTTACAGCCGGACGCTCTGCGCCTGCCTTCCCCCGGACCCCCGCGGAACACGTTTCCTCGCCACCTTCCGGGGAATCTGAGGGTTTTCGTCACGGAGCAGTTCATCGAGGGTGCATCCTAAAAAATCACATAAATCTGGAAGAATACCATTATCCGGGCTACTTACATTGTTACGCCAACGTGACACAGATGCCGGTGTCGTGTGAAATCTTTCTGCTATTACAACATTGGTAATATTCTTCTCTCTCATTATCTTGTCTAAATTCAACTCAATCACCTCCGTGAAGTAATAATATTACGCATTGCGTAGTATTTCAATGGGCCTATATGCTCATACATACACACTACGTAACATTAAAGTTACACAATACGAGCTTGTATGAATATTACGTTTTGCGTATGCTATAAATATGAAAGGCGAGCGCATAACCAAACGACAGAAAGAAATACAGATAAAAACTAAAGATTTACTTGAAGGACTTAATATATCAAGTGCAACTTTATCGCGTTGGAAGAATAACATAAATGAGCCAGACGATGAAACAAAGCTGAAGTTAGCTCAGTTTCTGCATACAAGCGTTGCGTACCTCATGGGAGAAAGCGATGAGCCTGAGGTCGAAATACAGTTACTAGGCTTAGGTCTTCCGAAAGAAAAACACCAAGGCAGCGGTGTAACGAATCCTTTTATCAGAGCAGGGGCGACCACATACGACAGAAAAACCGATAGGAAACAATTGCTGGAATATGACGAATCCAACTCTCAAAACATGAAAGCCGTAGATCCTCAAAGCACAATATTAACTCTGGGAACCGACACGATAGCGCTATTGCTTCGCGACAAAGTGAAAACCGAAGCCCACCTATACGACAAAACCAAACGTGAGATAATTGCGCAGGCACTGCACGAAACACTGGCAATTCTCATTATAGAAGACAACAAAAAAACGGACGAGAAGACAGCATAATTTACTTGTTTCCAACAAAATAAGCAACACTACTATAGGTTCGTAAAAACGAACGAAATGAGTGCATAACATTTAAATAGGAGACATAAACAATATGGTGTTGAATATCATTCTTACAATTGTGTTTTTTGTGGCTTTGTTCGTTATTATTGAATGTATTTTTGAACCTACCAAAAAAGCTGAAGAAAAAGAAGAACGCAGACGACGTGAAAATGCAGCTCATTCCACGGCAAGACCAGAAGACGTTCTTACCGAAGGCGGCATCCCCAAGAGGACAGAACAGCGCCGTTCGCACAATGTACCGGAGCTCGTTGATACGCGAAAAGAGAGCGCAACAGTTCGTAAAGCACCGGCTGCCTCTTACCCGACCATCGACGAAATAAGGGCAAAGGGCGAAAAAATTGCACGGCAACCTTTAACAGAGCCAGTATTCGACCCATACTTATCGCTCATATCTCTCTTTGACCACGTAAGCAGAGAACTTGAACGGGACCTCATCCTCAGCCCAAACAACTGCGTGCTCTGCCGCAAACCGACCGTGCCTGACGACAGCCGCGTCACACTCACAAACGGCGCGCACGTCCATAAAACGTGCTATGAGGCCATGTGCAAAAAAGTAAGGTCGTTGACTCCTAACGAAATCTTCCCTGATGTTAAAGCAGAAGACGAAGCGCTCTTTGAACGCATTATGATGGTCAATGACTACTGGCCGACATATCCCGACGATTGGGAAAGCCGCAGACGCATAATTTTAGAGAGCGCTGATCACGAATGCGAAAGTTGCGGAGAAGACGGCAAACCTCTCCACGTACATCACATAAAAGAACTCTCTGCCGGAGGCAGCAACAGGCTCGACAACCTGATATGCCTTTGCGAAGACTGCCATAACGAAGTACATAACGGGCTCCTTGCAAAAGACATAGACATACGCAAAGGCAAAAACCGAACAAAAATCGACGACGCGATAAACAGAGACAGAAACATCGAATTTACCTACAAAGACACAAAAGGCAACTACACAAGAAGAACAGCGAAACCTCTCCGCTACGTAAAAACGCCCCACGGAGCTGCCGCCGTCCGCGCCTTCTGCTACCTGCGCAACGAAGAGAGGACGTTTGTTATAAGAAAAATGTCTAAGATGAAAGTATTGTAACAGACTGAGCGGCGAGAAAATCTACCACCTCCCGTTCGACTTAGGTATAATGAAGATGTTTTTAAATTCAACAATAAAAAAACAATGTTACATAAAAAAATAATTCGACAATGAGGGAGAATACATGGCAACAGGCGATCTGACAGATCTGAATAAAGAATTTGCCCAGTTTATCAAAGAAAAACCGGCAGAATCACGAGAGGAGACTCCGTTATACTCTTTTAAGCCTGCTATTGCTGTCTATATAGATCTACTAGGAATCAAGAAACAGATATATGACAGTATACATAATAAAGATGTCAGTAGCTTTATTCAAAAAATGGAGCAAATCAAAGATATTTTTCTTGACGAAACACAGCGGATCAAGAATGTGACAAGACTTTACATATCTGATTCATTTATATGCATATGCCCCGCATACGAGATTAAGGCACTAATCAAACGTTTAGCACGATTTCAATTTAGGGTATTAACGGAATGCCACAATTTACTGAGAGGCGCTATTGAGTATGGAGATGTCACAGTCGAAGATGAAGGGAAACAAATCATAGGACCTGCATATATAGAAGCATATTTGCATCAAGAACACGACGTTGTGTTTCCAAGAATAGTCTTAGGTGAATCCGTACTCAAGTTGCTGGACGATTCTAAAGTAGATAAGTCCCAACTTCTTTTTTCGTCTATTGATGGGGAACAATCAATAGATTTTATACAATGCTATGCCTTAGAAGAAAAAGTCTATGCCGATGACATCCGTCAATTATTTTATGAGACAGGTACTTTACATTATCTAAATACAGAAATAAAAAACTATAAGAAAAATATGCATGTTCGTTCTAAATACGTGTGGACAAAAAATTATTTGATTGAAAAAGGAGTCAAATAGAAGATGCAGCAGGAAATCCTCATAGGTCGCGATGTATTAGAGACATTAACATCTTCGTTATACGAAGATCCCATTATTATCTTTAGAGAGTACGTACAAAATTCACTCGATGCATTCAATATTGCAACAGAAGACACATCTCTTAAGTTTGATGGTTTTTGTGTAAACATAGACATAGACCAGAAAAACAAGGATATAGTAATAAAAGATAACGGATACGGAATAAAAGATAATTTCAGCACAATAATGCTAAGACTAGGAGATTCAGATAAACTAGGATCAAAAGGTAATATCGGGTTTAGAGGTATAGGACGTTTATCTGGCCTTCTTTTTTGTTCTCGGTTAACATTTGAAAATAAAGTTGCAGGGAAACAGCACGTGGATACATGTGAGTGGGACGGAGACATGTATCGTAGCATCTTGGAAACGAAAATAGCAAAAGACAGTAATCAAACTGTGAATCAAGTAATTAGCCAAATAGCAAAAATTTCATCATACGAATATAAAGGAAATCTAAATGACCATTTCTTCCAGGTAACTTTACATGATTATAATGAAGAGATAGATGAAACCATCAACAATATAAACTTTAAGCACAATATATCATTGCTACTCCCGATAAAATATTCAAAGACATTTAAATCACATACTCAAATAGAAGATGAGTACGAGAAAATAATGGGAAGTCCTTTATCTAAATATTTCTGTCCCGTGTTCTTGAATGGCGAAAAGTTAGAAAAAGAATATTGCGAAGATAACATTTTAGCTTCAGGTATAAAATTCTGGACTATAAATGGCATTGTCAATAGTCAAACGGAAGACATCGGTCCAATTGGCCTTTTATGGTTTACCTTCGACCAGAAATTATCAGCAAGAAAAAACGATAACTTATATGGAATTCTTGTCAGATCAAAAAATGTGCTTATGGGTAACAACGATACACTAGCCAATATATCATCTTCCAGTAGTACATTCATTTCAACTCACAGAGAATTAGTCCAAACACTTAGAGGTGTTTATGGAGAATTGCTGTTAGACAGCAACGTATTAGTTGATAACGCTAGACGCGACTGGTTTAAGCCAGACAAAAGCTCAAGACAACTAAAGTATACGCTTATAGATTTCATGGAGAAATTATTTAGATATAGATATGCATCATCAAGATATTTTAATAGCCATTCTACATCAAAATCTGATAAAATGAAAGAAGAGAATCTGCGCGAAGCATATATGAAATTATCTGTTTCGCCAAGTGAAGAAGAAGTTTTTGAATTCTGCAAGAGAGAGATTCAGAAACCAAGGTCTTTAAAAAATGCAGAAAACGATAACGATATTGAAGCGGAATTCTCTGCGATAGATATGCCGCTTCAATCGAAGACAAAGCAAAAAATATATGATGAGTTAATAGCGATCATTAAGTCGTTTTGTGAGAAAGAAAATAAATATGAGTTCTTTATAAAAATGAGAGCATATATAAAACAGTACTACGACAAAGAGGAATAGTTTGGCAAATATACTATTAGTAGAACCTGATTACAAAAACAAATATCCCCCTATCGGCCTTATGAAAATAGCCACATATCATAAGCGACGGGGGGATAATGTTGTATTCTATAAAGGCAAAGCCCCGTATCCTACTGTTATAAAATCAGACAGGGTATATATAACTTCGCTTTTTACTTTCTATTACGACATTCTTATTGATACCATCCGGCACTACCAGAATTTCTTACCGGAACAGACTATCTATATAGGGGGAATACTTGCGACAATAATGCATGATAAGCTGCAGGCCGAAGTCGGCCGGTCTCATGTAATTCCGCGGCAGTTGACTTCTTCGTTAATGCTTGGCTATGACGACAATGTAAATATCGATGAGTTACCGATAGACTACGATATACTGGACGATGTTAGGTATAAATACCCTGCGGCGGATAACTTTATTACTTATACAACAAGAGGCTGTCCACGCAGATGCAGTTTTTGTGCTGTTTCGATACTTGAGCCTGAATTTAAATACACCAATAATCTGAAAGAACAGATTACCGAAGAACGCAGGCTATACGGCGATAAGAGAAACATCCTGCTGATGGATAACAATATACTTGTTGCTCCTAATACAAAGCTGAAAGAGATTTGCGACACTCTCGTCGATTTAGGTTTCATAAAAGATAAGCCAACGTTTATTCCGGACAATCCTGCAAAAATATTTTTTCGCAAGTTAGAGACGAGGCTTGAAACTAAGGCCAGCATTATTATTCTCGTAGATAATTTTGTGGAATACTTCCTGAAATTCATAACGCGTATAAAAAATCAGGAAATATCAAATCGCCTAAGCAGTATGATTCCTCTCATGCAATCTGGCGTTCGGACACAGACATTGCTGGAGAATAAAAGCTTCATCATAGATGTAGTTGAACGTTATCGTTCTAAGAAGAAGATGCAGCGTTATGTAGATTTTAATCAGGGAATCGACGCTAGGCTTCTAACCGAAGAGAAGATGAAGATCCTTTCTGTCCTTCCTCTTCGTCCGTTCAGATTGGCGTATGACTCTTCGAAGTGTACAAAAGATTATATACGTGCTTTCGACATCGCATATAGGTACGGTGTCAGACATTTTTCAAACTACATGTTGTTTAATTTCAATGAGACACCTGGAGATTTTTGGAATCGCGCATGTAGAAATGTAAGACTATACAACAGTTATGAGGGCCTGCATGCATTTTCATTCCCGATGAAACTAGCTCCGATAAATATGACAGACAGAAGTTTTATTGGAAAGCATTGGAATAAAAAATATCTTAGTGCTATGAACGTAATTCTCAATGTCACGAAGGGAGTAATCGCCCGTGAAAAGGATTTCTTCATGCGCGCGTATGGCAAAGATATTAAAGAGTTCCATGAGATATTGACTATGCCTAATGAATTTATAAAGTACAGGAAACTATTTGAAGAGTGTGGTCTCACGGAAGCATGGCGTCGTGAGCTGCATGCGCTCGACCGCAATGAACGAAAATGCCTCTTAAAGTACCTCTCAGGAGAAATGAGTACTTCTTTTGCATACCATAAAATCTTAAGGTACTATAAAATCACAAGACATCAATTAGTATCAGGGACACTTAACTTAAACGACTACCTATAACTCAAATACACTCCACCGCCGCCCGCAGCCCCTGCGGCGCGAGATGCGCATATCTCAGCGTCGTCTTTATATTCTTATGCCCCAGCAGCTCGCGCACCGTATTCAGAGGGATGCCGGCGATTACGAGCTGCGAAGCAAACGTATGCCGCAGGTCGTGCCAGCGCAGATGCCCCAGGCCGGAATCCGCCAGCAGCCTGTACCACGCCTTATTCACGTTATAAAACATTCCGCCCATCGGCGCGGGAAACACAAGCGATACAGGCCCCGCCTCCGGCATCTCGTCGCGCCACTTCTTCAGCGTATCGAGCGCCGCGCTGTTCAGCGGCAGCGTCTGCGCCGTCTCCGACTTCGTGCCGCCAGCCTCGATATACATAGTGCCGTGAACGAGGTCGATATTCCGCCACATCAGCGTCACGAGCGTCCCCCAGCGCACGCCGGTATTCAGCGACACCAGAACCATAGGCTCAAGCGGATCGGCAAAAGTGCCGCCCAGCGGCTCTGCGTAAATACACGGCTGCGCCTTAGCGCGCACCGCCGCGTCACGCACCCGCAGCGCCTCTTTCAGCACGGAAATCTCATCTTTCGACAGGAAACGCCAGCTCTTCTTTGAATCCGTCTCCTTCAGATGGTCCAGCTCCTCCAGCGGATTCTCGGAAATCAGCTTGCGCTTCACCGCCCAATTCAGCATAGCCGTCAGATAAGTCGCCGCGCGGTTCAGCGTGGCGGCCTTCAGTTTCCGCTTCTCGCGCATCTCGCGCCGCCACAGCTCCATATCTCCGAGCGTAAGGCTTCCCGCCGGCCGGTCGTCGAAGCGCGTAAAATACCGCTTCAATCCCTTGACCGTCTCCTCTCCGCTCTTTCGGTTCTCAATAACCCACGGTGCATAATACTTCTCGCGCAGCAGCCCGCACGTCAGCTCCGGCTCCGGAACGGCGAGCGGGTCCTTCCCTTTCGCAAGAATTCCAAGAAAAGCCTGCGCCTCGCGCCGTGCCTCCGAGAGCGAAACATACTCAGCGTGGCCGATAAACCACCACTTTCGCTTCCCCTCAAACTTATAATCGAGATACCACGACTTCCGCCCCGAAGGCTCAACCCTGAGGACGAATCCCTGAACGACGCTGTCCCGATAGTCAGTCCTCTTTTCAGGATTGGAAATTGAGGAGATCATACTCTGTGTAAGCTTAATTTTCACGTCTTATTTCCTCCGTTTTTCGTCTACCGCTCGTCTACCAATTTTCTAAAAAAATTATAGCATAGCAAAAAACACAAGGAAATAAAAAACGCTATAAATCCAGTAATAACCAATAAAATCGCGCAATTCAACTTTTCGTAGAATTACGCGATTTTACTATTGAACACCTTCACACGGTGGAAGTCGTTGGTTCGAACCCAATATCGCCCACCATTGATATTACAGGACTTTCGGAGTTTTCCGAAAGTCCTTTTTTTTCTCGTGCACTGCTAAACTAATCCTGTACACGGAGGGGGTAGAAAAGAGCCGGGATATAATTGCTTTTGTACATGACAATAATATCTTGGGTCATAAGTACCGTACTTATAGTACAGGAGGTCAGCAATGCGATACACGAAGGAAGAACGTCTTGAAATAGGACGAAAAGTTGATGAAGGAATTATGACACGCTATGAAGCTGCTGAAGATTACGGCATCAGCGACGATACGGCGAGGGACTACATGCGGATGTACCGCGATTCCAACAGCCTTCCGCCGAAGTCTTCAGGAAATAACACAGGCTGTTATGTTCATGATTCTTCCGAGCGTCCTCTCGACATCTCGGACTACGAGTCCATGACGAAAGAAGAACTCATTCTTGAGCTGATCAAAGCCAGAGTAGCGGAAGCAAGATTAAAAAAAGGCTACGAGGTGAAAGGAGATGGTCAAACAAAGGAATATATTCTTTTAGACAGCTCGAATACCAAGTAATACTGGAACTCTCCGAGTATTTTCCCGTCTCCATTCTATGCGATGTTACTGGAATTCCGAGAAGCAGCTTTTATTACTGGAAACGCAGTGTGTTCGAGCCTTCCAGAAGGGCTAGAGACTTTGCCGGAAGCGTGATGCTATTTATGGAATATCATCAAAAATATCCATCGCACGGATACAGGTGGCTCAACGCGAAGATACGCCTTGACACTGGGATAATCCACTCCGATCCTTACGCGCATAAATGCTGCAGGGCCGCCGGTATAAAAAGCAAAACAAAACGCTACAGATATAAAAAGCCCGGCAATCCGTATAGGCTGTTCCCCAACCTTCTCCTCGCCGGGCTGCCGGCATACGCGCCGATGCAGTACATAGCGAGCGACATGACGGCGTTCTGCTTCAAAGGCACGTACTATGAGCTCACACTGTACATGGACCTGTGGAACAACGAGATAGTAAGCCACGCGCTGTCTTCAAGACGCGGCGACAGAATGACGTACATAAACGGGCTGGAAGGACTAATAAGGAACAAAGATAAAGAAAAGGAATGGCAGACGATACTTCACACAGACCAGGGAGCAGTATACGCCTCCAGGAAATACAACGACATATTGAAACTGAACCACATAGCGCACTCCATGTCCAGAGCCTGAACGCCTACGGACAATGCGGCGATGGAATCGATAAACGGCTGGCTGAAAGCAGAGCTGTTTACAGACTTTCACGTAACAGGCAAAGAAAGTATAGAGCATGAGATAGAGGAATACATAAAATTCTTCAACGAAGAGCGTCCGGCCTATGCTTTAGGCTACATGACGCCGAAACAGTACAAGGATGCATATGGCAAAAACGACAGTTTTAGGAGTAGAAACGTGTAGAGTGTAACTAAATGTCCCCCTGGTGTACGGAGTTAGGGAAGGCAACTGTCCAATTTTTGTTGACTAGCGCAAGGTTCATCATGGACAATGCAGCATTCCACAGGAAGGTGCATCTGGAACGCATAGCCGCAGCATTCGGACACATGGTTATATTCCTGCCGCCGTATTCGCCTGAGCTGAACCCGATAGAGAAACACTGGTCCGCGCTGAAAAAACGCTTACGCGGCGTTATGAAGTGTATGGATTCTATTGATAATGCTATCGCATTCTGTCTCTCAAGTTAATCGACTATAAGAGGCAGACAGATAAGCAAAAAATGGAGCGGAAGACGGGATTCGAACCCGCGACCCCAACCTTGGCAAGGTTGTGCTCTACCCCTGAGCTACTTCCGCTTTCTATTTAATATTTAATTTTACCGCCTAAAAAGTGGCGGAGCTGACGGGACTTGAACCCGCGACCTCCGGCGTGACAGGCCGGCGCTCTAACCAATTGAGCTACAGCTCCACGCCAAAAACTCAATTTTTTAATGGAGCGGAAGACGGGATTCGAACCCGCGACCCCAACCTTGGCAAGGTTGTGCTCTACCCCTGAGCTACTTCCGCATCTTAAAGATGGTGGCGGGACCCAGAATTGAACTGGGGACACACGGATTTTCAGTCCGTTGCTCTACCTACTGAGCTATCCCGCCGTAAAGTGGCGGAGCTGACGGGACTTGAACCCGCGACCTCCGGCGTGACAGGCCGGCGCTCTAACCAATTGAGCTACAGCTCCACTTTTGTCGTGCTTTTTGGTGGGCGGAATAGGTTTCGAACCTACGACCCCCTGCGTGTAAGGCAGGTGCTCTCCCGCTGAGCTATCCGCCCGCGACATTGTTGCTTGCCGTACCGCATCAGCGACAACGAGAGATATTATAGGCATTTTCTGAGAATTGTCAACCGTGCTTTGCATTTTTGCCATTCCAATTTCGCGGCCGTTTCATATGGTCCGAGTTAGCGCTCTGCCGCACGCTTTCATGCTAAGATAGTGGCAACGATATGTTAAGGGAGTGTGTCGTATGTCCTGCACTGCGGTATTCGGGACTGTATTTATGGACTGTAAGGGCTTCGCGGCGAACCGCTACGATCCTCTGGGACGGAACGTGGGGTCCGTGCGTTTTATACACGGAGGGGTCGGGCGCAATGTGGCGGAGAATCTCGCTCTTACTGGAGCCAGTCCGGTTTTCGTCTCTTCTGTGGACGAGGGGCCTCTGGGCGAAGATGTTTTGTCGCGTCTTTCGGCGGAGGGGGTGGACGTGTCGCGTGTAAGGCGCGCACCAAGTTCCGGCATGGGGATATGGCTCGCTGTAATGGATGAGCGCGGCGAGCTCGCTTCGTCCATTTCGCAGATGCCGGACCTTTCTATCATGGAGAGGATTGTTGCGGAGGAAGGCGATGAGATTATACGCGCGGCGGATAACGTGATACTCGAACTCGACCTTAACGATTATATTTCGTCGGAGGCGCTGCGTCTCGCACGCAAATATTCCAAGAGGGTGTACGGCATAACCGGCAATATGGAGGTCGTCCTCCGCAATAGGCACTTCCTGCGCGAGCTGGAATGCTATATTTGCAACGAAACGGAGGCCGGACGGCTGTTTGAGGCTCCCGTCCCCGCATGCGAGCCTGAGCGTGTTCTGGAGATGCTTGAGGGCTATGTCGAGGAGAACGGGCTTCGCGCCATGGTCGTTACGCTCGGCGGAGGCGGCTCTGTGTTTTATGAGGGCGCGTCGCACGACGGCGGCTTCTGTCCCGCAGTTCCGACCGACGTCGTCGATACGAGCGGTGCCGGCGACGCTTATTTTTCAGGAACGGTTGAGGCTATGATACGCGGCGTGCCGCTCCGCGAGGCGGTTGCATTCGGGACCAGGCTTGCGTCGTGGACGATACGAGAGGAGGGGCCGACTTGCCGCGCGCTTCCGGAGCCGCTTTTCCTATAGCTCTTTGTGACTGAGCCGCTACGCGCGCCGCTTCGTCCGGCGCGGATTCATCCAAAAATCGAGCCCCGTCCGGCGGACGGGGCTCGATTTACCGTTTTTATATTTTTATATCTCTACGGTAATTGCTTCGTTATTTTATTACGCCTATCGCTGCGAGCGCGGCTGAGAGTCTCGCCACGGGGACGCGGAACGGCGAGCAGCTTACGTAGTTGAGGCCGAGGCTGTTGCAGAAGGCGATGCTCGACGGGTTGCCGCCGTGCTCTCCGCAGATACCGATCTTGATTTCGGGACGCGTGGCTCTGCCCTTCTCAACGGCGATCTTCATAAGTCCGCCTACGCCGTCGCGGTCAAGCTGCGCGAAGGGGTTCGCCTCGAATACGCCCATTTCGACGTACTGACCGAGGAACTTGCCTTCCGCGTCGTCGCGCGAGTAGCCGAAGGTGGTCTGCGTGAGGTCGTTGGTGCCGCAGCTGAAGAACTGAGCGTATTCGGCGAGCTGGTCGGCGACCATCGCGGCGCGCGGGACTTCGATCATCGTTCCGACGAGGTACTCGAGTTCAACGCCGTGCTCCTTGAGCTTCTGCTCCGCCACTTCATCTACGAGGGCGCGCATGCGCTTCATTTCTTCCTTCGTGCCGACGAGCGGGATCATGATGTCGGGGATGACCTTTACGCCCTTCTTCGTGAGTTTGCAGGCTGCGTCGAATATGGCGCGTACCTGCATCTCGTAGATTTCAGGATAGATCATGCCGAGACGGCAGCCGCGGAATCCGAGCATCGGGTTCTGCTCGTGAAGTTCGCGGGCGCGGGCGATGGTGGCCTGTATCTTCTTGGCCTCTGCGCTGTTCGGGTCGAGCGTCTCGAGGGCCTTTGTGAGCTCCGGTATCTTCGGAAGGAACTCATGGAGCGGCGGGTCGAGGAGGCGTATCGTGACGGGCAGCCCTTCCATCGCCTCGAAGATGCCGTAGAAGTCGGCTTCCTGCATGACCTGGAGCTTGTCAAGCTGCGCTATTCTCTCTTCTTTCGTGGAGGAAACGACCATTTCCTGCATTACCGGCAGGCGGTCGGCGTCCATGAACATGTGCTCGGTGCGGCAGAGGCCTACGCCTTTGGCTCCGAAGGCGCGGGCGCGGCGCGCGTCTTCCGGAGTGTCGGCGTTGGCCCAGACCTGGAGGTGGGCGATCTTGTCGGCGTCGTCGAGGAGTTCGCGGAAGTTGTCGTCGAACTGCGGGTCGATGAGGTCTATCTTGCCCACTATCACGTCGCCGGTGCTGCCGTCGAGCGTGAGGTAGTCGTCCTTCTTGACCGTTACGCCGTTAACCGTGAAGGTCTCGCCGGCGAGGTCTATCTTGACGCTTTCCGCGCCGGAGACGCAGGGCTTGCCGAGTCCGCGGGCTACGACGGCGGCGTGGCTCGTCATTCCGCCGTGGCTCGTGAGGACGCCCTGGGCCGCGAAGAGGCCGTGGATGTCGTCAGGGGTGGTCTCGGGACGGACGAGGATGATCTTCTCGCCTTTTCCGCCGCGCTCGGCCGCTTCGTCGGCGTCGAATACGACTTTACCGACGGCAGCGCCCGGAGAGGCGGGAAGTCCCTTGACGAGGACGTCGCGCTTCGCCTTCGGGTCGAGCTGCGGGTGGAGAAGCTGTTCGACCTGCTCGGGGGCTACGCGCGAGACTGCGGTCTTGGCGTCGATGAGGCCCTCGTGGAGCATGTCCATAGCGATTCTGACGGCGGCGGCGGCGGTGCGCTTGCCGTTTCTCGTCTGGAGGATGTAGAGTTTGCCCTTTTCTACCGTGAACTCGATGTCCTGAGCGTCGCGGTAGTGGTTCTCAAGGAGTTTCGCGATGTCGCAGAACTGCTTGTAGACTTCGGGCATGGTCTCGCCGAGCGAGGCGATGGGCATAGGCGTGCGGATACCGGCGACGACGTCTTCGCCCTGGGCGTTGATGAGGTATTCGCCGAAGAGCTTGTTTTCACCGGTCGAGGGGCTTCTCGTGAAGCAGACGCCGGTGCCGCAGTCGTCTCCGAGGTTTCCGAAGACCATTGTGACGACGTTGACCGCCGTGCCGTAGTCCTCGGGGATGTTGTTGATCTTGCGGTAGGTGATGGCGCGCGGCGTGTTCCAGCTGCGGAATACGGCGTCGATGGCGAGGCGGAGCTGCGTCCACGGGTCGGTCGGGAAGGTGTGACCGGCCTCTTCGACTATCTTCTTGTAGTCTTCAACGAGCTTCTTGAGCTCTTCGGCGGGAATCTTGTAGTCTTCCTTGACGCCGGCGGCTTCCCTCGCCTGCTCGAGGCGCTTTTCAAACTTGTCGAGGTCGACGCCGAGGACGACGTCGGAGAACATCTGGATGAAGCGGCGGTAGCTGTCGTAGGCGAATCTTTCGTTGCCGGACGATTTAGCGAGAGCCGTCACCGTGTCGTCGTTGAGCCCGAGGTTCAGTATGGTGTCCATCATTCCGGGCATCGACACCGGCGCTCCGGAACGCACGGATACGAGCAGCGGATTTTCGGACGAGCCGAAGTTCTTCCCCGTGAGCTTCTCGACGCGGCCTACCGCGGCCTCGACGTCGCTCCATATGCCGGAGATGAAGTCGTTCTCTTTCCAGTACTGATGGCAGGCCTCTGTGGTGATGATAAAGCCCGGCGGCACCGGAAGCCCGATCTTCCACATCTGCGCGAGATTCGCGCCCTTGCCGCCGAGAAGCATGCGCATATCGGCGCTGCCCTCGCTGAAATCGTAGATGTACTTAGTTGACGACATTACGTTACCTCCCATGTTTCGTTATGATTTAAGCGGCAGATTAAACCACTTCGCAAAAACTATTTTATATCATACAAACGGCTATTTCAGTATGCTGAAATCACCTATCTGCATGAAGAATTTCTGGCACTCGTTAAGGAGCGCTATGCGGTTGGCGCGGATCTCAGGATCCTTGTCCATGACTAAGACGTCGTTGAAGAACTGCGCGATGACCGGCGCGAGCTCGGCCATGACGGCCGCCAGCGTCTCCCAGTCGCACTTCTCCACAGCCTCGCGCGCCTTGCCCGTGAGCTTTTCAAGCTCCTCGTAGAGCTTGCGCTCGGAGTCGGATCCGAATTTCGACGGGTCCACCTTGCCTGGCTCGCCTTCCGCCTTTGCGAGAAGGTTCTTGACGCGCACGGCGGCGGTCACGAGTTCGTCGAACCACGGTTCGCCGGCCGCCTTCGTCAGGACTTCCGCGAGACGGTAAATCTGAAGCGGACGCGACGGCGCTGCCTGGATCGCGAGCGCTACGGCCTCGTGATTGAAGCCCTTTTCGCGTAGCTGGACCTGCTGGCGCTGCGCGATGAAGGATTTGAGCTTTTCAAGGCGTTCGGCCGGCATTTCAAGAAGTCCGGCCGCCATTTCAAGAGCCGCGTCGAGATCGACGTCGAGCGACAGCCCCCAGATGAGCTCGTTTATAGTCCTCGCCGCGCGGCGAAGCCCGTAGGGATCCTGCGAAGACGTCGGCTCCATTCCTATCTTATAAATAGCGGAAAGCGTGTCTAGCCTTTCGCCGATGCCGAGCAGCGCTCCGTCGACATGCGAGGGGAGCTCGTCCCCAGCGAAGCGCGGCAGATACTGCTCATATATGGCGAGCGCTACCTCTTCGGGCTCGCCTGCCTTGCGAGCGTACTCGCGGCCCATGATGCCCTGCACATCCGAGAACTCGTAGACCATGCTCGTGACGAGGTCGGCCTTCGCGAGATCGCAGGCGCGGGCGAGGTTGGACATGTCCACGTCTGCCTTGAGGACCTCGGCGAGCCACAGCGTCAGCTTCTTTATTCTCTGCACTTTGTCGTAGACCGTGCCGAGTTTTTCCTGATACGTTACGTTCTTAAGCTCCTCAGCGTGGGCGTCGAGCGACTTTTTCTGGTCTTCCTTCCAGAAGAAGGCGGCGTCGTAGAGGCGCGCGCGCAGGACGCGCTCGTTGCCCTCGCGTACGACGGCCATGTCCTTCGCGCGGTTGTTGCTGACGCCGATAAAGTTCGGCATAAGCCTGCCGTCCGCGCCGTGAACCGGGAAGTAACGCTGGTTCTTCGCCATCGATAGAATGAGCACTTCGGCTGGGATGTCTAGGAATTCCTTTTCGAAGCTGCCGTAGAAGGGTATCGGGTACTCGTTGAGGTGTACGTTCTCCTCAAGCAGCGCGGGGTCTACCGTAACCTTCGCGCCAAGCTCTTTCTCTATCTCGGCGACTCCGGCGAGGATCATTGCCTTGCGTTCCTCGGGGTCTGTTATTACGAAGTTTTCGCGCATTGCGGCGTCGTAGGAATCGGCGTCTTTGATTTCGACCGCTTCCTTGCCCATGAAGCGGTGGCCGCGGGAAGTCGTGCCGCTCTTTACGCCTCCGAAAGCGACGTCGAGCGGCTTGTCGCCGTAGAGAGCGACGAGCCAGCGGACGGGGCGCGCGAAGCGGACAGTCTTCTCCGCCCAGTACATGCTCTTGGGGAAGGAGAGACGGTGCATTATCTTCTCGAGAAGCTGCGGCAGCACCACGGCGGAGGGCTGTCCCGCGGTACGCTTCTCCGCGACGACGTATTCGGCGTTTCCTATAGTCTCGACCTTCAGCTCGGAGACTTCCACTCCGCGGCTGCGTGCGAAGCCTTGAGCTGCCTTGGTCGGGCTGCCGTCGGCGCCGAAAGCCTGAGCTTTGAGCGGGCCTTTCGAGACTTCTACGGCGTCGTCCTGACGTTCGGCGACGTCCGCGACTTTAAGCACGAGGCGGCGCGGCGTGCATTCGGTCTTTATATCGCCGTGCGCTATGTGAGCGCCGTCGAGCTCCTCGGCGGCGTACTGCGCCAGGTCGGCGAGGGCCTTCGGCATAAACCTCGCGGGGATTTCTTCCGTCCCTATTTCAAAGAGAAGGTCGGTCATTACCGCTCGCCTCCTTTTATAAATTTATCGAATTTATGCATGAGCGGGTAGCCCATTTCCTCGCGCTGCCTGAGGTAGGCGTGGCAGCAGGCGCTCGCCAGAGCGCGGACGCGGCCTATGTAGCTCGTGCGTTCCGTGACGCTTATCGCGTTGCGCGCGTCGAGCAGGTTGAAAGAATGCGAGCACTTTAGCACGTAATCGTATGCGGGAAGCACAAGACCGGCCTCGAGGACCCTTCTGGACTCGGCCTCGTATTTATTGAACAGCTCGAAGAGCATGTCGGTGTCTGCGATCTCGAAGTTATAGGTCGAGTGCTCTACCTCGCCCTTGTGATGCACGTCGCCGTAGGTGATGTCGTCGACCCACTGCAGGTCGTAGACGTTGTTGACCTTCTGGACGAACATCGTGATTCTCTCGAGCCCGTATGTCAGCTCCGCCGGAACCACGTCCATGTCGACCGCGCCCATCTGCTGGAAGTACGTAAACTGCGTTATCTCCATACCGTCGAGCCATACCTCCCAGCCGAGGCCCCAGGCCCCCGTGGTCGGGTTCTCCCAGTCGTCCTCGACGAAGCGTATGTCGTGCTCGGCGGGGTCTATTCCGAGGCATTTCAGGCTCTCGATGTAAAGCTCCTGAATGTTGTCGGGAGCAGGCTGGATGATGACCTGATACTGATAATAATGCTGAAGGCGGTTCGGGTTCTCGCCGTAGCGTCCGTCGGTCGGTCTTCTCGACGGCTCGACGTAGGCGACGCGCCACGGCTCGGGTCCAAGGACTCTCAGCGTCGTCGCAGGGTTCATGGTACCGGCGCCGACCTCCAAATCGTACGGCTGCTGTATTACGCAGCCCTGAGAAGCCCAAAAATGTTCCAGGCGCATAATTAGATCCTGAAAGTTCACCTTCTCTTACCTCCTTTATGATACGCAATAATTACCGCTACATTTTAGCGCAAATTTCTAAAATAAGACGACAATTTTTTTATATTCGCCGCATAAATTTCTTTAGCGTCGCACTTAGCGGCCCATTCCACAAATTTATCGTGCGGCAGCCCCGCCGCCGCGCGCAGTACGGAGAGCTCGCGTTCGGAAACGGGCGTCCCCTTCGCGCCGCGCGCGCAGTTTTCGCATAGCAGCCCTTCGCCGGTGAAGAGCGCTCCGACGGCGAGCTCTCCGCCGCAGCCGGCGCAGATCGAAAGCGACGGAGCCGTGCCCATGACGGCGAGCAGCCGCCACATGTAGCGGAATTCGACAGCCGCCGGCTTAGCCCCGCCGCGCAGCTCGAGCATCGCGTTCCACAAAGCGCGGAGCAGGCCGTCGTTGGAACAGCCGGACGGAGCTTCGTTCGCCGTAAGCCTGTAAAGGCGCGCCGCGCAGCTCAGAGCAGCCGGAGACGAACGCAGCGCGAGGAAGTCTTCTTTTATGTCCGCCGACTGGAGATAGAGACGCGCCGGACTCTGATAGAGCGAGAAGCACCCCCACACCATCGGCTCCGCCGCGCCGCCGAAGCGGTTCTTCCCGCCGGACGACGGCGCTGAGGCCCACCTAGGGCCGAAGCCGCGCAGGAATAACAGAAGGGACCGCCCCCCCTTGGAATCCTCTTTCCTAAGGAGTACGGTCCCGCTCTCTTTGTAGTAGCCCTGGCTGAGATCGTCGGAGATCAAGCGCCGTACCCCAGCCGCCTGAGCTCCTCGGGCGACTTGCGCCACCCGGGACGCACCTTGACCCAGAGCTGAAGAAAGACCTTGTAGCCGAACTTTTCTTCAAGCTCCGCGCGCGCCTCGCTGCCGATCTGTTTCAGCTTCGCGCCGTTTTTGCCGATGATTATACCCTTCTGCCCGGGACGGTCTACAACTATGGTCGCGCGTATCGTGCAGACCTTCCTGTCGGGATATTCGTCGGGGCTCTTGAACTCGTCGATTACGACGGCTACGCCGTGCGGCACCTCCTCGTCCGTGTTGCGGAAAATCTTCTCGCGTATGACCTCGGAGGCGAGGAATCTCTCGGTCGAGTCCATGAGCATATCCTCCGGGTATATCGCTGGCTGCTCTGGGAGCACGGCGCTTATCGCCGACGCCAGCTCATCAAGGCCGCGGCCCTTCGCCGCCGACACGGGAACGGCTTTTGTGATGTCCAGGTGTTTTGCGTAGACCTCGGCGCTCTTTCTGTAGTCTTCCGCGTTAGCGAGCTTGTCGGTCTTGTTCACTGCGAGGACTATCGGTAGCTTCGTCCCGGCGAGCGCCGCGAGTATCGTGCGGTCTTTCTCGCTCACGGCCCTGTCCTGCGCCTCGACTACGTAGCATATCGCATCGACCTGCATCAGCGCCTCCTCGGCCTCCTTCATCATAAAGTCGCCCAGCGCGTGCTTCGGCGTGTGGATGCCTGGAGTATCGACGAATACTATCTGCTCGTTTTCCGTGGTGTATATGCAGCGGACGGCGTTGCGCGTAGTCTGCGGCTTCGGAGAGACGGCCGCGACCTTCTCTCCGAGCAGCGCGTTTATAATCGACGACTTGCCGACGTTCGGACGTCCGAGCAGCGCCACGAATCCGCTCTTATAAGTTTTTTCGGAGCTCATTGTGTTTCACTCGCCTTTCAGAGAAAATCCAGACGGGAGCAGCTCGTTCAGCGCTATCGACGTAATGCCGCCTTCACCCTTGATTATGACCGGCATACCGCCGCTGAACTCGGCGAGGAACTGACGGCACGCGCCGCACGGCGGACAGAATACGCCATCCGGCCCCGCCACTGCGATTGCGACGGGGCGGGTCAGCCCCATCGCGACGGCAGTGGACATCGCATTGCGTTCCGCGCATATCGAGAGGCTGTAGCTGGCGTTCTCTACGTTGCAGCCCGTGACGACGCGGCCGTCGCCGAACAGTATGGCCGCGCCGACGGAAAAGCCGGAGTATGGCGCGTATGCGCGGCCGCGCGCCTCTTCGGCGGCCGCCATGAGGGCCTCGGCAGTATCTGACGAAAGCGGGTTCGAGCCGTTCATGGCGCTATTCCTCGAAGAAGTCCTTCACCATTCGCTCCTGCTTCTCCCACATACGGAGCTTCTCTTCCTCTTCGGCGTGGTCGAAGCCTATAAGGTGGAGGAATCCGTGGAATATGACGAGCGCGGTCTCGCTTTCGACGCTTTTGCCGTTTTCCGCGGCGTTTTTGGCCACTACTTCAGGGCATACGACGATGTCTCCAAGCGGAAGGTTCTCCCAGTCCGACGGAGGCTCGAAGTTTCCCTCGTCGTTCTCCCACATCGCGAACGATAGCACGTCGGTCGGCCCTTCTGCGTCGCGGTATTTTTTGTTGATTTCCGCCATCCGGTCCGTCCCTGCGAAGGTCAGGGATATCTCGCACTCGGCTACGGCCTCGGGCAGCGGCTTCTCCGCTTCGATGTAATCAGATATGACTTTCTCGATGCGTTCGGCGGTTCCGGCGTTCCAGAAATTACAGGCCGCCTCCTGCAGATCACCGCAGTGTATCGTCGTTTTCACCTTTTTTGTCCTCCTTCTCCCCGGCCGGGGCGGCGTCGCCGCGTTTCAGCCTCGCTTCTTTTATTATCTGGTTTATGTCCTTGACCTCCCTAGAGTGGTAGGTCGAACGGAACACGTCGAGGAACGCGCCTTCGATGATGGCGATCTCCCGCAACGTGAAGTCCGCGTCGTCCATCTGCCCGCCGTCTATCTTGCTCTGTATGACCTGCTTGATGAACTTGACGAGCTCGGCGTCGTCCTCAAACGGTTTGTTGCGCGCCTTGACGGCGGCCTCTACGGAGTCGGCGAGCATGACGAGAGCCGTTTCGCGAGTCTGCGGACGCGGCCCGGGATAGCGGAAATCCTCTTCCTTCACATCCTCGCCCAAGGCCTTCGCCTTTTCGTAGAAATATTTCTGTATCGTCGTGCCGTGGTGCTCGCGTATGAACGGGCGCAGCGCTTTCGGCAGATTCGTCTGCGCCGCTATGTCGAGGCCGTCCTTCACGTGCGATATGAGCACCTTCGCGGAGAGCTCGGGCGGCAGGCTGTCGTGGATGTTTTTGCCTGGACGCTGGTTCTCGACGAAATACTGCGGGTTCTTAAGCTTGCCGATGTCGTGATAGTAGGCTCCGGCCTTTACGTATAGGCCGTTCATATGCAGCTTGTCCGCAGCGGCCTCGGCAAGCGTGCCGACCATCAGCACGTGGTTGTATGTGCCTGGAGCCTCCATCTGCAGCCGCTTGATAAGCGGCTGCGAGGGATGACTGAGCTCGAGAAGCCGCAGCGGCGAGATTACGTCGAAGATGTTCTCCCAAAGCGGAAGCAGAGCCACTACGATCGTGGCCCATACGGCGCTGTAAAGAGCCGTCCCGAAGGCGAGGTTCCTGTCCACGTAGAGGTCGAGCCCCCAGTAGACGCATACGGAGACCACGCCGAGCGCTATGCCGAGCAGGAAGAGGTTGCGCCATATCGTGATGCGGTGGTTGGGCGGGTTGAGAAACATTATGCGCCCCACGCCGCCGGCGAAAGCCGAAAGTATGCAGCCGAGGCACACGATGCCTGGGTTCGTTCCGTACGCGAGGATAACGCTGATGACTCCGCCGCCGAATATCACGTGGAACGAGAGGGATACCGGCATGGTCAGACAGAGCCAGCCTGTGAGGCCGAGCACCGCCATAGAGTAGCCGCCGAGGCGCGCGAAAGCGACCTCAAGCGTCCATACGACCGAGAGCACCACTGCGACGTATATCCATTCGCGCATCGAGAGCTTTTCTTTGAGGCCGCCCTCTATCCAGACTGGCCAGAAGCTCCACACGACTATCGCGCCGAGCACGAATATCAGATGACGCCACGGGAACGCCGCGTCGGGGTAGCCCTGCGAGGCCAGCAGCCTCGCCGCCGACGGCGTGACGACTTCGCCTTTCTGCACGAGCACGGAGCCGGGACGTATCTCCTTTATTACCGCCGGGATCTGCGCCGCGACGTCGTCCTTGAGCTTCATCAGCATCTCGTTGTCGGGCTGCAGCGACGGGTTCATGATAACGTCAAGCATCTGAAACGCCACGTTGCGCTCCGACTGAGTCAGCGACGTCTGTTTGAGATATTTCCAAATCAGCGACGTCTGCTGGTCGCGGTCGATGGACTCGTTCAGCAGCTTCGGCCCAATGGATGAGACCGCCTCGCTTATAGCCTTCTGCGACGCGGCGCTCTGCTTGTTGTAGATGTTGAGCAGCGGCGCGTTGAAGAGCTCGCTCATCTTTCCTTCCTTCATGAGCGAGAGGCGGCGCGTCACCTCAGAGGCTATTTTCTCGTCCTGCACCATGACGGCGATTATGCGCGAGGTGGCGCGCTGTCGCAGCTCGAGCGTCGCGGCCTTGTCCTCGTAGCGCGACGATGTGAGCGCGAAGTACGTCTTCTGGGCGGGGAGCCCTATCTGATAGTTCTCCTTGCGTTCGAACAGATACCAGTTGAAGCCGACGAGAAGCGCGGCTACGCAAAGGAGTATAGCCCGGAATATGATATACTGCCTGTTCTCGGGCTTGTACGAAAACCTGCCGAGGATATCCCTAAGGGCGTCCGGCAGCAGGCTGCTTTTCTTCTCTTCTCCGTCTGTCATAATCTTCGTACGCCCTCACTATTCTCTGGACTATTTCGTGACGCACGACGTCCCCGTCGTTAAGGTTGACGAAGGCGACTCCCGGGATGTCTTTCAGAATGTCGCGCACGACCTTGAGCCCCGACTCTTTCGTGCCGGGCAGGTCCACCTGAGTTATGTCGCCTGTGACGACCGCCTTCGAGCCGAAGCCGAGGCGCGTCAGAAACATCTTCATCTGCTCCGGCGTGGTGTTCTGCGCCTCGTCGAGAATGATGAAGCTGTCGTTGAGCGTGCGCCCGCGCATATAGGCGAGCGGAGCGAGCTCGATGACTCCCTTCTCAAAATAACGGTCGAACTTCTCCGCCGGGAGCAGCTCGTAAAAAGCGTCGTAGAGCGGCCGCAGGTAAGGCGCGACCTTGTCGTTCATGTCCCCCGGAAGGTAGCCCAGGCGCTCTCCGGCCTCGACTACGGGGCGCACGAGTATGATGCGGCTCACCTTCGCCGATTTAAGGCAGGCGACGGCCTGCGCGGCGGCTAGGTAGGTCTTGCCGGTGCCGGCGGGGCCTATGCCGAAGGTGATGTCGTTTTCCCTTATCGCGCGGATGTAGTCCTTCTGCCCGTTGGTATAGGGCCTTATCGCCTTGCCCCTGTTGCTTATGCAGACGACGTCGTTGTAAAGCGAGCGCAGGTTGACCGTCTCGCCGCGCTCTATGCTGTGCAGCCCGTAGCGTATCTCCGCGCTGTTGAACTTGTGGCCGGAGAGCGAAAGCTCAGCGTACTGCACGAGCAGATTTTCGATTTTCTGAACCAGCCGCTCGTCGTCGCCCTTTATCGAAAGGGAACTGCCCCTCGCGTAGACCTTTACGGGAAAGATCTGTTCGACGAGGCGCAGTATCTCCTCATGCTCGGCGAGCAGCCGGACGACGGAGGCGTCCGTTGCGGAAAGGAGCGTCTCCGGTTCCTGGCCTGCCTCTTTCATTACTTTCGTGCGGCCTACGCCCTTTCCACGGCCTTGACTTCCGGCACCTCTGCTATGACGGCCTGCTCGACGGTCATGCGGAGCGTCTCGAGCGCGAAGGGGCAGGTGCCGCAGGCTCCCTGCATGGCGACGTAAAGAGTCCCCGTCGGCTCGTCGTATTTAACGAATGAGCAGTCTCCGCCGTGCATCTGAAGCGCGGGGGAAACCTTGTTGGTGAGTACGTCTTTGATTTTTTCTTCTGTGGTCATTGCCGTTCCTCCTAATTATTTATTGTTTTTCGCTTTCTGCCAGAATTCCTCGAGCTCGTCGAGCGTGAAGTCCTTCCACGCGCGGCCCGATTCTTCAACTGACTTTTCGACTTTTCTGAAGCGCGCCGCGAACTTCTCGCAGGCGCGGTGGAGCGTGATCTCGGGGTCGGCTCCGAGGTGGCGCGCAAGGTTGACCGACGCGAAGAGAAGGTCGCCGAGCTCTTCATCGATTTTAGCCTCGTCCGCCGAGGCGGCGGCTTCCCTAAGCTCAGCCATTTCCTCTTCGACCTTAGCCATCACCGGGGCGCAGTCCCCCTTCGGCCAGTCGAAGCCCGGCTTCGCGGCGCGCTCCTGTATCCTGTATGCGCGCAGCAGTGCCGGCATTCCGCGCGGGATCCCAGCCATGTAGGACGAATCCTCCGACTTGCCCTTGCGCTCGGCGGATTTTATCTGCTCCCAGTTCTTGAGCACTTCTTCCGAGCCGTCCACACTGACGTCGCCGAATACGTGAGGATGGCGGCGTATGAGCTTGTCGGTCAGGCCGTCGAGAACGTCGCGGATGGTGAAGTCCCCGCGCTCCTCCGCCATGCACGAGATAAATACGACCTGAAGCAGAAGGTCTCCGCACTCCTCGCACATATTGGGAACGTCGCCGTCCTCTATCGCCTGGATAAGCTCGTAGCCCTCCTCTACTATATAGCGCCGCAGCGACATATAGGTCTGCTCCCTGTCCCACGGACAGCCGTCGGGCTCGCGGAGCTTCTTCATAACGTTTACCAGCTTTACAAACTTTTCCGCCGTCGCGGTCTCGTTCTGCGTCACGAACATTCCTCCCGTTCCGCTATATTTTATCATTCTATTCGCCGGATGCGGCCCGTCCGCTCAGCAATCGCGCGATTTCGCGCATTCCGGCGAAACCGCCGGGGCCTATCAGCCCGTCGGAGCGCTTACGCCACAGCGGAGGCAGCCGCAGATTTTCCCATTTTTCGTCTGGCGTGCAGAAAAGCACAAGTTCGTAGCGTCCGGCGAGAAGTTTCGTTATGCCGAAATCGTACGCCAGATTTCTGACCACGGCGGCGTCGAAGAGAAATTCGACCTCGGGCGGCAGTTTGCCGAACCTGTCGGCGGTCTCGCCGCGCAGGGCGAACACTTCATCCGCAGAGTCGGCCTTGAGCATGCGGCGGTAGAGCGTGACGCGCAGATTCTCCTGCGGCAGGTAGCTCGCCGGTATCGATACCGGGAAGCCGACCTCTAGCTCTATCTGCGGCCTGTACGTGCCCTTTATCCTCGCTATCTCCTCGGCGAGCAGGTCGCAGTAGCGCTGATAGCCTATCTTGGTCGAGTTGCCGTGCTGCGATATTCCGACGAGGTCGCCGCCGCCGCGTATCTGAAGGTCGCGCTGCGCGAGCTGGTAGCCCGCGCCGAGTTCGTCGAGCTCGGCTATAGCCTCGAGTCGTTCGCTCGACTCTACCGAGATGCGCGCGTCGCTCGGGTAGAAGAGGAACGCGTAGGCCTGGTCCTCGCGCCGCCCGACGCGCCCTCGGAGCTGGTACATCTGCGCGAGGCCGAGCTCGTGCGCGTCGTCCACGATGAGCGTGTTGGCGGCGGGAATGTCGAGGCCGCTTTCTACTATCGTCGTGCATACGAGTATGTCCGTCTGTCCCGCGGCGAACTCGGACATTATCTTCTCAAGGCCGGCCTCGGGCGTCCTGCTGTGCGCCACGGCTATTTTAAGCTTTGGGAAAAGACGCTTGAGCATGACGGCGCGATCCTGTATGTCGCCTATCCTGTTGTGTACGAAAAATATCTGCCCGCCGCGGTTTTTCTCGCGCAGCACCGCGTTCTTCAGAAGCTCTTCGGAGAACGGACGGACGACGGTTATGACCGGGAGCCTGCGCTGCGGCGGCGTCTGGAGCACGGACATGCCGCGCAGGCCGCTCATGGAAAGAGAGAGCGAGCGCGGTATAGGCGTCGCGGAGAGCATGAGCGTGTCTACTCCGGGGAAGAGCTTTTTCAGATGGTCCTTGTGCATGACTCCGAAGCGGTGTTCCTCGTCGACGATGACGAGGCCGAGATCCTTGAATTTAACGTCTTCGGTCAGCAGCCTGTGGGTGCCGACGATTATATCCACCTTGCCGGCGGCGAGGTCCGCGAGTATTTTTTTCTGACGCGACGGAGGCACAAATCGCGAAATAGTCTCCACCCGCACGCCGGTGTCGGCGAAGCGCGCCGAGAAGGTCTCGTAGTGCTGATTCGCGAGCAGCGTCGTAGGCACCATGATGGCCGTCTGTTTGCCGGCGAAGGCCGCCTTGCCGGCGGCGCGGATCGCGACCTCGGTCTTGCCGAAGCCGACGTCCCCGACGACGAGCCTGTCCATAGGCACTGGGCGCTCCATGTCGGCCTCGACATCCTCAATGGCTCGAAGCTGGTCTGCGGTCTCCTTGTACGGAAAGCTTTCTTCCAGCTCGCGCATCAGCTCACGGTTCTCCGGGAATGCGAAGCCTTTGCTCACCTCACGCTCTGCGTAGATCTTTATCAGCTCGGCTGCGGCCTTCTCGGCCGCCTCGCGCGCCTTCGCCGCCGATTTTTTCCAGAGCGAGCCTTTAAGCCTGTCAGCGGACGGCTCCTGTCCCGGCAGCGGAGACCACGGCGAAATCTTGTGGAACTGCATGACGGGAATCAAAAGCCGCCGCTCCTCGGCGAATTGCAGCACGAGATATTCCTGTTCGCCGTCAGACGTCTTCACCTGCTCCGCGCCGAGATAGCGCGCGACTCCGTAGTCGTCGTGGACGATCCACTGTCCAGGCATGAGCCCCGCGCCCCAGTCCGCAGGCGCGTGGTTTTCGATACGGCGGCGAGCCACCGTTATGCCGGAAAGCTCGAGGTCGGTTATCACGGCGACGCGCGACGCGGAGTCTATGAAGCCCTCGCTCAGCACGCCCTCGCGCGCGTCGAAGCCGTTGAGCCGCGCCCATTGCAGGTTACGCTCCGTCTCGGAGTAAATTTTGATGTTATAGCCTTCGCTTATCAGCGAACGGCAGCAGTCCTCGACCTCCCGGAGCTTTCCGCGGAAGTTCGGGAACTGCGCGACGGACATGCGCGCGGCGCAGTTTTTCACGTCGCCGAGTATCCTCAGCCTCGGATATGACGAGAGCGAAACGCATATCTTCTCCCATTTCTCCCACGGGACGGCGCCTTTTTTCTCCCTGTCAAGGTTGTTCCAAAGCCAGACGGAGTTTTCCGCCGTCATGTCCAGCCCGTGAGGGTCGAAAAATATCGCGCGCATATCCTTCGGGAAATAATTTTCAAGGACGTTGCCGCTCTTTGAGACGAGGCTCTGTATAGAGCATTTTCTGACGCTTTTGAGGCTTTTCTGCGTGTCGGGAACGTACCAGCGTATGTCCTCGACCTCGTCGTCGAAGAACTCTATGCGCAGCGGATACATGTCGGAGGGGCTGAATATATCCACGATGCTGCCGCGCACGGCGAACTGCCCCGGCGTCCAGACGAGGTCGCCGCGCTCGTAGCCCTTCTGCGCGAGCCAGTCTGCGAGGCGGTCGCGTCCGACCTCCCTGCCGACCTCTATCTCCCTGAAGTCTCCGCCGGTCGAGAAGGGGGACATAAGCGAAGCCGGCGTCGCGGCTAGCACCCCGCCGTGATACTTAAAGTCCTCGAGAACGTCGCCGCGCGCCATTTCCTGCGCGTCGCTCCGCGTTTCGTCTTCCGACAGCGGCAGCTCAGGCAGCACCTTCACTCCGCCTAGAACTCCGAGCTCCTGCGCGTCCGCCGCGAAATCGCGCACCTGCCGCGCGTCGGGAAGAAGCGCGAGCAGCGGGAAGGCCGCGTCTCGGCATACCCAGGGGCGCATCGCGCCTTTGGAGGCGAGGTGCACGCCTCTGTTCCTGCGCCAGACGTCATCGTCGAGAGCTGCGAGAGAACTGCCCGTGACGGGTGATTTATTCTCCGGCATTAAGCCTGAAACCGTTGGCCTTCGACATGGCGGCCTCTATCCCATCCGTGAGCCAGAGGTTCAGCGCCTCCCAAGCGGCGTCTTCCAGCTTGCCCCAGTCGCGGCGCTGCTCCTGCGGTATCTTAGCAAGCACCCAGTCCGCCAGGTCGCGTCCGGGCGCCGGAGAGCCGACGCCGATGCGCAGCCTCGGAACGTCGAGAGTACCGAGGGCGCCGAGTACAGATTTAAGGCCGTTCTGCCCGCCGGCGGAGCCGCTCTTGCGCATGCGTATGCGCCCGAACGGGAGCGCGACGTCGTCGGACACGACGAGAATGTCGGACGGCTCGAGGTTCTGATAGCGCGCAGCCTCCCCGACGGAAAGCCCGCTGAGGTTCATAAAGGTATGAGGCTCAAGGAAAGCGACTCGCTCACCGCAGCAGAGCGCCGGCCCCCAGTACGCGCCGCGGAACTTTATCTGCGGCTCGCCGAGCCCGAGGCGCGCTACGAACGAGTCTACGATGATCCACCCTGAGTTGTGCCTCGTCCACACATACTGATAGCCCGGATTGCCCAGGCCGACTATCAATTTCATAATTTACTACCAATCTCTCCGCGTCAACACAAGCGCCGAAAAGCCGACGCACATAAAAAGCGGCCCGGCGTCCGCCCGTCGAGACGACAGACGCAGGCAGACGCCCCGCCGCGGGATAAGGCTCCCTCGACAAGACCTCGCCGCGCCGGACGGGCCGCGCCAAGCCGCAAAAACAGCCTGAACTGTGAACAGTAGGTTACTCTTCCTTCGCGGCCTTCCCCTTCGCCACGACTTCGACCTCGGCGGTCTCGGCATCGGCCGCGGGGGCCTCTTCGGCCTCTTCCTTCGGCTGCTCGACGTGGAGCACGAGGAGGTCGGCCTCCGTCACGGCAGCGACGCCTTCGGGAAGAGCGAGATCCTTGACGAAGATTTCGTCGCCGACGTTGAGGTTCTGCGCGTCTACCACGATTTCCTCGGGGATGTCGCTCGGCTGGACCTCGACGAGGATGAAGCGCTCGCCGAACACAAGCACGCCGCCGTCGTCCTTGATGCCCTTGCAGAGTTCTTCGTTGACGACGCGGATAGGAACTTCGACCTTGATCTTGTGGCCTTTGAGGACCTGATAGAAGTCGACGTGGAGGATGCGGCGCGTGAGCGGGTGGCGCTGTACGTCGCGGATGAGAGCGGAAGCGGAGCCGCCGTCGGCGAAGTCGAGCTCGATGAGCGTCGTCTCCCTGTGGGAGCTGTTCGCGACGGGCGTTACGGCCCTGGCGGAGACGGTTCCGGCGAGGCCGTGCTTGTATTCGGGACCGTAAAGTACGACGGGAAGCTGATCCTTGCAGCGGAGTTTGCGGCAGGTGCCCTTGCCTGTGCCTTCCCTCTTCGTGAATTCAAGTTTTACAGTCTGATGCTTAGATGCCATGGATGTTTCCTCCTCAATGGTATTAAAACTTTTATAAAAATATTTCTTCCGTGGCTTAACGGAACAAAATGCTTACCGAATGCTCCGAGTGTATTCTCCGCAGCGCCTCGGCGAACAGCGGCGCTATCGGGAGCTGGCGGATCTTGTCTATCCTCTTGTGCTCTTTAAGCGGGATCGTGTCGGTGAGCACGACTTCCTTTATCACAGAATCCTTGAGCCTGTCGATGGCGGGGCCGGAAAGCACGCCGTGCGTCGCGCAGGCGTAGACCTCCTTCGCGCCCCTTTCCTTGAGAGCCTCGGCGGCTTTGACTATCGTGCCTGCGGTGTCGATGATGTCGTCGACGAGGACGCACGTCTTGCCCTCAATGTTTCCTATTATCTCCATTACTTCGCACTGGTTGGCCACCTCGTGCGAGCGGCGCTTATCGACGATCGCAAGCTCGGCGTTGTTCATCTGTCCGGCGAACTTCCTTGCGCGGACGACGCCGCCGATGTCGGGCGAGACTACCGTAACGAGGCCGCTTTCCATCTCTTTGACGAGAGTCCGGCGGAAATATGATGCGAGAAGCGGGATGCCGGTAAGGTGGTCTACGGGAATGTCGAAGAAGCCCTGTATCTGTCCGGCGTGGAGGTCGGCCGATATCACGCGGTCCGCGCCGGCCTTCTCAAGAAGGTTGGCGACGAGCTTCGCCGTGATCGGCTCGCGTGAGCGCGTCTTTCTGTCCTGACGCGCGTATCCGAAATAAGGCATGACTAGGTTGACGTGGTAGGCGGAAGCGCGCTTGAGCGCGTCCACTATTATGAGAAGCTCGAAGAGGTGCTCGTTCGCCGGTTCGCACGTCGGCTGAACGACATATACGTCCGCACCGCGCACGCTTTCCTCGATAGAGACGCCTATCTCGCCGTCGGAGAAACGGAAGAGTTTAGACGCCGAAAGCGGCACGCCGAGATTCATGCAGATGTTTTCCGCAAACTGCGGGTCAGCGCTGCCAGAAAAAATTTTTACCTCTCTCAATCCTGCGGACATTTTTTTATCCTCCTTAAGATTATAAGAACAAAGCCCCGCCGCCGTCAGGCCGCTAGGCCTTTCCTTCGGACGGCTTCTTTCTCCGTCTGGCGCTCCAGCCCTCTATATTGGTCTGCTTTGCGCGCCCAACTCCAAGTGCGCCGTCGGGAACGCGGCTTGTGATGACAGACCCGGCGGCCGTCGAAACGTCGTCGCCGACCTCAACCGGGGCCACGAACATGGTGTCGCTGCCGATAAAGCAGCGGCTGCCTATCTTCGTCTTGTTCTTCTTAACGCCGTCGTAGTTGCAGGTTATAGTCCCCGCGCCTATGTTGGTATCCTCGCCTATCTCGGTGTCGCCGATATACGACAGATGTGGAACCTTAGAGTCCTTGCCGACGAGGCTCTTTTTTATCTCTACGAAGCGCCCCATGTGGGCGTTCTCAAGAAGCTCGGCGTGCTCGCGCATGAATGCGAACGGACCGGCGGAGGCGCGCGGCCCCACTGTGGAGTCGTTGAGGCGCACCGAACCCTTTATATTGGCGTTTTCTTTGATTATTGCGTTTCTCAGAACCGTGAAGCTTCCGATGAAGGCTCCGTCCTCGACGACGGTCTCGCCCCAGAGCTGGACGGAAGGATGGATGGTGACGTCGCCGCCTATTTTCACCTTCGGGCCTATCCATACGCTTGATGGATCCATGCAGTGAAGCCCCGCATTCTTCATGAAGGAGAGGACTATCCTGTCGCGCATCACACGCGACGCTTCGGCGAGTTGTATCTGGTCGTTTATACCCAAAAATTCGCGCGGATCCTCAGCGAGCACCGCGGCGACGCGTCCGCCATGCGCCGCGATCAGCGCCAGCGCGTCAGGCAGGTAGTACTCGCCCTGTGCGTTGGAGCACGACAAATCGTCTATCACGGCGGCCAGCGCATCCGTGCGGAAGATATACATGCCGCTGTTGACCTCGCGCACCTTCAGCTCTTCCTCGCCGGCGTCCTTCTGTTCGACTACCCGGACGCCGCCCTTCTCTCGTATGACCCTGCCGTATCCGGTGGGGTCGTCGAGCATGAAGCTGAGGAAGCTGCAGTCGTTGCCGTCTTCTATATGCTTCTGAGCGAATCGTTTCAGCGTCTCCGGGGTGATGAGAGGGGCGTCTCCCGCAAGCACGACTACGTTGCCGTACCCGCTCCACCACTGCTGGGCGAGCTTGGCTGCGTGCCCCGTACCCCGCTGCTCGTGCTGCCATATCACGGCTGCGTCCGGAAAATTGTCCTTGAGCCAGCTTTCGACGGCCTCTCCGCTGCAGCCGACAACCGCCGCCACGTCGCCGAAGCCGGCGTCGCGCGCCGCCTTCAGGGGATAATAGAGAATCGGCTCCTCCAACATCAGATGAAGGACCTTGGGAGTCCGGCTGCGCATACGGGTACCCTTCCCCGCGGCCAGCACCAGCACTCCAAATAATTTTTCCGGCTGATTCACGATTCCTGCCCCTTTCAGAGACGCCTCAGATGATGCGGCTTCAAAAAATGGCTGGGGTGGATGGACTCGAACCATCGATGGCGGAGTCAAAGTCCGCTGCCTTAGGCCGCTTGGCTACACCCCATTATGTGCAACGGACATTATAACGTTAAATCGAGTAAATCCGCAAGTATGAAAAACTTATTGCGCCGCGGCCGCATCTCTGACCGGCGAGTTAAAGAAAATACATTTTTATCTTTGACGGTAAAGACAAACTCGCCGCATTGATTTATAATAATTATAATCATTTAAAGTCTTATGGGGGAGTTTTACGATGTGGACTGTAGATGACGGTATTTCGGTATTAAGGGAGCGGGGCGCGAAAATAACGGCCCAGCGCATAGCCATACTTCAGAAGCTGGAGGGCCGCAAAGACCATCCTTCCGCGGAGACGCTGTACAAGGAGCTTTCCTCCGAGTATTCAACTATGTCTGTGGCGACGCTTTACAGCACTGCGCAGCTGCTCGCTGAGGCCGGGCTCATAAAAATACTCAGCATCGACGACAAAAGGGTTTATTTCGACCCGGCAACTGAGACACACGGGCATTTTCTTTGCCGCAAGTGCGGGAAGCTGTTCGACATTCCGGTCAACGAAGACGAGATTTTCCGCTCGGCTTCGACGGTGCGCGACAACATAGCCCAGATAGAACACACGGAAATATTTTTCTACGGACTCTGCTCCGACTGTCTGAAGATATAACCTCATAACGCATGGGCTCTCTCGCAGCCTTTTGCAGCGGGGTCTTTCTGCTGTACTGGCCTTATCTCTGGTGTTGGTACAGGAAGGAAGACCCCGAAATTTATGGCCTCAGATGGAGCGCGGACAGGCGGGCCGTCGCGGAGACGCTCGCCGTCGCCGCCGTGGTGCTCGCCGTGCTCACGGCGGCCGCGCTCGCGTGGCCGTGGGAGGAGCTGCCGAGAAGGCGCGGGCTGCGCAGCGTTCTCGAACTCGCGGCTTCGGGTCTCGCGGCGGCGGTAATAGAAGAAACTTTTTTCCGCGGCTGGCTTCAGCCGGTGCTCGAAAGGCGGTTCGGCCCCTACGCAGCGATAGCGGCGGCGAACCTCGTGTTCGCGCCGGTACATCTCATCGTCTCGCCCTACTGGATATCGCTTTGCACATTTTTCCCGGGGCTGGTCATGGGATGGCTGAAGTACCGCTACGGCAGCCTGCTTCCCCCGGCGCTCTTTCATTTTATCGGCAATATCTGGGCGATATGGTTTTTCCCGTCGCCCGTGAGATTCTAATAATCCAATCTAAAGAAGGCGGTTTCGATGAATCTCCCGAAGTTAAAAAATTCGCTTGTTATCGCTTTGGCGTCGCTTCTGGTATGTACGGCGCTTCTTCCGGCGCACGCGGCGGAGGCTGAGGCGAAGAAAATTTTTGAAATCGACATTCCGATGCAAGTAGGCGCCGAGGTGTCTGTGACGACGGCCGGCGGCGAAAGCTTCAATATAGCAAGTGTAACTGCGCTGCCTACGAAGACGCGCTGGCCGAGCTACACTGCGAGCGCGTGGGGCGAGCCCGGCTCCGTCTGCGCGTCGGCGGTGAACGCGGTGCATATGCTGGTCTCAGTCGAAAAGGGCAAGGGGCGCACTCTGAGCGTGATCCCCAAAGAGACCATAGCCCCCGCAGCCGGGCCGGGCGCATCGATAGTGCTCGACGCGAAGGCCGGAGAAAGCGTCTTCGGCGCATGGGCGCCGGCCGTCGGCTCGCGCGTTACGGTACGGAAGGCTGACGGGACCGCCGCGCCGCTGGCGGCGGACAATCTGCCGAAGGAGGGCGACACGCTCGTCATCGAAGTATTCGAAGACCCGTCTCTGCCATATATGGTAGACATAGAAAACCGCCCCGGCGGGCGCGTCGTCGCGTGGTACTCGACAGGATATAAAATTCTCGGACGCGTCCTCGTTCCTCTCGGCGGAACCGGACGCTTCGAAGGCACGCTCTTCCAGCGCGTCGGAGCGATACGGGCAAACCACAGCGGCGTCATAGACGTCAGCACTACGCCGCGCGGCACTACCGGCGGCTTTCAGATAGTGCCGTGGGATCACGCGCTCTCATCGAAGGAGATGCAGGGCGTATGGAGCATGACGCAGTGGCTAGTGATCGGCCCAGCCGACGGAGTATCGAAGATGGGCGGCACGCCGCCGCTCTTCAAGCACGGCCTCGTCTCCGGCCCAGCGGGCGGCGAGAAGCTGTGGGACGTCTGGTCGTCATACGGGCGCAAGTCCCTCGTCCTGGCTCGCTACGCGAACGGCGGCTGGGAACGTCTGCATGAAGCAGCGGGCAGAAACGACAATGCGCTGAGGGAAATCACGGAGCTGCGCATATATTATCCGTTCACAGAGGAGATTCAGGGCGGGCGCTGAGCGCACGCTTTTTGGCACCCTACGCGGACGGCGGGAGATTTTTGAATGAGCTGGGACGTTGTGATGGTAAGGACCAAGACGAACAACGAAGCGCTGAAAAATATAGCCGGCGAAAACATAGTTCCTTTCGCACAGACGGAGATAGCCGAGGCGGTAAAGAATATCGCCGCAGAGCTCGGCGTATCTTGCGACTGCAACGATTTGTCATATCAGCATCTCGGCTGCGGCAGATGGTCGATAGAATTCAACGTTGGGGCGGAGACGGAAGCCGAATCCATAATGCTGCATGTCAGAGGCGGGGAGACTCCATGCGAAGCCTTCGCGGCTTTATCGGACGCATTGAACGCTCGGCTTATAGACTGCAGCACCGGAGAGTTTATAGTTGTTTAACTTTTCATTAAAAACTATGCCGTCCCCCAACGCCTATGTGCCCGATGAAGCGTGGCAGACTCTGCGGACCCTCTGCCGCGTACTACGTAATTTCATATTGCGGCTATATCGTTTTTGCTCTAGCCTCGGTGCTTAGGACTGATGTTCCGCGCAGAAGATTCGCGGAACGACGGTGTTTTTATGTAAAAGTTAAAGCACTATATAGCCCGCCGCCACGCAGGCTCCTTCGCTTCGTGGAAGAAATATCGCGACAGTGTTCTCAACGATAAATAAGAAGCCGCGCCGAATAAAAAAGGCCGCCCCGCAGAAATCTGCGCGGGCGGCTTTTCGTTATATCCTATTTTGTTTTTTCGCCATTTGCGGACGCTTCATATTCAGCTACGGCCGCGAGAACTATATCGCGCAGCTTTTCGTCCTCGAGCGCCTTCACGACGGTCGCCTGTATCCAGCCTTCTTTTATGCCGCAGTCTAGGCGCTGTCCTTTGTACACCGTCGCGTAGACCGGCTCTTCCTCGAGCAGCGAAGCTATGGCGTCGGTGAGCTGGTATTCGCCGCCGGCGCCGCGTTTTAGGTTTTTCAGATGTTTGAATATTTTCGGCGAGAGCAGGTAGCGGCCCATTATCGCGAGGCGCGAGGGCGCTTCTTCCGGCTTCGGCTTTTCGACGAGTCCTTTTATTCGATATACGCCTGGCTCGATCTCTTCGGCGTCTACTATTCCGTAGCGCGAGACGTCCTCCGGCGAGACCTCTTCGAGACAGAGCACGGAGCCTTCGTATTTTTCGCGCACGGCCTCAAGCTGCGCCAGCGCCGTCGGCTCGGCTGTCATAACGTCGTCTGGGAGAAGCAGGCCGAAGTATTCATCGCGGCAGAATTCCTCGGCGCAGAGCACGGCGTGTCCAAGGCCGAGCGGCTTCGCCTGGTAGGCGTAGTGGAACTCAGCGAGCTTGTATATGGAATCGACCACGTCGGCGAGTTCTCCCTTGCCGCGCTCGCGCAGCAGCGCCGAGAGTTCGAACGACGGCTCGAAGTAGCGGCAGATGCTCTCCTTGCCCTGCCCCGTCACAAAGACGACGCGCGTGCAGCCGGAGGCTACCGCCTCGTCTACGCCGTGGTGGATGAGCGGCCTGTCTATGAGCGGCATCATCTCCTTCGGGATGTCTTTCGTCGCGGGGAGGAAGCGAGTCCCCAGCCCGGCGACGGGAAACACAGCCGTTCTGACCCTTCTGTATTCCGCGTTGGAGTTCATCGCCCTTCTACCGCCTTTCCTATCGCCTCTTCCATTATGTCCGCGGCCCTGTTCATCAGCTCAGCGTCGCGTGATTCCGCGAATATCCTGACGAGCGGCTCCGTGCCCGACGGACGCAGCAGCATGCGCCCTTTGCCCGCGAGCAGCCGCTCCGCCTCCTTGGCGGCGGCTTCCACGAGCGGGCTCGACATGACGGCGTTCTTGTCCGCGACCTTCATGTTGCGAAGCACCTGCGGATAGCGTTCGAAGCGGTCCGCGAGCGTCGAAACGTCCTCGCCGAGGTCGGCGACGGCCTTGAGGAAGAGCAGGCCGGAGCAAAGTCCGTCTCCAGTGTTCGCGTAGTCGAGCGCTATGATGTGACCGGACTGTTCGCCGCCTATGCGCGCGCCCTCACGCTTCATCGTATCGAGAACGTAACGGTCGCCGACCTGGCACCGGAAAACCTTTATGTTTTCCTTCGCAAGGAGGTCTTCGAGCGCCATGTTGGACATGACTGTGGCCGTAACGCCCGCGCCGAGCGTCCCGCGCGAGGCGAGCCAGCGTCCTATGACCCACAGCATGACGTCGCCGTCGAGGACGCGCCCGCGTCCGTCGCACATGAGCACGCGGTCGGTGTCGCCGTCGTATGCGATGCCGAGCGACGCGCCCTTTTCGCAGACTTTCGCCGCAAGCGCCTCTATATGGGTAACGCCGACGTTCTTGTTTATGTTCGTGCCGTCCGGAACGTCGCCCATGAAGGTGACGCCTCCGCCCCATTCGGAGAATAGCGGGCCGACGAAGTCCGAAGCCGCGCCGTTCGCCGCGTCTATCACTATCGGGTAGGATTTGTCCTCGATGCCGCGGAAGAGCCTGCCCAGCGATTCGAGGTATCCGGCGCGGTATTCTTCGCCGCAGCGGACGGTGCCGATGCGTTCCGGCTCGGCGCGTCTGCGGCGCGCGTCGTCGAGGAATATTTCCTCTATCTCCGCCTCGTCGCCGTCGGTGAGCTTGAAGCCTTCGCCGTCGAGGAATTTTATCCCGTTGTATTCCGCGGGATTGTGCGAAGCGCTGACCACCGCGCCGCCGCTGAACGGCCCGCGCATGGCGGCGCAGCTCACGCCCGGCGTCGGAATGACGCCGAGGTCCACAGCGTCTCCGCCTGAAGACGCGATGCCGGCCATAAGCGCGGACTGGAGCATTTCGCCGGAAAGCCTGGTATCGCGGCCGACGGCTATTTTCGGACGCTCTGCCCCGCGTTCGGCGAGAAAGACCGCGTATGCCGCGCCGAGCTTCATCGCTGCGTCCGGCGTCATCATGCCTCGGTTCGCTATGTCGCGCACGCCGTCGGTGCCGAAAAATTGTCTTTTCTTCCCTTTCGCTTCGTTCAAGAAGGCCACCTCGCAAAGCAAATTTTTATATTAAGCTGCGCTTTTATTCTACCGCAGTTACGGAAACCTCCTCGGGCTCCGTCCTGACGACATGGAAACCGGGCCTCAGGCCGCGCACGAGCACCGGAAGCTCCGTGTGCTGCGAGACGATGTTCGACACGTCGATGTAGAGCTCGCACGGCGGGCCGTTTCCCTCGAGCCCTTCTATAGCCGTCTCCGGGCCCTCGATGGTGACGCTGACCGACGGCGGAGAGAAGCGCCATTCCTTAGACGCCGGGCTGCCGGAGAGCATCAGCGGAACGTTCGAGAAGGTCGTCACGCTCATCTTCTTCGATAGATGTATCTCGACGCGCGCCCTGTCCGTCCCGGTTATTTCGACTCCGGGCGGAAGCTGCGTCGGCTCCATAGGTATCATAAGCTGGATATCCTGTTCAAGGCCGGTGATGTCTACCGGCGGAAGGTCGAGCGACTGTATGCTCTTGACCGTCTTGCTGCTGCCGCGTATCGAGACGCTGTCGGGGATGACCTTGACGGATTCTACCTGAAGCCCCTCGTGAGGCTCGCCGACGACTGAAACTTTGACCGGTATCCTGTCGCCCACTATTTCGTCCTCGAAGGTCACGGAGGCCTCGACCTCGCGCGGCGAGACGGAGACGCGCCCGTGACGCGACGCGGTGTCGCCCGACTCCTGCGCGTCCTTCACCATGACCGGAACCTTTATGCTGCCGTTCGCGCCTAAGTGGTCGAGGTTCACGAACGCATCGAGCCCCTGCACCGACAGGACGTCGGTCTCAGGCCCTCTGACGACCGCGTGGTCGGGGCTCAGCACGACCGAAGAGACCACCTTGCCGTCCGGAGCGTCGCCGCTCACCTGCGGCGTCACCTCGAACCGGCGCTCCACGTTGCGGTAGATTTCCACTTCGACGAGGGCCGGCTGCCAGCTCCTGACGCGCGCGAAGGTCGGCGCCTCGAAGCGTACCGGCAGCGTGTAGCGTCCCGTTCTGAGATTAGCCAGGTCCACCTCGGAGACGATGTCCGACGGCTCTATGCCGGAGAGCTCGTTGATTTTGCCTTCAAGCTTGATTTCAACCTCTTTGACAGGAGCGTTTACGGAGAGCCCCGCCCCGAGGTTGACGTATTCTATAGTGTCCCGCATGGTGCGCGCCGACTCGGCGTTGCTGTCGAGCGCGACGAGCGACCAGAGCAGAATGGATATGCAGAGCGAGACGCCGCCGAGAAACATCTTGGACTGGAGGAAATTCCCGCCCTTGTAGTTGAATCTCGCCAGCAGCTTGACGGCGCTCTTGTGCGCATTGACGAGCCTCGCGGCTATGAAGTCTTTCCATTCCTTAGGCATTTTTGTCGCCTCCCGACCACTGCTGCTTCAGCTCGCCGCGCAGGCGCTCCATGAAGTTCGTCTCCTTGGCCTCGTGGCTGAAGTAATGGCTGCACAGCTTGCGCACCTGAGCCTCGCTGAGCGGCCTTGAGAAATGTCCGGCGACCGCTGCTTTTATCTCGCCTCGCTCCTCGGATACGACGATGGCTATCGAGTCGGACATCTCCGAGACTCCGAGCGCCGCGCGGTGGCGCGTGCCGTACCATCTCGATATATCGGTCTTTTCAGTGAGCGGAAGATAGCAGCCCGCCGCGACTATGCCGCCCTGGTCTATAACGACGGCGCCGTCGTGAAGCGGCGTACCGGGCCAGAATATCGAAATAAGAAGTTCTTCCGTAATGTCGGCGTTGAGCAGCACGGCTGTGCGCCAGACGTCCTTCAGGCTCGTGTCGCGCTGCAGCACCACAAGCGCGCCGATACGCTGCGACTGGCAGTAAAGCAGAGCCTTAGTGAGCTGCTCGGCCCGCTGGTCGATCTCCTGCGCGCTGCTGCCGACCTTCCAGAGATGCCCTTTGCCGAGCTCTTCAAGCATACGGCGCAGCTCGGGCTGGAACAATATCGGTATGATGATTATGAGTGCGCCGATCATGCGTCCCATGATGTTGGAGAGGCTGCGCAGGTCGAGCAGGTTCGCAGCCGCGCCGATCAGACCTATTATCATAAGCCCGCGGATAAGCTGCATCGCGCGCGTGCCGACGAGCAGAAGCAATATCCTGTATATGAGAAAAGCGACTATGAGTATATCAAGGAAATCCTGCCAGCGCAGGTTGAAGAAAGCCAACGGCGCACCCCTCTCCCGTTTCTTTTAGGTATTATAGCGCAACTGGAGCCTCAGGCGGAACAGCCGAAAGCGGCGGCGCGCGGGCGCGCTATTGCCCGCGCACCTTTCTTAAGAAGGAAAGATTGCCTTCGTCGCCGACGCCCTCTTTCGGCGTCTCAAGTATCGTCGGAATGTCCGCGAAGCGCTCGTCGTTCATAAGCAGCGCGAACGGATGAAGCCCTATCTCGCCCTCGCCGAGATGAGCGTGGCGGTCGAGATGCGTCCCTTTCGCGGCCTTGCTGTCGTTGAGATGCCAGCAGCGCACGCGCGAAAGCCCGACGTGTTTGTCCGCCGCCGCGACGAGGCGCTCGTAGGCGTCCGAAGAGCGAAGATCGTATCCGGCGGCGAACACGTGACATGTGTCTATGCAGAGACCGATTCTCGGGTGCCAGTTCGCCTTGTCGAGAATTTCCGTAAAATGCGCGAGATCACCGCCGACGCAGCTCCCCTGACCAGCCATGGTCTCAAGCAGGACGCGCGTCTTATATTCCTGCGTATCGTCGAAGATGCGCAGCAGCGTCTCGGCGATGTTCGCGGCCGCCGCCTCTATGCCTCCGTCCATAGCGAAGCCCGGGTGCAGCACGATGTCGTCAATATTCAGTTGGCGGCATCGTTCGACCTCCTCGCGCAGCGCGGCGGCGCTTTTGGCGCGCACGGCCGCGTCCGGCGAGGCTATGTTGATGAGATATGAGGCGTGCGAAACGACGGGGCCGACGTTCGAGCGCTGCCAAGCCCGGTAGAAAGCCTCCGCCTCCTGGAGGGAGACGGGGCGCGTCTGCCACTGGCGCTGGCTGCGCGTGAATATCTGCATCGACTCGCAGCCGAGCGCGTCCGCGCGTTCGAAGGCCTTGTCCAGCCCGCCCGCGACGGACATGTGAGCGCCGATCAGCGCCATCAGTTAGTGCTTCCCGCGTAGACGACCCCGTGCACTCCGTCTATCGTGATGGTCATGCCGTCCTTGATATTCTCCATCGCCCCCGCCGCGTCGGTGATGCAGGGAATGCCGCGGTCAAGCGATATGACGCCGGCGTGCGACGTCAGGCCGCCTTCCTCTGTGATTACGGCAGCGGCCTTCTCGAAAGCCGGGACGTACTCTTTCTCGCTTTTTTTGATGACGAGTATGTCGCCCTCGGATATTTTCTTAAGCGCCTCCTGCGGCGACGACGCCTTGCGGGCGGTCCCGGTGACGCGGCGGCGGACCAGCGAAAGGCCGCGCGCAATGACGTTCGCGATGCGTATGACGTTCAGCATGTTCGTGCTGCCTGGTTCGCCCAGCGGCATTCCAGACATTATCACGACGTTGTCGCCGTTGGCGACGAGCGACTCCCTCTTTATCAGCGATATGGCGTTCTTAAGCGATTCCTCGAGCTGGTGCGTGATAGGGCAGATGCACGGCATGACGCCCCAGACGAGCGAGAGCTGCCGCCACGTCGAGAGCGACGGAGTCATGGCTATAATCGGGCAGGTCGGACGGTACTTGCTGACCATGCGCGCCGTATTGCCGCTCGACGTCAGCGGCACTATGGCCGCCGCCGCGACCTCCTTCGCTACGTCGCGCGCGGCGTGGCTCACGGCGTCCGCAGTCTCGCACACCGCCGGAAGCGAACGCGGCTTGCGGCACCAGAGCGCCATGTCCTGCTCGGTCCTGACGATTATCCTGTCCATCGTCTCCACGGACTCGACCGGATACTTGCCTCCGGCGGTCTCGCCGGAGAGCATGACCGCGTCGGCTCCGTCGATGACCGCGTTCGCCACGTCGCTCGACTCAGCGCGCGTCGGGCGCGGGTTGCGTATCATCGAGTCGAGCATCTGCGTCGCTACGATGACTGGCTTGCCCTGCTTGCGGCAGCGCTCGATTATCTCCTTCTGTATCATAGGCACGTCCTCGGTGCGCATCTCGACGCCCAGGTCGCCGCGCGCGACCATCATGCCGTCCACGACCTCGAGTATCGCGTCGAGGTTGTCCACGGACTGGCGCGTCTCCATCTTCGCGATGACCTTCGCGGAAGCTCCGGCGGCCTCGAGCACGCGGCGAACCTCGATGACGTCTTCCTTGCAGCGCACGAATGAGATCGCGACGTAGTCCACGTTGTTATCCGCGCCCCACTTGAGGTCGGCGATATCCTTTTCCGTAAGCGTCGGCACTGAGAGGTCGGCTCCCGGTACGTTGACGCCTTTGTGCTCGCCGAGCTCGCCGCCGACTATCACGCGGCAATTTATCCCCTGCGGAGACGTCTTCACGACTTCCAGGTGTATTACGCCGTCGTCTATGAATATGTTCTGCCCTTTCTTGACCTCGGAAGCGAGCTTCGGGTAATCCACGTACACTCCGTGTTCGTCGCCTTCCTTCTTTTCAAAGAAAAGCGTAAACTCGCTGTCGGCCTTCACCATGACCTTGCCGTGGCCCGGCAGCTCGCCGGTCCTTATCTCCGGCCCCTTCGTGTCCAGCAGCACCGCTATCGGCGTCTGCAGCTCCTGTTCGACCGCGCGGACGTTCCTGAGCGTCCGCATGTGCGATTCATAGTCGCCGTGGCTGAAATTGAGCCGCGCGACGTTCATGCCGGCTTTCGCGAGCGCAAACAGCTTGTCGTAGTCCCAGCAGGACGGCCCTATCGTGCATACTATCTTTACGTTGCGTTTGATTCTTTCCATCATCGTCTCATATCTCCCATGTTTTTCTTACTTTTCTGATTTTCCGCTCTCTATTTCCCCGTAGGCCGTCAGCACCTTCGCGCGGCCGCGTATCTTCATCGCGGATATGTGCTCGGTAAACTGCGCTATCCACACCTCTCCCTCCTCCAGTTTCTCGGTGTGGAGGAATCTGTTTTCTGCACCGCGCGTTACGCCGGTTACCGTTACGCCGTTTTCGAGCGCCTTGACCGCTATGTAGTCCGCGACTCCTTCGTCCGGTTTTCCGTTCATACTACTCTCCTTTTCGCTACAGGCAGCGCGCCAGTCCTTTCGAATCGTTCTCAAGCTCCCGCCTCAGCTCGTCCGTAACGCTGATCTTCATGCTCTTAATCAGGGAAACGGAGGTTTCGCCGGAGCCGTGCAGCTTGAATATAATCTCGCTCTTGCCCGGATGCTTCGCGAGCACCTTGAATATCCTGTCGTAATCCTCGTCGGTGCAGCCGTCGCTTTCGACGGTTATCACCGCGCGGCGTTCGAGCTTTTCTTTGTACTCTTCCTCGGAATATATGTCGTCCACCATAAGCGACACGCCGCGGTCGTCCTTCGGCTGGCCTTTCACGAAATAGAGCGCCCCCTTCTGAAGCGTGTGCTTGTACAGAGGCCAGCGCTTGCCGAATATTAGCATATCGACGGTGCCCCTGTTGTCCTCTATGACAGCCGTGCCGAAAGCGTTGCCCGCCTTGCTGAATTTCTCCGTGAAGTTTGTAAGCAGTCCCGCCGTCACAGCCGGCTGGTGCGAGCGCCAGTTCGGCAGGTCGCTCACGGGGCAGGTGATGTAGGGTTCGACCGCCGGCTCGTACTGGTCGAACGGATGTCCTGATATGTAGAGCCCCATGCTTTCTTTCTCTAGGTCAAGCTTCTGCCTTTCGCTGAAGTCCGCCACTTCTTCCATCTCGGGCGTGAAGAAGTCCTCGTCGTCGTCTCCGAAGAGCGACGCCTGGTTCGTGTTCTGCGCTTTGCGCGAGGCGAGGTCTATAAGCTGCGGCAGCGCGTTGAGGAGCTTCGCCCTGTTCGCGTCGAGGCTGTCGAACGCGCCTGACTTTATGAGGTTTTCTACTACGCCGCGGTTGACCTGCCGCGTGTCCACGCGCGTGAGGAAATCCCACAGCGACGTATATCTTCCGCCCTTCGTCCTGTTTTCGATGATGCTCGCTACCGCCGCGTCTCCGACCTTGCCTATTGCGGATAGCCCGAGTCTTATGACGTCGCCGACGACGGTGAAATCTTCCTTAGATTCGTTTATATCCGGCGGAAGGACCTCGTATCCCGCATCCCTGACGGCGCGTATGTACTGCCCTAGCGTCTCCATCTTCGAGCCTATAAGACTTGAAAGGTACGACGCGAGGTATTCCGCTCCGTAGTTGGCTTTGAGCCACGCCGTCCAGTACGCTATGAGGCCGTAGGCGGCGCTGTGCGACTTGTTGAAACCGTAGCCCGCGAACTTCTCTATGATGTCGAAGATGTCGCCCGCCTGTTTCGCGTCGACGCCGTTCTTCACGGCGCCTTCGACGAATTTCGCGCGTTCCTTCTCCATGACCTCTTTTTTCTTTTTTCCCATCGCGCGGCGCAGAAGGTCCGCTTCGCCGAGCGTGTAGCCCGCAAGCTCGCGCGCGCTCTGCATGACCTGCTCCTGGTAGAGTATGACTCCGTAGGTGTCCTTCATGTAGGGCTCGAGCTTCGGATGCAGATAGTGTACCTGTTCCTCGCCGTGCTTGCATTTCACGTACGTATCGACCATTCCGCTTTCAAGCGGCCCCGGGCGGTAGAGCGCGACGAGCGCTATCATGTCTTCGAAGCAGTCGGGACGCAGCCGGCGCACGAGCGCAGTCATGCCGGACGATTCAAGCTGGAAGACGCCGAGAGTGTCGCCGCGCTGCAGCATGTCGTAGGTCTTGGCGTCGTCCATAGGTATCTCGTTGAGGTCGATGTGTCCCTTGCCGTTCCCCTCGATGTTGCGCACGGCGCCGTCGAGGACCGAGAGCGTGCGCAGCCCGAGGAAGTCCATCTTGACGAGGCCGAGCTTCTCCACATATTCCATGGAGTACTGCGTCGCTATCTGGTTCTCGCCGAATTTGCGCACCGGCACCATGTCGTTGGTCGGCTTCGGCGTGATGACGACGCCGGCCGCGTGCTGCGAACAGTGGCGCGCGAGCCCTTCGATGTGCATAGCGGTGTCTATGAGCTTCTTTATCTCGGGCTTGGAGTCATAGGCGGCCTTAAGGTCGGGCACGCCGGCTAGCGCGCCCTTTATGTCCTTGATGTCCGAGGTCGGCATCGCGGGGATGAGCTTCGTTATCGCGTTGACCTCCGGGATCGGCACTCCGAGCGCGCGTCCTACGTCCTTTATCGCGCCGCGGCTCTTCATTCGTCCGAAGGTGACTATCTGCGACACTTTGTCAGAGCCGTATTTCTCTACTATGTAGGCTATCAGCTCGTCGCGCCCCTTATCGGAGACGTCGGTGTCGATATCCGGCATGCTTATGCGTTCCGGGTTGAGGAATCGTTCGAAGAGCAGATTATAGCGTATCGGGTCGAGGTCCGTTATGCCGAGAGAGTAGGCGACGAGCGAGCCCGCCGCCGAGCCGCGCCCCGGCCCTATCGGTATGTGTTTCGACTTCGCCGCTACGATGATGTCGGAGACTATGCAGAAATATCCCGGGAAGTCCATCTGCTCTATTATGTCGAGCTCATATTCGAGACGCTCGACGTAATTCTGCGGCGGATTGTCCGTCTTGAGCCTGCGCTTTAGGCCGTCCGCCGCCATTTTGCGCAGGTGCGTCGTGAGCGTCTCGCCCTCCGGCAGCGGAAACTCCGGCAGATAATAATGGCCGGTCTTGAGCTTCACGTTGCAGCGGTCGGCTATACGCTGCGTGTTTATCAGGGACTCGGGGAGGTCGTTGCCGAAGATCGCCCACATCTCCTCAGGCGAACGGAAATAGTAGTCGTCGCCCTTGAAGCGGTAGCGTTTCTCGTCGGAGACGAGGCTGCCGGTCTGAACGCAGAGCAGTACGTCGTGCCACTCGGCGTCGCTTCTTTTCATGTAGTGTGAGTCGTTCGTCGCGATAAGAGGAAGGTCGAGCTTTTTCGACATCTCGACGAGCGTCTTGTTGACGAGCGCCTGCTCCGGCAGAGTGTTCGACTGGACCTCGAGGAAGAAGTTGCCCTTGCCCATTATGTCGCTGTATAAGCCGGCGCGCCGCTCCGCTCCTTCTATGTCGCCGCTCATTATGAGCTGCGGTATCTCGCCGCCGAGACAGGCCGACGAGCATATCAGCCCCTTGCTGTAGCGCGCGAGCAGGTCGTGGTCTATGCGCGGTTTGTAATAAAAGCCGTCTGTGTTCGCTATCGAGACGAGCTTCGTCAGGTTGTAATAGCCTTCTTCGTTTTCGGCAAGCAGTATCAGATGATTCTGTCCTTTGCCCTCGCGGCAGGTATGGCCGTTGGGATCGACATAGACTTCGCATCCGATGATCGGCTTGACTCCGGCCGCGTTGCAGGCGTTGTAGAATTCCACGCAGCCGAACATGACGCCGTGGTCCGTTATCGCTACCGAGTCCATCCCCATCTCGCGCGTGGTCTCTGCGAGAGCGGAGCATTTGTTCGCTCCGTCGAGAAGGCTGTATTCTGTATGTACGTGAAGGTGTACGAAAGGTTTGTCAGACATCAGCTATTCATTTCCCTCTGTTTCTTCGTCGTTCATGTCCGCGCTGCGGACGTAGAGCAGTTCAGCGCCGGCCTTACGCAGTATGTGCGACAGCCGTCCTCCGTAGTGGGGCTGGTTCGCGCGCTGTTCCTCCCGGCGCGGCGGACGCGGTTCCTCCGCTTGCGCCGGGAGCGGCGCCCCCTGCTCCGGGGCTTCGTTCGCCGCGGAAGGCTGCTCCGCGGCCCGGGCCTCTATGTTCCACAGCCGCGATGCCGCCGAGCAGACGGCCTTTCTGTTCCGCGCTATTGAAAGAAACGCCTTCGCCGGCATCTCCCGCTCAAATTCTATAGAGACTCCCCCGTCTCCGCGTACAAGTGCGGCGTTCAGCAGCGCGGCTGAAACCGGCAGCCTGTCGGCGGCGTCTATAAGCGACGTCAGCTTTTCAAAAAGCTCTATTCCTCCGGCCAGGCGTGCGCCGCGCGCGGCGTTCTCAGCGGCGTCCCGCTTTCGCGGCGCTTCTGACGGCGCGGCGGCGCTCTCGCCGCTCCCGCCTATCTCCTCGTGTGGCGGCCTTTGTGAAATCGTCTCTGCGCGCTGCTGAGCGGCAGGAGCGCCGGCGCGCCACGAGGCAGCACGCGACGTCGTTTCTTCCGCGCACGCGGCGTGAGCCGTGCGCCGTTCTGATCCGTCGCGCAGAGCGCCCTCTATTATATCCCGCAATTCCATAAAAACGACGCCGCTGAATATGTCGCCCTTCATGCCGTAGTGGGCGCGCGGCAGCAGGCTGTTGCAAAGCTCGCAGGCCGCCTTCAGCTTACGCGGATCCCAGTGGACGGCCTCAGACTCCAGATATTCGCGCTCCGCCGACGAAGTTTCTAGCGCGCCGAATGCCTGCTCGCCCCACAGAGAATAGAGCCACAGGTCCCTAAAAAGGGCGAAAAGCGATTCGCAGAGACGCTCCGGCGAGATGCCGCGCGCCATTATCGAGTGCAGCGCGGCCGCGGCTTCGCGCGGCGACGTGCGCATCTGAGCCACCCACTTTTCAAGATCCGTACGGCTGCTTCCGCCGGTGAGGTCGCGGACGCTTTCCAGCGAGAGCTTGCCGCGGCCGAGCGCCACAGCCTGCTCCGTAAGCGACAGCGCGTCGCGCAGAGCGCCGTCGGCCTGACGCGCGATCTCCCAGACCGCCTCGTCGTCGGCCTCGATGTCCTCCTGCGCGCAGACGTATTTCAGCCGCGATACGGTATCGGCTATCGTTATCCTGTGAAACGGAATATGCTGACAGCGCGAGCGTATCGTCACGGGCACCTTGTGCGGCTCCGTAGTCGCAAGAAGAAAGACTACGTTGGACGGCGGCTCCTCAAGCGTCTTGAGCAGGGCGTTGAAGGCCTGCTCCGTAAGCATGTGGACTTCGTCTATGATATAGACCTTGTAGGCCGCCGACAGCGGCTTCAGGTTGACATGGCTCTTGAGGTCGCGTATCTCGCCTATGCCGCGGTTCGACGCGCCGTCTATCTCTATCACGTCTAGATGCTCGCCTGCGGCTATCGCGCGGCAGTTTTCGCAGACGCCGCACGGCTCGCAGTCTTCACCCCTGTTGAGACAGTCGAGGGACTTCGCGACGAGGCGCGCAGCCGAGGTCTTGCCGCAGCCGCGCGGCCCAGAGAACAAATATGCATGGCCGAGCGAGCCCTCGCGCAGCGATTCCATGAGCACGCCGACGGCCGCGCTCTGCCCCACCATGTCCGAAAAGGTCTGCGGCCTGTATCTGCGGTATAAAGATATATACATATGATTCCTCCTCGCCGGCTGTCAGTACGCAGCGCAAAAATTAGCCGGCGCCGTTATTCGTAGTAGTCAGTCAAAATGTTGCCGCGTCTGGCTCTGTTGACGGCCTCCATTACGCCGTCCCTTATTTCGGAAAGGCCAGGCATTCCCGGCAGAAGCTCGTCCTCACGGAGGATTATGCTGCGGCCGATGATCAGGCTCTGGGAGCCCGGCTCTCCGCCAACGCGGATGTCGTACGGCGCGAGTTCAAGCTCCAGATTCTCGTCGAGCCTTTTCGCCACGCCTTCAAACAGCTTCCGCGCGCCGTCGCCGGAGGGCGCGGAGAAAAGCTCGCGCCCGTCGATAAGGAGCCGCGTTCGCCCCTTCTCGTCGGCGACCGTGACCTTGAGCATTTTCACGACGTCCTTGCGCTGTATGTCTATACCCTTTTCGCGCAGATATTTGAGCGCTGCTTCAACGCGTTCGTCGGCTTCCGGGTGCGTCTGGAAGATGCCCAGCTCGTACTGTGCGCGTTTCAGGCGCTCGACGTTCATGCGCTCCATCATCGTGAGCATCGCCGCGGGATTGTAGCCGGCGCGGTAAAGCACGTCTATGCCCATAGCGTCGGCCTCTTTTTCCAGATCTATGCTGTAGCTGTTCATCATAGCGGTCTGTATGCCGCCCGCCATCGCCGCTATGCCGGCGCCGCCCTCTCCGGCCTGCGTCGCGGCGATGAGCCCGGCCAGCGTCAGAAGATTCAGCCTGCTGTTGCGCCGCGCCTGCACTATGCCGTGAGCGCGGTCGGCGTGTACGAATTCGTGGCAGAGCACCGCGGCTATCTCGTCCTCGCTTTTCAGGAAGTCGAGCATTCCGGTCGTTATATATGTCATACCGCCGGGCAGAGAGAAAGCGTTGGGCTGCTTCATCTCCAGTATGCGGACCTCATAGTCGAGGTCGCGCTGCATGTACGGAACGAGCCGCGAGGCTATCATCGACAGCTTTGCCTCAACGGACGGGTTAAGGACGCGCGGCACGTGCTTCTCTATCTCCTCGGCGCTCTTGCGCCCTATCCTTATTTCACGCTTTATCGTCTTGTCGCTCGGCTCGGGCGACGCCGCCGCGTGGGCGGCCCCCGCAGCGGCCATCAGCGCGAGCGTAAGCGTCAGAATAAGAATTTTTTTCGCCATACAGTCACGCTCCTTATTCCGGGACGCGGGCGCGCCGCGATTCTCCCGCTTTTATATTATACACATAAAATAAGCGGCGGGAGCGCGCCGCACTGACGCCTCCCGCCGCTTTATAGTCTCTTGCGTATCCGATGGTGTTACGCTACGAAGTTCTTTATGTCCTCGATCGACGCGGGCTTCGCGGAACGGACCATCGTGCCCTTCTTCATCTCGATGATCGCGGGGAGTTCGGCGATGCCGAGCTTCTCGACCATCTTGCCGTTTCTGTAGCCGTCGATGAAGGCTATCTTCTTGCCGCTCTCCTTGGCGAAGTTCTCGGCCTCGACCTGGAGCTTGACCTGATCCTGGTCGATGCTCGAGGTAAGAAGGGCTATGACCTCTTCGGGCTCGATGAGCACAGAGTTGAGGTGGAGCTGCTCTGAGATGTAGGCGTAAGCGGACATGGCAGCTACGGCGCCGTCGCCGGCGGCGGTGACAACCTGACGGAGGAACTTGTCGCGGACGTCGCCCGCGGCGAAGATGCCCTCGACGGAGGTCTCCATCTTATCGTTGGTGACGATCCATCCGCCCTTGGACTGCTTCACGAGCTCGTTTTCCTTGAGGTAGGAGACGTTCGGCTCGGTGCCGACGAAGACGAAGCATCCCGCCACGGGAAGGTCGGAGATCTCGCCGGTCTTGACGTTCTTCAGCACGAGCTTCTCGACGACGCCCTCGCCCTCGATGGACTGGACTACGGAGTTCCATACCGGGACGATCTTCGGGTTGGCGAGCGCCTGGTCGATGGCGTGACGGTCGGCTCTCCACTCGTCGCGGCGGTGTACGATATAGACCTTGTCCGCAAAGCGGGTGAGGTATCCGGCCTCTTCGACGGCGACGTTGCCGCCGCCGACGACCGCGACCGTCTCGCCCTCAAAGAAGGCCGCGTCGCAGACCGCGCAGTAGCTGACGCCCGCGCCGGTGAATTCGGCTTCGCCGGGGCAGCCGAGCTTGCGGAAGCTGGCGCCGGTGGCGATGATGATGGCCTCGGCCTCTATCTCGCCCTTGTCGGTGACGACTATCTTGTGTCCGTTGCGGATCTCGATGTTCTGCACGGTGCAGCTTCTGAACTCGGCCTTGAAGTGCTCGGCGTGCTTGCGGAAGGTCTCGCCGAGTTCGGCGCCGGTCGAGTGGATCGTGCCGGGCCAGTTTTCGATTTCGTCGGTGATGTTGATCTGGCCTCCGGGCGTGCCTTTCTCAAGGATAAGCGTGTCAAGGTCGGCACGGCGTCCGTAGACGGCGGCGGCGAGCCCCGCCGGGCCTGCGCCGAGTATTACAAGTTCTCTCTTTTCCATGTCAAAAACATCCTCTCTTGTTTTAATCTAGCTCGTGTGCTTACGAATTTCTTCACATAGATTAATTATATAAAATTTTATCGTTTGCGCCATATTACGTGGCGGAATATTCCGTTATAATCCAAGACTTTATTCACTAGCACAAACTCGCGCGAGGCCATAATATCAAGCGAACAAACCTGCGCGTTCCCCGCCGTCTCCGCTAAGAAAAGGCCGCCCGGTTTCAGCATCCTGGGGAAAGCCTTGAAAAATTTCGCAAAGAGCTCCGTCCCCTCCTCTCCGCCGTCGAGCGCCTCGTGCGGCTCGTAGTCCCTGACCTCGCTCATGAGGCCGGCGAGCTCGCCGCTTGGTATGTACGGAGGATTGGCGATGATGAAGTCGAGCGATTCGTCTCCTATGGGCGCAAGGGAAGGCTCCGCGTTGCGCAGCAGATCTAAGCGCTTCTCAAGGCCGTGCAGCTTCCTGTTTATCGCGGCCCATTTCAGCGCGCTGCGGCTCTTGTCCACCCCCACGGCGATAAGCGATGGATTCTCCAACAGCAGAGCAATTGCTATGCATCCGCTCCCGGTGCACCAGTCGGCGAAGCGCGCCGGCGTCCCCTTCGGGAAGAGGCGCAGCGCCTCCTCGACGAGCAGCTCAGTCTCGGGGCGAGGAATGAGCACGCCGCGTCCGACCTTGAACTTGTAGCCGTAAAATTCCGCCTCGTGCAGGACGTATGAAAGAGGAACGCCCGAGGCGCGGCGGCGCAGCGCGGACTCGGCCCTCACGAGCTCGTCATCCGTCACCTCGCCGTCGTTCCACAGCAAAGCCGCGCGCGGAATCCCGAGCGCAGCGGAAAGTATCAGATCAGCGGAATATTCCGGGCGTGCCGTGCCGGACTCGACTAACCGGCTTCGGCTGCGGCGGCGCAGCTCCTGAAGGCGCACCGGCTAGACCGAGAGAGCCTTTAGCTTTTCGGCCTGGTCGGCCTCCGTCAGCATACGAATGAGTTCGTAGAGGTCGCCGTCGAGTATCTGGTCGAGTTTGTAGAGCGTGAGGTTTATCCTGTGGTCGGTCAGGCGGTTCTGCGGGAAGTTGTATGTGCGTATGCGTTCAGCGCGGTCTCCTGTGCCGACCTGCCCCTTACGCTCGGCGGCGAGCTCGGCGTTCTGGCGCTGGAGCTCGGCGTCGTAGAGCTTGGTGCGAAGGAACTGCATCGCCTTCGCCCTGTTTTTTATCTGCGAGCGCTCGTCCTGGCACGTTACGACTATCCCGGTCGGGAGGTGCGTGATGCGCACAGCCGAGTCGGTCATGTTGACGTGCTGTCCGCCAGCGCCGCTCGAGCGATAGGTGTCTATCTTCAAATCCTCTGGACGTATCTCGACGTCTACCTCCGCAGCTTCCGGCAGAACCGCTACCGTCGCGGTCGAGGTGTGGATGCGTCCGCTCGCCTCGGTCTCCGGCACACGCTGGACGCGATGGACGCCGCTCTCGAACTTGAGCATACTGAACGCCGCCGTTCCGTCTACGCGGAATATGACTTCCTTGAAACCGCCGATGCCGGTCTCGCTCATCGAGATTATCTCAGTTTTCCAGCGCTGGCGCTCGGCGAAACGCGTGTACATGCGGAACAGATCCGCCGAGAAGAGCGCGGCCTCGTCGCCGCCGGCTCCGCCGCGTATCTCTATGATGACGCTTTTTTCGTCGTTCATGTCTTTCGGCAGCAGCAGGATACGTATCTCACGCTCAAGCTCCGGCACGCGAGCTTCGAGCGCCGCGAGCTCTTCTTTAGCGAGTTCGCGCATTTCATCGTCGTCGCCCCCGGCCATCTCCTTCGCCTCTTCTATGCCCTTCAGCACCTTCTCGTATTCGGAGAATGCGTCTACTATCGGAGTGAGTTCGACATGCTTTTTGCCGAGCTGCTGCATCTCGTGCGGGTCGTTGACGATTTCGGGGTCGGCCATTTTCTTTTCAAGCTCTCTGTAGCTGGCCTCTATTTCCTTTAATTTATCTATCAGTTCCATTTTCAGCACCACCTGCCGTAGTAATATCATTTGACGGAGCGAGAGCCGCCCCGAGAGCCGCCATGGCGACCTCGAGCTGATCGGACGACGGCTCTCTCGTCGTTATATATTGAAGAAGAAGGGCGGGTTTTATGCTCCACGCCCCCCAAGTGTCCGAGTTTGAGGCGGCCCTTATAAATTCGTAGGAGACGCCGATCACGAGCGGCAGAAGTACGATGCGGCTGCCGACGCGCCACAGCGCCCCGCCGTCTCCTATCGCGGAGAAGACTATTATGCTGACCAGTATCACGATTATAAGGAACGACGTGCCGCATCTGCGGTGGATGCGCGGATACCGGGCCGCGTTCTCCGGCGTGAGCTCAGCCCCGCTTTCGTAGGCGTTTATCGTCTTGTGCTCCGCGCCGTGATATTCGAAGACGCGCGCAATATCTTTCCATAAAGAGATCAGCGCGACGTAACCGATGAATATGATCCCGCGGATCACGCCTTCCGCTATATTTTTTTCAAAATGCGTAAATCCGAAGCGTTCCGTAAGAAATTCGGAGGCGAACATCGGAAGCGCAACGAATATACCGGCGACTCCGAGAAGCGCGGCGCCGACGGAAAGCGCCGTCTCAAGCGGCGTTATTTTCTCTTCCTCGCCGAGGCTTATATCTGCGGACATCGAGAGCGCGCGCATGCCGACGCGCATCATCTCGACCATCGTCGCAAAGCCGCGCACGACGGGGAACTTCCACAGCCCCTTCTTCAGCCATTCTGAGCCGGGCCAAGTTTTAAGCATGATGCCCCCTCCCGGCTCACGCACAGCGAGTCCCCAGCGTTCCGGCCCTTTCATGAGGACACCTTCTATGACGGCTTGTCCTCCGACCGGCAGCTTTTCCGGCGCAGCCCCGGCGAAAAGCGAGGCCATAAGGCGGACGGCGCGCGCGGCGAAAATCATTCTGAAAGCATCTGCTCCATATCCTTGTATGGATTCCCGCACGGGTGCGCCTCGGAGCATTTTCCCTCAGTCACGCATGACGGCCCGGCAAGGCTGAAGAGCTGCGGGGCGGCGGCCCTGGCCTCGCGCAGCATCCCGATGGCGGTCTCGCGTATCTCCCACTGCGCGCGGCGGCAGAGCCTCAGCGCGAAGAAGTGGTGCAGTTCGCGCGCGTTCATCGTGACGACGAGCCGCGTCTCAAAACCGTGCGGCAGTATGAAGCGCGCGTCCTCGCGCGGTATCCCCAGAGCCACGAGCTTACGGTAAGTTTCGAACGCCGCTTCGGACTGTTCGTTGAAAAGAGCTAGAGCTTCGGCGTTTTCCGCAACCGACGGCGGCGTTATGCAGCCGTTTCCCTTCATCTCGACGTAGCGCTGGCTCTGCTGCGAATAGCTGGCGACCCTGTGGCGCACCAGCTGATGCGTCGCGACGCGGCTCAGCCCCTCCACGGCGAACGTAAACGACGCGTGCTCGAATGGAGAGAAATGTCCGGCCCTCCGCAGCATGGCGAGGAACGACGCCGCCTTTCCAGCGTCGAGGCCGTCAAGTATCTCCGCCGCTCCGGACGGGCTGTAGCATATCTTCGCCGCCGCGGCGACTATCTTGTCCGCCTCCGGCGTAGACGCTATGAGCTTCACATATACGGACATGGGCTTCGCTCCTTTATATCAAGATGAAAAGATAAGAAAAGAGGGGAGACGGCAAGCGCGCTCCCCCCCTTCTCTGATAAAAAGCTATTCAGCGGTTTCTTTGGCGCTCTTCTGACCGTAGTTCACGCCGGCGTACTTCTGACGGAACTTCTCAAGGCGGCCCGCTTCGATCACGCGGCCCTTCTTGCCGGTGTAGAAGGGGTGGCAGGCGCTGCATACGGAAACCCTCATGTCTCCCACCGTAGACCTTGTTTCAAATGTATTTCCGCAAGCGCAAGTCACCTTGCAGACTTCGTATTTCGGATGGATACCCTTTTTCAACTGTCGCACCTCCAGATGTACTAGTACGTCTAACATACAGCAACGTATTATATGCCAGTTTCACCGCCAGCGCAAGCTCCGCCGTTCGTTTTGCAGGGCCGGCGGCTCCGCGGCGTTTTTTCAGTTTCGCGGCCAGGCTTACAGTTCGCTGAGAGACTTTCCTATCTTCGGCTCGGCTTTGAGCGGAACGCTCATCGCCCTGACGCCCTCCATTGTGCCGACGAGCAGCTCCTTCACTGCCTCTTTGTCCCTTTCCGCGCACTCGCAGACTATGGAGTCGTGGACTTGGAGCACAATGCGCGCGTCCGGGAATTTTTCCGCGAGCGCCGCGTCGAAGCGGAATAGCGCTATCTTCGCTATGTCGGCCGCGGCGCTTTGTATAGGAGTATTCACCGCTATACGGTTCAGCGCGCTGCTGCCGCGCCCTTCCGCAGTAGACACTTCGGCGAGCGGGCGGATGCGGCCGAAGAGCGACCGCGTGTAGCCTCGCTCTTTCGCCTCGGCGACGCTTTCGGTTATATAGCCCTTCACGCGCGGAAGGACGCTGAAGTATCTGTCCACTATCTGCTGCGCAGTCGGACGCGGCACGCCGAGGCGCTGCGCCAGCCCGAAGGCGCTCATGCCGTAGAGGAGCCCGAAGTTTACCACCTTTGCGAAACGCCGCTGTTCCCCGGTTATTTCGCCGGCTGGGAGTCCGAAGACCCAAGAAGCGGTTTCAAGGTGGATGTCGCGGCCATCGCTGAACGCCTGTATCAGTTTCTCCTCTCCGGCAAGCTCCGCAAGGACGCGCAGCTCTATCTGCGAATAGTCGGCGGCGACGAATACTCCGTCGTCGCGGCGGGGCTTGAAGCATGAACGGAATTTGTCGGCCCACTCGTGAAAGACCGGCATGTTCTGAACATTTGGGTCGCGGCTCGCGAGCCGTCCCGTCCCGGTAGCGAGATGGTCGAAGGTGGAATGTATCACCCCGCCGCCGTCGCGCGAGTATTTGATGAAGGGCTGGACGAAGGCGGTGTATATTTTTGATTCTTCCCTAAGTTTGATGAGCATTTTGGGTACGGCGCACATCGGCTCCGGCAGGCGCGCAAGCTCCTCAAGCACGACTATGCTCGTCGAATACGCCCCGCCGCTTTTCGTGGTTTTCAGCGGCGGGAGCATAAGCTTGCCGAAGAGGAGCTCGCTCACCTGTTTCGGGGAGGAGAGGTTGATTTCCGCGCCAACGTAATCCTTTATCGCGGCCTCCGTCTCTTCGATGCTCGCGGAGAGCTTCCCGCCGAGGTCTTCGAGCATTTTCGTGTCTGCGCGTATCCCGGCAAGGTGCATTTTCGCTAGCACCGGAGCCAGCGGCATGTCTATCTCTTCCATCACCTTGGCGAGCCCGTACTTTTCGATTCCGGGCCCGAGTGCGTCCCTGTAGGCGAATAGCCGCGGCGCCAGCCGCGCTCCGGACAGCTCAGGCTCGCCGAAGGTGCGCGCCATGCCAGCCGCGCCGGCGCGGTCCGGGTGCAGCAGATAATGAGCCGCCTCGACGTCGTATATCTTTCCGCGCTCGGGCAGCGGAAAGCCGGGATATGCGCTGAGCGTCTCTCGGAGGCCGCATAGCAGCAGTCTGCCGCGCTTCGTCCATTCCTCGAACACGGCGCGGTCGCTTTCGGCGTTTAAATCTAAACGCGCCAATCGCCCGTCGGCCGCCGCCGCGAAGAACAGGCTTCCTCCATCCGGCCCCGCCGGCGTCACAGCGAGTTCGCCGGCCTCAAGCAGAGACGCGAGCTCGGCTTCCTCCTGCGCTCCGGCGGACGGAGCGGCCGCGGCCTCGGTCTTGGGCGTCTCCGGCTCATCGCCGAAGCGCGAAAATATCTTTTTCAATCCGAGGCGCGAGCACAGAGCAAAGAGCTCGTTCATCTCGGGCCCCTTCGGGATAAGCTCGTCCTCTGAGGCCGGTTCGGTCTCCTGCGGGACGACGAGGACGCGGCTCATAAACGCCGCGTCGCGTCCCGCCTCCAGCTTGCCGCGCCGCGCCTTCGGAACGCTTTCCAGATTTTCATAAATATTTTCGAGCCGCCCGAATTTTCCTACGAGGTCGAGGGCCGTCTTCTCGCCTATGCCGGACACGCCGGGGATGTTGTCCGCGGTGTCGCCGACCAGCGCAAGGTAGTCCGCCATCAGAGGGGGCTCGAAGCCGTATTTTTCACGGAAGCTCTCTTCGTCGTAGAGGCCGAAGTCCGTCACGCCGCGCGACGGCCGGATAACGGATACGCCGCTTCCTATCGCCTGAAACAGATCTTTGTCGGCAGAGAGTATTTTCACGTCCCAGCCCGACGCGGCGCAGGCTTTCGCGGTAGACACTATATAGTCGTCGGCCTCGACGCCGTCGCGCGAAAATACGGGAAATCCCATCGCGCGGCATAAATCTATAATGAGCGGCATCTGTGCCTTGAAGCTCTCGGGCGTCGGCTTGCGCGTCTGCTTGTACTCGGCGAAGAGCTCGTGCCTCCGCGTCGGCCCCTTCGGGTCGAAGAATATGCCGAGCCCTTCGACGGGCCATTCGTCGAGCACCTTCAGCATCATGTTGAAAAATCCGAGTATCGCGTTCGTCGGCGTGCCGTCCGGCGCGGAGAGCTCCTGCGGCAGCGCGTAGAAGGCTCTGAACGCGAGGCCGTGCCCGTCTATGAGAAGCAGATCTTTTTTCATTTTACACATCCTTACGCTATTAGGATATAATTGCTTATTGCGGCGCGGCGCTGAGCGCCCTCCGGCCTTTGGTTTATGATACTCCAAAGTCCGCCTTTAAGGAAATTCCGTAACCGCCGCACTGAGAAGAGTAAATCAAAAACTGGAGGAAAAGACAATGACCGGCAAAGCAAGAGTAAGATTCGCGCCGAGCCCCACGGGCTCGCTGCACATCGGCGGCGCCCACACGGCCCTCTTCAACTGGCTCTACGCCCGCAGAAACGGAGGCTCCTTCATCCTGCGCATAGAAGACACGGACATGGAGCGCTCTACGAAAGAATATGAGCAGAGCATCCTCGACGGTATGCGCTGGATGGGGCTCGACTGGGACGAGGGCCCGGACAAGGGCGGCGACTTCGGCCCGTACCGCCAGTCGGAGCGCATGGACCTCTACCGCAAGTACGCGAAGCAGCTTCTCGACGAGGGCAAGGCGTACGAGAAAGACGGCGCGGTGTTCTTCAAGGTCGTGCCGGGCAAGGAGCTGCGCTTCCGCGACGAAGTCTACGGCAACCTCGACTTCAAGAGCGAGAACGCCTCGGTCAATCATGACGGCACGATAAAGGACATCGTCATAATGAAGCGCGACGGCATGCCGACCTACAACTACGCCGTCGTCATCGACGACTATACTATGGGCATCAATATGGTCATCCGCGGCGAGGACCACATCATCAACACGCCGAAGCAGCTTCTCATATACGACGCGCTCGGCTTCGAAGCGCCGGGCTTCGCCCACCTTCCGATGATCCTCGGCAAAGACAAGAAAAAGCTCTCGAAGCGCCAGGGCGCGACGAGCGTTTTCGAATACAACGACATGGGCTACCTGCCGGACGGCGTGTTCAATTTCCTCGCGCTGCTCGGCTGGTCGCCGAAGAACGGACAGGAGATTTTCTCGCGCGAAGAGGCCGTCGAAATGTTCGACATATCGGCCGTCACGCGCAAGGCGGCAGTCCTCGACATGGACAAGCTCAACCACATCAACCAGGAACAGATGAAGATAATGGACCCGATGAAGCTGCTTGCGGTCATCCGTCCCTTCTGGATTGAAATGGGATTCGACCTCTCCGGACTCAGCGACGAGTACCTCGCCTCGGCGCTCCACACGATGGGCGGACGCGGGCAGACGACGAAGCAGCTCGCGGAATACAGCGACTACTTCGTGACTTTCGACGTAGTCAAGGCGCGCTACGACGCTTCCGAAATAAAAGAAGAAACACGCGCCGTAGTCAAAAAGTTCTACAACGCGCTGCTCTCCGAGTGCGCGGAGTGGAAAGCCGATAAAATGGAAGAGTTCACGAAAGAATGGATAGCGGCGAACGACAGTTCGATGAAAGAGGTCTGTCTGCCGCTGCGCTGGGCTCTCACCGGGCGCAAGGTAAGCCCAGGAGTGTTCGAGGTCGCGGAGCAGCTCGGACGCGACGAATGCCGCCGCAGGCTCGAATACTACGACCTGGTATAACGGCTGAAGACAGGGCCGGCGGGAAATATCATGACTGACAAACAGACGCGAGAATCATTCGGAAGCCGTATAGGCTTCGTCATCGCCGCCGCCGGCTCCGCAGTCGGCCTCGGCAACCTCTGGAAATTCCCGTACCTCGCGGGGATGAACGGCGGCGCGGCCTTCCTCTTCATATACATCGTCATCATCCTCTGCATAGGCGTGACGGCGATGATGTGCGAGGTCGTCGTAGGACGCATGGGCGGCCTCAACGCAGCGGACTCGTTCGAGAAGCTCGGCGGCAAACGCTGGAAGCCCGTCGGCTGGTCCGGCATCGCATGCGCTTTCGTCATCCTATCTTACTACGCCGTCATCGGCGGCTGGATAATCCGCTACATGCTCCACTCCTTCACGGGGCTCATCGAGCTTGCCGCTCAGGGCAAAAGCGCCGAGGTGTTCAGCGTTTTCGTATCAAACAGCGGAGAAGTTATATTTTATCAGGCGATATTCATGGCGATAACGGCGGCGCTCGTACTCATGGGCGTAAAGAACGGCATCGAAAAGAGCTGCAAGATAATGATGCCGATGCTCTTCGCCGCCATGCTCATCCTCATCGTCCGCGCAGTGACGCTGCCGGGCGCTATGGAAGGGATAAAGTTCTATCTCTACCCGAATTTCTCAAAGGTAACGCCGCAGACCGTGCTCGCCGCGCTCGGACAGGGCTTCTTCTCGCTCTCGCTCGGCGCGGGCGCGATACTCATCTACGGAAGTTACCTGCCGAAGACGGCTAACATCATAAAATCCGTGCGGCAGATATGCCTTATCGACACTTCGGTCGCGTTTCTCGCGGGGCTGATGGTGTTCCCGGCAGTCTTCGCCTTCAACGCGCCGCCAGAGGCCGGGCCGGGACTGACCTTTATAACGCTCCCGGGGCTTTTCGCTCAGATGCCCGGAGGAATGATTTTTTCCGCGATATTCTTCCTGCTCTTTTTCCTTGCGGCGCTCACCTCGTCCATATCTCTGCTTGAAGCTCCGACGGGATACCTCATCGACCACGGCATGAAACGCACGCACGCGACGCTCATCATGACCGTGCTGATATTTCTCGTCGGCATCCCGTCAGCTGTGTCGCTCGCCGGAGGGCTCAACGTCGGCAGCCGCAGCTTCATCGACGCGGCGGGCTACCTCACGGACAGCATCATGATGCCTCTCGCCTCGATGCTCTGCTGCATCTTCGCCGGCTGGAGCCTCAAGGACGAAAAGCTGAAAGCCGAACTGACTAACAACGGGACGATAAACTTCCCCACCTACGGCTTCTGGAAAATTATGATGAAGGTCATCGCCCCTGCGGCGATTCTCTGCATCTTCGCAACAGGCCTAAAATGGTAGGATAAGGTTGCAAAAGCGCGGCTCGCCCGGCAGACGGACGGGCCGCGTTATTTTTCCCCGCGCTCCTGGGCGCGCGGCGCAGTCTCGCCGCTGGCCGCGCCGCAGCGCATATACGCAGAGTTTTCCGCCTTCGACGGCGTCAGCGCCCCGGCGCAAAAGTTGCTTTTATATAGATATTCTGTAGAATTAAAGAAAACACAACGACACGCGGCGAAACGGCTCAAAAGACAAACAGGCGCGGCCGGCCTAAAAGGAGGGCGTAAGATGGAATACGAAGGACAGATATGCAGAAGCCCGATGGAGCGAGGCTCCTTTTCTCTGCCGGTTACGGTGGGGTGCTGCTATAACCGGTGCTATTTCTGCGACCTCTTCAAGCATCTGCGGTACAGAGAGCTGCCGCTTGAACAGGTCGAGGCGGAGCTTCGGAGGGTCAGCGGCATGGGAGCCGACCCAAAGACCGTGTTTCTCGGAGACGGCAGCGCATTCAACCTCTCGTCCGAGCGCCTGACGCGCATACTCGCGATGATTCATAAATATTTTCCATCCTGCCGCTCCGTGAACATGGACGCGACGGTGCCGAGCATATTGAGCAAAACGCCGGACGAACTGCGGGCGCTCTCCGAAAACGGCGTGCGCCGCCTGTACCTCGGCATCGAAACGGGGCTGGACGACGTGCTGACGCTGATGAACAAGTGCCACACGCAGAAACAGGCCTACGAAGCCGCAGAAGCTCTCCAAAGAGCCGGCATCACATACGACGCGCACATGATGACCGGCGTCGCAGGAAGGGGCCGCGGAACGGAAAACGCAGGAGCTCTGGCGGAATTTTACAACAAAACCAGGCCGGGGCGCATCACAAATTTTTCGCTGTTCATACACAAAGAAACGCCGCTGTACGACATGGTACGGCGCGGCGAATTTTCTCCGGCCGACGAACTTGAGAACCTGGAAGAAGAGCGCGCTCTGATAGAACGCCTTGAAGTACCGGCGGCCTACGACGGCATTCACGACTTCGTCCCCTTCCGTCTGAGAGGCGATCTCCCTTCGGAAAAAGAATCTATGCTGCGCAAGCTCGACGCAGCCATAACGGCGCAGAGGAAAAAACCTCAGGTTTTCGCCGTGGCCTGAGGCGCCAGAAGCTGCTGCGTCATGCCGCGCTACAGCCCGCGACGCCGGGCGGGATAAGCGCGCGGGAGCGCGGAGCCTTCGGATGCAGGCAGGCGCGCGTAGGCTCGACGCACAGGAAAGTATAATGAACGCCGCCGTTTTCTGATAAACGGCGGCGTTTACGGTGCTTTTCGTATCGAGGCGTTTACTTTGATTCCGCGCCGCGCGTCAGGCTCCAAAGATTTGTTTCGCCTCGCGCATATTCGCAGCGACTTCGACGCCGAATGGGCAGCGCTTCTCGCAGGCGCGGCATTCGACGCATTCACCGGCTTTATGGGCGAGCGCCGCGTAGTGTCCGCGCACCGTCTCCGGCACGGAGCTCTGCGCCTTCGCTAAGTTCAGGAATTTCGTGACGGAGGCGACGTCTATCCCTCTCGGGCACGGCGCGCAGTGTCCGCAGTACATGCAGCGCCCGCGCCAACTGATCTTCGGGAAAGAGGCGAGCGCCTCTGCGTAGTCGCGCTCGGCCTCGGAAGCGTCCTCGTAGGCTATGGAGCGTTCCAGCTCCTCGACGGTGTGCGCACCAGCGAACACGGCGGCCACGGCTGGGCGCGTGAGGGCGTAATGCAGGCACTGATTCACGGTAAGAGCCCTGCCGGCCGGGGACAGGCTTGCGTCCAAAAGATCTCCGCCTCCGAATGCTTTCATCACTGTTATTGCGACCCCCGCGCTCTGGCAGTATTCGTAGAGGGCCTCGCGCTCAGGGTCCATGTTGACGAGGCAGCCCTCGTAGCTTTCGTCGCTCCAGAGGGCCTCGCAGTCCTCGCTCGCAGGCTGGAGATCGTAGCATGGGTTGACGCTGAACATTATCACGTCGACCAGGCCGCTTTTCGCCGCGGCCATGGCTGTCTCGGGGTTGTGACTGCTCATACCTACGGAGAGTACCGGCCTTGTTCCCTGAGCTTAACGGCGTATTCCATTACGGGGCCGTTCTCCACGGCGTTCCAGTCGTCCAGCGAGTCTACGTAATGTATCATGCCGACTTCGACGCGGTCGGTGCCGAGCCGCGAAAGCAGGTCGCCGAAGCTCGCGCGCACCTCATCGATGTTTCGCGTGCGTTCGTACTGTCCGTTTTTCCACGCGGTGCAGAGATGCGCCTGCAGTACGAATTTGTCGCGCCTCCCCTTGAGCGCCGCCCCGACCAGCGAGCGCACTTCCGGCGAAGGTGAGTAAAGGTCTACGCAGTTTACCCCGGCCGCCTCGGCGCGGTCGAAGAGCGCGGCCGTATATCTGCCGTCGTGATCAACGAAACCTTCGCAGCCCATGCCTATTTCGCCGACCTTGAGCCCCGTCCTCCCCAGTTCTCTGTACTTCATAAAAATTCACCGTCCACACAAATTTTGAGAGATTCTATAGCTTCGAGCGGACTCTAAGTCAATAGCGGCGTGCGCCGCGAGCCTGCGCCAGCGCCATATGAGAGCTCGCTTCTCGTATTCTTTGACGAACTCGTCTTTGCCGTCGCAGTATGAGCCTAAGTCGTTGGGGAAACGCGCCGCCAGCTCCGCCTTGAGCGCGCCGTAGGCCGCGCGGGCCCCCGCGTGTTCGCGCATATAGTCGCGAAAGGCGACGTGGCGCAATATAGAATAAACGTCGTCGTATTGGAAAGCGTGCGCCTGGTGGGTACGTTTTTCGCCGCCTTTCCGGAAGTAGCGGCGGCCGGGTATGCCGAACTCGCCCATCGCCTCGTAGCCGGCCTCCGCAAATTTATCGCCGAGCGCGTCAAGCGCCGCCGCATCCCGCACGACAGGCAGCATGTCGATAATTGGCTTCGCTTTCAGCCCCGGCACAGACGTACTGCCGATATGGAAGATCGCTATCAGATTGTCACCTATAATTTCACGCAAAACTGCGGCCTCTGCGTCGAACATCTCCGGCCATTTGGGGTCGTAGTCCACGACGCGCACCGGCATATAATTACTGCGCTTTTGTTCCACTGGGTTCCGTCCTTTCCGTTTCTCCGCTGAACGCCTCAGCGGGTCAAGTAATCTCTTAAGGCCTGAATCTCCAGGCTGCGGAGGTACTCGCCTACCCGCGCTCCACGGAGCCGTTCAGGAACCGGCGCGTCCGCAGCGGATTTCAGGACGGCGAGATATTCGTCGTAACGGGAAAGCCAATCGGGGATTTTCCCACCGTTGTCCGCCGCGACGACGATTTCAAAATCGCGCCGCGAAATAGGGCCGCGTTCAAGTGCGCGCACCAGGTCGCGTATCTTGGAGGGAGTTTTGACGAGCGAGGCGCGCATGTGTTCTTTTATGACGAACTCCGCGCATTTGCGCCAGCGCTTCGGAATTTTGAGTCCGGCGGCGATTTCGGGAAGGAGCGCAAGCCCCCGCTCCTCATGGCCGTAGTGGTGCGGGAGCATATTTTCCGGCGTAGTCCCCTTCCCCGCGTCGTGCAGCAAGGCTGCGAAGACGGCCTCCGTCGAAGCGCCGCGCGCCGCTGCGCAGTCCGCGACCGCCATGGTGTGCTCGAAGGCGTCGCCCTCGGGATGGTATTCCGGCGGCTGGCTCTTCCCTATAAGAGCGTGTATGTATGGAAATTCCTGCGCGAGCAGCCCGGCCGCCAAGAGCGCGCGGAAATACCGGGACGGGCGCGGAGCGGCGAGCGCCTTGCAGAGCTCGGCGAATTTACGCTCCGCCGGCTCGCTTCGAAGTTCTTCGGCGCAGCGTCCCATTAGCGAGAGCGTCGCAGGATCTATGGAAAACCCGAACTGCGCCGCCTGCCGCGCGGCGCGCAGGGCGCGCACGGGATCCTCAGCAAAATGCCGCACCGAAGTCGCGCGGATGATTTTCCGCCGCACGTCTTCCGCTCCGCCGTAAGGGTCGATTATCCGCTCATATTCGTCCATCGCCATGCTGTTTACCGTCGTGTCGCGGCGCGCCAAATCCTGCTCGACCGTTATATCCTTTCCGCACACGGCTTCGAAGCCGGTGTAGCCGCGTCCGGTTTTGCGCTCGATTCGAGCGAAGGCGACCTCGCAGACGCTTTCTCCGATTTCGAGCAGGAAGACGGGGAAGGATTTTCCTGCGCGCCGCGCATCCGGGAACAGCGCCGTAAATTCATCCGGCATCATGCCGCAGACGAGGTAATCCCTGTCGTGCGCAGCGCGTCCCATTATTTTGTCGCGCACCGCTCCGCCTGCGATATATCCGCGGCCCCCCGCCTCCCGTATTTTTTTGAAAAAATCGCTCTCGTTCATGCGTTCCGCCGTCCCGGTATAAAAAACTGCGTTCCGTCCCCGCGCCGGACGCGGAGGCGAAACGCATCGGAATTCCGCCGTATCGTAAAAGTTACGGCCTATTTATCCATTATCTCTTTCTCTTTTTCGGCGAGGGCGGCGTCTATCTTCTTTATGAAGGCGTCGGTCTTATCCTGCGCTTCCTTCTGATATTTCTTGAGGTCGTCCTCGGTTATCTTGCTTTCCTTTTCCATTTTCTTCAAAGCGTCGATCGCGTCGCGGCGGATGTTGCGCACGGAGACGCGCCCGTCCTCCGCCATTTTGTTTACCATTTTCTTAAGCTCGACGCGGCGCTGCTGGGTGAGCTCGGGCAGATTGAGGCGGATTGATTCTCCGTCGTTCTGCGGCGTGATGCCCAGGCTCGAACTCTGGATGGCCTTTTCGATGGCCTTCATCGCCGTTTTGTCCCACGGAGTGATGACTATCTGGCGTGCCTCCGGGACGTTGACGCTGCCCATGTTCTTTATCGGAGTCGGCGTTCCGAAGTAGTCCACCTTTATGTCCTCGACAAGCGCGGGATGCGCTCTTCCCGTGCGGACTCCGAGCATTGCGCCCTTCAGGTGCTCGATGCTTTTCTCACAGCGTGTGGTAAGTTCTTTCAGTACATTCTGAGGCATGCGGGTCACTCCTTACAGCTTGTGATGTTTTATAGATTATACCTTATCTCGAGACGATAGAGCCTATATTTTCGCCGTCTATCAGCAATCTGCGCAGATTGCCCTTCTTGAGCACGTCGAAGACGATTATCGGAATGTCGTTGTCCTGGCAGAGGGAAAAGGCCGCTGCGTCCATGACCTTGAGCTGCATGCTGAGAGCGTCCATATATGTGATGTGCGGAAGCTTCACCGCGTCCGGATATTTTTCCGGGTCTTTGTCGTATATGCCGTCGACCTTCGTCGCCTTGATGACGCAGTCGGCTCCTATCTCAGAGGCTCGCAGCGCTGCGGTCGTGTCGGTCGAGAAGTACGGCGAGCCTGTGCCGGCAGCGAATATGACGATGCGCCCCTTTTCGAGATGGCGTATCGCGCGGCGGCGTATGACGGTCTCCGCTATCTGGCGCATTTCTATGGCAGACTGAACGCGCGTCGGCTGGCCTAGGCTTTCAAGCGCGTCCTGCAGGGCGAGCGCGTTTATCACTGTCCCGAGCATTCCCATGTAGTCGGCTTGGGCCCGCTCGATGTACTTCGTCTGCGCGCCGCGGATTATGTTGCCGCCGCCGACGACCATCGAGACCATTATGCCCTCCTTCGCGACCTCGGCGATCTCCTCGCATATTCCGCGTATGGCGTCGTAATCGAGGCCGAAGTGCCCGCCTCCAGCCAGAATTTCGCCGGACAGCTTCAACAGGATTTTGTTGTATTTGCGGTTCATGAGAATCTCCTTTCGGGACGATGTGCTTCAGTTATTAAAAAGGCGAGGGATTAAGAATAATCCCTCGCCTTGCGTGCTTACAGGCCGTTAGGCTTCAATGGCGAAACGGGCGTAACGGCGGACGACGATGTTCTCGCCGATCTTCGCTATGTTCTCGATGATGAGATCCTTTATCTTGACGTTCTGGTCGCGGATGTATTTCTGCTCGAGGAGGCAGTTGTCCTCGTAGAATTTGTTGATGCGGCCTTCCGCTATTTTCTCGAGCATCTTCTCGGGCTTGCCCTCTTCGCGGGCCTGCGCCATTATGACGGCCTTCTCATGCTCAAGCACGTCGGCGGGAACGTCTTCCGGCTTGATGTAAGTCGGGTTGGCGGCGGCGATGTGCATCGCTATCTCGTGCCCCAGCGTCTTGAATTCGTCGGTGCGGGCGACGAAGTCCGTCTCGCAGTCCAGTTCAAGAAGGACGCCGAGCTTCGCGTTGTTGTGGACGTAGGTGAACATACGTCCCTGCGCCGCGTTGCGCTCCGCCTTCTTGGCAGCCTTGGCGAGCCCCTTCTCGCGGAGGTAGTCGCAGGCCTTATCCATGTCGCCGTCGCATTCGACGAGCGCTTTTTTGCAGTCCATCATCCCGACAGAGGTGCGGGCGCGAAGCTCCGACACCATTGCAGCAGTGATATTCGCCATTTTAGTTAGTCTCCTTCCAGCCTTTCTGGTCGGCCATCTCTTTAACGCGGACTTTTACCTCGTCCGCAACCGTCTCGTCTTCGTCTATAACGGGCGCCTCGTCCGCAGCTTCAGGAGCGGCCTCCTCGGCGGCTTCGCCGGAGCGGGCGTCCTGTCCCTGGCGGCCTTCGATGTAGGCGTTGGCCATGAGGCCGACTATGAGCTCTATCGCGCGGATGGCGTCGTCGTTGCCCGGTATCGGGTAATCTATCATGTCGGGGTCGCAGTTCGTATCTACGATAGCTATGACGGGGATGCCGAGCTTACGAGCCTCAAGGACGGCTATGGTCTCACGGCGCGGGTCGATGACGAAAAGCGCGTCCGGAACGTCGCGCATATCTTTGATTCCGGAGAGGTACTTCTCAAGCTTCTCGCGTTCCTTGCGGAGCTGGATGACTTCCTTCTTCGGATACTTGTTGATGCTTCCGTCCTCTTCCATCTGCTCAAGCTCGCTCATACGCATGACGCGGCGGCGGATGGTCGTGAAGTTGGTGAGGAGCCCTCCGAGCCAGCGCTGGTTGATGTAGAACTGCCCGGCCTTGGTCGCCTCGTCGCGTATCGGGTCCTGCGCCTGGCGCTTCGTCCCGACGAAGAGGACGCTCCCGCCCGACTTCGCTATCTCGCGGACGAAGTCGTAGGCCTTCTCAAGCCCTTTGACCGTCTTCTGAAGGTCGATGATATAGATTCCGTTGCGCTCCGTGAAGATGAACGGCTTCATCTTCGGATTCCAGCGTCTCGTCTGGTGTCCGAAGTGGACGCCGCATTCAAGAAGCTGCTTCATGCTTACTACACCCATGAGTAATCCCTCCTGTTTTTTTCCTCCAGCCGCCTCCTCCGCCGAAGAGCCCGTTACCGACGGGAACCTCTTTTGCGTCAGCGGCTGTGTGTGCTGTACACCGTTCCTAAGTATATCACAGAGCCCTGCGGCGGACAAGCCGCGGCGCGCCGTTATATCTCGAATGCTCTAAGCTTCTCCGCCGACTCGGCGCGCCCGAATACGCTCCCCGCTATGAAGAGCGCCGTCGAGACGGCGAGCGTCGGAACGATGGAGGTCGTGCCGCATACGCTGACCTTCGTCAGCGTGAAGAAGAAATATGCCGCGGCCCCGCCGGCCATCGAGAGCAGAGCGCCTGTCGAATTCGCGCGTTTCCAGTAGAGTCCGAACAGAGTCGGGCAGAAGAACACAGCCTCGAGACCGCCGAAGGCGAAGAGGTTTATCCACACGAGCAGCGACGGCGGCTTGAGCGCGGCTATGAAGACGATGACGCCGACGACTCCCGTGACTGTGAGGCTCATGCGCTTGACGAGCTTCGGCGGCAGCCGTTTTTCGTCGTTTTTAAGAACGTAGTGAAAATACAAATCCTTGACTATCGCGGCTGAGCACATTATAAGCATCGAGTCGACGGTGGACATTATCGCTGCGAGCGGCCCGGCGATGAATATGCCGGCCCAGAAGGGAGACATCAGGCGCACAGTCAGAGTAGGCACGGCAAGGTCGCCTATCTCAATGTTCGGAATGACGGCGCGCCCCATCGCTCCGACGAGATGCATCGCAAGCAGTATGAAGCCGACGGTGAAGGTGCCGATTATCATCGCGCTGTGCATTGAGCGCGAGTCCTTATAGCCGAGGCACTTCTGTGTAGTCTGCGGCAGCCCGAGCACGCCTATGCCGACGAGAACCCAGAAAGACAGTATGAACGGCTTCGGAATGGCGTCGTTGGCGCCGGTCGGAGTCAGAAGCTTAGGGTCGATCTCGTAAAGAGTCTGCATGATGTTGCTGACGCCGCCGCCGGCAGTGACGACGGCGAAGAGGATAGCGAGCGACGCGGCGAGCATCATCACTCCCTGAATGGTATCCGTCAGGACGACGGCGCGGAAGCCGCCGACCGTCGTGTAAATGACGACGGTGAGGCCGAATATTATAAGCCCCGTCTGATAAGAGTAACCCGTTACCGATTCAAAGAGGCGGGCGCCGCCGATGAACTGGGCGAGCATCGAGGCCATGAAGAAGACAAGCAGCGCGGCGGACGACAGTATGACGACTGCGTCGCTGTCGTAGCGCGCGCGTATGAAGTCGGTTATCGTCACTGCGTTGGTGCGCCGGGCTATGAGGGCGAAGCGTTTGCCCAGCACGCCGAGAGTCAGAAACGCCGTAGGCACCTGTATCATCGAAAGAAGTATCCAGCCGAGGCCCAGGTTATAGGCTATGCCTGGTCCGCCGACGAAGCTGCTGGCGCTCGTATAGGTAGTTATGACCGCCATCGCGAGCACGAAGCCGCCCATCGAGCGGCTGCCGATAAAATATTCCTCCAGGAATCCCGCCGTGTCCGAGCGCCGCGCGGCGGAGCGGTTGCCGAGCCACGCTATCCCCATAATGAGGACGAAGTACAGCACGAGCGGCAGTATCATAGCCGCGTGATTAACCATTGCGCGATTCCTCCGCCTTGGAATCCCCGCCGTCGTCGAGCGGCAGGTCCTTGAAGAATACTCTGACGGCCGCCCAGAGTATCAGCGAGATGCCTACGTAGCCGGCGATACAGCTGTAAAAGAACCATTCGGGGAACCCGAGGATATAATCATAGGCCGACGGGTCGTCCCCGAAACCGTAGGCGGTCACGTACCACCACGCGAAGAAGAGGATATAGAGAGCGACGATGACTATCGTCTCGCGTCTCGTCGAGCGCAGAAAATCTTTTGAAGCCAAAGCGACCCCTCCGTTTACATTTGTGCGGTCTGCAGTTACTACGGCAGACAAGTATAGTACAATCCTGCCTGCTCAACAATATATGTAAGCGGGATTATCTATAAAATCGTTTTTCAAAGAGCTTGCAAAGTCGCGGAAATCGGCTATAATATTCTGCGTCTTTTAGGAGACGCGGAGGGGTGGCCGAGCGGTCGAAGGCGGGCGACTCGAAATCGTCTTAGCGGTGCTGAGCCGCTACGTGGGTTCAAATCCCACTTCCTCCGCCATTTTTTATTACCTTTTCATAAATTTACGTATCAATCGCAAAACTATAAAAAACGCGAAATATCGGCGCAGCCCCAGCGCTATGCCATCTGCGCGCAAACGCAGCCGGTCGAACGCGCTGCGGCTCGCTCCGCTCAGTATCCGCCCGCGCCGTTTACCGAGCCGAGTTAAGACGCAGTCCGTATTCGAGGATTTTGTCGCTGAGGCCGAGTATGCGCGCGCAGAAGGCGCTCATTTCTGCAAACGGGGCGCCGTATTCTTCTTCCTCGCCAGTCCTTATGTCCACGGCGTTTTTCGAGGCCGGCTCGACGAGCGTTCCGCCGCAGACGTAGCCGCCGCTTCTGAAAATCACCGGCGCGGAGGCCGGCTCGGGGGCGAAGATGTTCCTTCCGAGTCCGGACGAAAATTCGACGCCGAGCAGCGACGCGGCGGAGGCCGGAATATCTATCTGCCCTAGCGCGCGCCCGCAGACGTACGGCAGCTTCGCGCCGCCTGGGACGCGGACCATCATCGGCACCATGTTGGCGGCGCGCCATTCCCATTCGTTATCCAGATTTTTCCCGAGAAGTTTCCCCAAAGAGGCGGAGTCCCACTTCGGTATGGCCGAGTGGTCGCCATATATTATCACGACGCTTTCGTCGTAAAGCCCGTTTTCTTTCAGTCCGCCGATAAAACGGCCGAATTCGCGGTCGAAGTAATGAATAGCCGCAAGATAGCTGCGGAGTATCGTGCCTTCGGCCTCACTCCCCTGGTCGAAGTCCGCGAGCTTCAGCAGTTCAGGGAAGCCGAACGGATAATGGCTGGAAAGCGAGACGAGGAAGGCGTAGAAGGGACGCTTCTCCGTCTCGAGCATAGCGAGCGACTGACGGAAGAAGCTCGCGTCGCTGAGGCCGAGCCCTACGGCTTCGTCAACCTCGTAATCTTTTTTGCTGACGAACCGCTCGAAGCCGAGCGACGGATACATGTGCGCGCGGTTCCAGAATCCTGCGCGGTCGCCGTGCATCGCGAGCGCCGCATATCCGTGGGCGCGCAGCACACGCGGCAGGGCGTCGTAGCTTCTGTCTGCGAAACGGATGTACGCGACGCCGGAGCGCGCCGGGTACATCCCGGCGTTGGCTAGGAACTCAGCGTCAGCGCTGTTGCCGAGGCCGGTCTGGACATAGAGGTCTCCTGCAAACGACGCCTCGCGCGCGAAGCGGTTGAGATTCGGCGTCACCTCGCGCCCGTTAACACGAAGGCCGATTACGAAGCTCTGGAGCGACTCGGCCTGTATCATTATGAGGTTCTTGCCTTTGGCGGCTCCGAAGGCCTCGGGATATGGAGGCCTGAGCGACGCGCGGAACGCCGCAAATTCTTCGGCGGCGGCCTCGCGCTCTGCGGCGCTGAGGGCGCGCCGCCCGAAGCTCGCGCGCAGAACGTTGCGCGCGTCAGCGGCGTGGTAGGCCATGGCGCCGACGTTGCAGCAGACCGCCGGGCGGTCCCACATCGCGGACAGAGCGTTCGGCATCCGGCGGTCGTAGCCGTCGATCAGAAACAAAAACAGGCCCAGCGACGCGGCGAGCGCGGCGCACGAGACGGCGGCGCGGCGCGGCGTCAGAGCGCCGAACAGGTTCGCGGCGCGCGCCCGTGCCGCGAACCTGCGATATACCAGAAGCAGCGGAATATCGCAGAAATAAAGGATGTCACGCGGAGAGAGCAGCGCGAGGACGGAGTCGGAAACGTCGTCAACCTGTCCGGAAAGGCCGAGATTGTGCAGTGTGAACAGGTCGGAGTAGAACCTCATATGCAGCAGGTCGGTAACTATGAGCGCCGAAAAAGCCAAATCGAGCGCGAGCGCGCAGGCGAAACGGACGCGGCGCGGAAGCAGCGAAAGCGCCGCGGCGAATGCCGCGCACAGCGCCGCGGACAGAGCGTAAGCGAGCGGCGCACGCGGCAGACGGCCCCAAACCTCGCATTCGAGGCCGAAGAATTTCGCGTAGACGGCGAGCGCCCAGAGACAGAAGAATATCAGCTCGCGGCGGCCGTCTCCGGCGGCTCTATAGCCTGAAATCGAATTGCCTAAATAATTCACCGCGGCAGCCTTCCGTAAATATCGTTAAGGGCGCGCAGCCGCGGCGCGCCGTCCATAAGACGCGCGGCCTCGTCATACGTAAGCCGCCAACCCCAGTTGCCTTTCGGCACTGACGGGCGGTTCATGCGGCATTCCGAGCCGAGGCCGAGGAGGTCCTGCGCCGGGATCACGGCAAGCTCCGCGGACGACGAAAGAGCCATGCGCGTCATTATCTCCGCTGCGTTTCGCGCGTCCACGCCGCGCCAGCAGTAGAGCGAGAAATTACCGCGCTCTTCATCTGTCGCGCTTTCGGCCCACCACCCAGCCGCCGTGTCGTTGTCGTGCGTGCCGGTGTAGACGGCGCTGCGCGGCGTTATGTTGTGCGGCGCGTATGGATTTTCCGCTACGCGCCCTCCGAAGGCGAACATCAGCACCTTCATGCCGGGCAGGCCGAAGCGCGCCATAAGCTCGCGCACGTCGTCGGTTATTATGCCGAGATCCTCCGCGACGAGCGGCAGCTCCCCTCCGCCGCAATCCTCGCGGCGGAACGCTTCGAGCATCTCTCCGCCGAGCGCGGGACGCCAGCATCCTTCCTTAGCCGTCTCGCACGAAGCAGGAATCTCCCAGAAGGCCGAGAGTCCGCGGAAATGATCTATCCTAACGAGAGAACAGTATTTCAGCATATGGCGCAGCCGCGAGCGCCACCAGGAGAAGCCGTCGCGGCGCATCTCCTCCCATTTATAGAGCGGGTTTCCCCAGCGCTGTCCAGTCTCGCTGAAATAGTCCGGCGGCACTCCAGCGACGCAGCGCGGCCTGCCGTCCGGCTCCAGATCGAAAAGCCATCGCGCGGCCCAGACGTCCGCGCCGTCCCACGCGACGTATATCGGAGCGTCGCACATCAGTTCGACGCCGAGCTCCGCGCAGCGCGCCGAAAGCGCGCCGAGCTGGCGGAAAAATATAAACTGCGTAAATTCTATGAGAGAAAGCCCGTCCGAATGCTCCGTCTCGAAACGAGCGAGCGCAGCTTCGTCGTGCGCCGCGAACTCCGTGGCCCACTCGGCCCAGCAGCGTCCGCCGTTCTTCTCCTTCAGTAGGGAATAGAGCGCGTAATCGCGAAGCCAGTATTTTTCTTCCGTCCTGAACTTTTCAAAGTCATCCGACATCTGATGACATACGCCGCCGCGAAATCGCTCCCACGCGAGCGCGACGAGCCGCGCGCGAATATCCGACGCTGCGGTGAAATCCGCGGCGCGCCCTGAATGGACGGCGTGCGCTTCAATTTCGGCGCGCGTCAGAAGACCGTCCTCGAAGAGCAGCTCCGGGCTGACGAGCGACGGGTTCCCGGCGAAGGCCGAAGGGCTGCTGTACGGCGAATTTCCAAAGACAGGAAGCACAGGCGTGAGCGGAAGCATCTGCCATAGAGAGAAACCGCCTTCTTTCAGGAACTCCGCGAATCTCACGGCGCAAGTCCCGAAATCTCCCGCGCCGTACGGGCCTGGCAGGGATGTGACGTGCAGCAAAACTCCGCTTCTTCTACCTGTAGACAAATCGCAACGCCTCCGAGCGCAAATATTCCAAAGCCGCTATATTATAAGGCAAAAGCGCGGACAATGCGCCCGCGCTTTGAAAATTCTGAAAAAAACAAATACCGCCTGCGAGCCGCGTATCCTGCGCCTGTTCTATTCATCCTCCGGCTTCAGCACCACGCAGCCGAGCGGCGGGATCGTCAGCTCCGCCGAGTACGGGCGTCCGTGGAATTCCTTTTCCTCGGTCTCGACGCGCCCCATGTTGCCGACGCCGGAGCCGCCGTAAACTTCCGCGTCGCTGTTGAGGACTTCGAGCCACGCGCCGCCGCACGGCAGTCCCACGCGGTAGCCGCTGCGCACGACCGGCGTGAAGTTCGCGGCGAGCGCGAGCGTATGTCCTTCGCCGTCGCGCCTTATGAATGAGACGACGCTAGAATCCCTGTCAGAACAATCTATCCATTCGAAGCCCTTCGGCGAATTGTCGAGCTCCCAGAGCTCCGGGCTCTCACGGTAGAAGCGGCAGACATCCGCGAACCAGCGCGCGATGCCCGCGTGGCGCGGGTCCTTGAGCTCATGCCAGTCGAGGCTCTGGTCGTGGTTCCACTCGCGGCTCTGTCCGAACTCCCCTCCCATGAACACGAGCTTCTTGCCTGGATGGCAGAACATCCAGCCGAAGGCGAGGCGCAGATTGGCCGCCTTCTGCCAGGCGTCGCCGGGCATTTTTTCAAGCAGCGAGCGTTTGCCGTAGACGACCTCGTCGTGCGAGAAGGGCAGCACGAAATTCTCGGAGTAGGCGTACCACATGCCGAAGGTCAGCTTGTCGTGGCAGTATTTGCGGAAGATCGGGTCCTTCGACATATACGATAGGAAGTCGTTCATCCAGCCCATGTTCCATTTATAGCCGAAGCCGAGGCCTCCGAGCCACGTCGGCTTCGTCACCATCGGCCACGAGGTGGACTCCTCCGCCGTCGTCATTATGCCGGGATGCTCTTCGTAGAGCGCGCAGTTCAGCTCCTTAATGAAATCTATGGCGTCGCAGTTTTCCTTGCCGCCGTATTTGTTCGGCACCCATTCGCCGTCGCGGCGCGAATAGTCGAGATAAAGCATCGACGCCACGGCGTCCACGCGGATGCCGTCGGCGTGATACCGTTCAAGCCAGAAGTTCGCGGACGAGACGAGGAAGCTGCGCACCTCGTTGCGCCCGTAGTTGAATATCGCGCTCTTCCAGTCCGGGTGGAAGCCCTGGCGCGGGTCGGCGTGCTCGTAAAGAGCCGTGCCGTCGAAGCGCGCGAGTCCGTGCGCGTCCATCGGGAAATGCGACGGGACCCAGTCGAGTATCACGCCTATGCCCTCGCGGTGCAGGGCGTCGACGAGCGACATAAAATCCTCGGGCGATCCGTAGCGCGAAGTCGGGGCGTAATATCCCGTCGTCTGATAGCCCCACGAGCCGTAGAAAGGATGCTCCATGACGGGCATGAATTCCACGTGCGTGAATCCCTCGTCCTTAAGATAGCGCGGAAGCTCAGCGGCGAGGCCGCGCCAGCCGAGCATAGTGTTTCCGTCGCCGCGCCGCCACGAGCCTGCGTGCAGCTCGTATATCGACTGCGGCGCGTCCGGCGCGTTCTTCGCCGCACGGCCCGCCATCCACTCCGAGTCGCCCCATTCGTAAGAGGGCGCGCCGCAGACCACCGAAGCGGTCGCAGGAGGCGTTTCGCAGAAGAAAGCCAGCGGGTCGCTCTTTTCGAGCACCGCGCCGCTCTCCGCAGTTATCGCGTATTTATATATCTCGCCCGCCCCGACGCCGGGGACGAAGCCCTCCCATATTCCGGATGAATCCCAGCGCGGCGCAAGCTTATGGCATTCTTTATTCCACGAATTAAAATTTCCGATTACGGATACTCCCTTCGCGCAGGGGGCCCACACGGCGAAAAGAGTGCCCGCCTCCCCGCCGTGTTCCGCGACGTGCGCGCCGAGGAATGTGTAAATGCGGCGGTGCGTTCCTTCGCGGAAAAGATAAATATCGTTGCCGGTGGCCAGCGAAGGCCCGTATATTATCTCTCTCATAACATCGCCTCCATCTTCGTTTATGCTATTATAACGTGATATTGAAGATGGGAGGCGGAAAGATGACCGACATCTTTTCTTACGGAAAAATCACGCCAGAAATAATATCCGAACTCGAACATAAAATAGGCGCGCACAACGTCAGCGCCGACGCGGAAAAGCTCGAGAGCTACTCGCACGACGAGGTCCCCGCGAACTCATACGAGCGCGAGTACCGCGCCGCGCTGCTCGTCTTTCCCGAAAGCACTGAACACGTATCGGAAATAATGAAGACGGCCTCGCGCGAACGCATCCCGGTGACGCCGCGCGGAGCCGGCACGGGGCTGTCGGGCGGCGCGCTGCCGGTACACGGCGGCATCGTAATGAGCTTCGAGAAGATGAACAGAATCCTCGAAATAGACGAAGCGAACCTCACGGTCACGACCGAGCCCGGCGTCGTCACTGCGGAGATAAGCCGCGCCGCGGCTGCGCGCGGACTGCTCTACGCGGGCGACCCGTGCAGCGGCGACGCTTCGTTCATCGGCGGCAACATCGCGGAGAACGCCGGGGGCAACAAAGTAATCAAATACGGCGCGACGGGAGCGCAGGTGCTCGCGCTCGAATGCGTCCTCGCGGACGGCTCCGTGACGCGCTTCGGCGGCAAAAGACGCAAGGACGTGACCGGGCTCGACTTCGTACATCTGCTATGCGGCTCCGAGGGCGTCCTCGCCGTCGTCACGAAGGCGGTGCTCAAGCTCATGCCAATGCCTCGCTTCGCCGTAGACCTGCTGGCGGCGTTCCCCGACGCGAAGACGGCGATAGACTTCGTCCCGCAGATAATAAAAGAGGGCGGGCTCATCCCCGCCTCGATAGAGTTCATAGATAAAAAGGCGCTGCAAGTCGTCGCGCGCTACCTCAGCACCGAAGTCCCCGCGGGCGACGCCGGCGCGGCGCTCATCATCCAGCTCGAGGACAACGAGCAGGACGCTATCGAACGCCAGTACGAAGAGATAGGAAAACTGTCGCAGAAGCACGGAGCTTCCGAAGTCTACGTCGCCGACACCCGCAGCACGAAAGAGCGCGTCTGGCAGGCCCGCAAGAACGTCCCCGAGGCCGTGGCGTCGGCCTACAAACGCTATACTAAGGAAGACCTCGTCGTACCGACGGCGAACGTTCCGCAGCTTCTCGAACTGCTCAACGGCACGGCGGAGGCGGACGGCCTCGAAGCCATCGTCTACGGACACGCGGGCGACGGCAACATGCACTGCACGATAATCTCGCCCGACTGCGCCGACTGGCACGAGCGGCTCCACAAAGCGCAGGTCGAAATATACGAGAAGCTGCTGAAGATGGGCGGTACGCTCTCCGGCGAGCACGGCATAGGCTACAAACGGCGCGGCTACATGAAGTATTTCATCGACGAAGCACAGCTGGAGCTGATAAAGCGAGTGAAGCTCGCCTTCGACCCGCAGAACATCCTGAATCCGGGAAAAATCGTAGACTGGGGCGACAGATAGGGAAATTATAGCGCGCGGCGCGGCGGAGCCGCGAAAGTACAAAAATACAGATTATGCGCTTCATTGTAAAGGCGGCGGCTGTCCTCATGCCCGCCGCCGCGCCTTACGTGATTTCTGCGGATTTCCGCTTTCGGGACTGCCCGACGCGGAAGAGGCGGCGCGCGTCGAAATAACGCGCACCGGCGACGGCCTATCAAAATGCGCTACGAACGCAAAAGACATCGAACCCGTGCGCAAAGCCGCAGAGCTTCTGCGCTATGCGCCGTTCGCCGTACCGCGGGAAGAAGCGCCGCACATTGCGGTGACTTTCGTAACGCGCGGCGGAGAAAAAATTTCGCTGAGAGCCGGACTTTCGAGCGTACAATACAACGGTCGCACGCGCGCGCTTAGGCGCAAAAAACTTTTCGTAAACGTGATAGAGGAAATATTCTTCAAAGAACGGCAGCAGCAGGACGCAACAGAATGAAAAAGAGGACGATGACGGCATCCGTCAAAACGGCGGCGCTTCTTATCGCCGGCGCGGCGCTATACGCCTCTTTCCGCGGCCTGCCGCCCCCAGGCCTTCGTAACGCGCGCTGGCGAACGTCATTTGGAATATCGAATACGGCGGCAGGCTCATGCACGGCGCGTCCTCCGGCGGGAAATTCGTCAAAGCGGCAGAAGAGTTATTCCGCAGATGACAGCGCCGCGTCCGCGCATATGGGACACGGCGGCATTTTCAACGCGCGGCTATGCAGCGGCGCGGCGGTATTTTGACAGGACGTGCTTCTTGACCCAGAGGAAGCAGGCGAGGTGCGCGCCGAAGGTCAGAGCCCACGAGGCCGGATACGACAGATAGACGGTTATGACCGAGTGGAAGGCCGGTATGGAGAGCAGCCCCGTGACCCATATCACGCGGAACACGCAGACGCCGAGCAGAGTGACGGCGGTCGGAAGCACGGAGTAGCCTATGCCGCGCATGACGCCGCCCATGACTTCCATCAGTCCGCAGAGGGCGTAGGTAAGGATTATTATCCTTATTCTTTCTTCGCCGACGGCTATGACGGCCTCGCTAGATGTGTATATGCCGAGAAGCTGATGGCTGAAGGTGACGACTATAACGCCGAATACGACTCCGGCTACTACGCTGCATATCACGCCGGTCTTGAGCACCTTATAGACACGGTCTATCTTGCCGGCGCCCATGTTCTGGCTCGTGAAGGATATAGTAGCCTGGTAAAAGGCCTCCATCGAGAAATATACGAACATCTCGATATTGTCGGAGGCGCTGCTGCCGGCCATGACGATCGCTCCGAAGCTGTTGATGGATGACTGTATCACGACGTTCGAGAACGAGAATAGCACTCCCTGAAGCCCTGCCGGAACGCCGATGCGCATGATCTTCGCAAGGCTTTCAAGGTCTATGCGCGCCTTTGAGAGCGTCAGCCGCATCGGCCCCTCCTCGCGCGAGAGGCAGCGGAGCACGAGCGCGGCGGAGACGCACTGAGATATGACCGTCGCTATCGCGACGCCTGCCACGTCGAGGTGCAGGTAGATGACGAAGAACAGGTTCAGCACGACGTTTATCATGCCAGCTATGGAAAGGTAGACGAGCGGGCGGCGAGTGTCGCCGCTCGCCCGCAGCACGGCGCTGCCGAAGTTGTAAATCATCATCGGCGTCATGCCGAAGAAGTATATGACGAGATAGAGCGTCGCGAGCCCGAGGACCTCGGGCGGCGTTTTCATGAGTATCAGTATCTTGCGCGCGAATATGACGCCCAGCAGCGTGAGGAACACGCCGCTGACGACCGCGACTAGTATCGAAGTCGAAACGGCCTTGGAGATGCCCTCGCCGTCCTTCGAGCCGAAATAGCGCGAGACGAGCACGTTCGTTCCTATCGAGAGCCCGACGAAGAGGTTGGTCATCAGCCCTATGAGCGACGAGTTCGAGCCTACCGCCGCGAGCGAGTTGTCGCCGGCGAAGCGTCCGACGACTATTATGTCCGCGGCGTTGAACAGAAGCTGCAGAATGCTCGTGAGCATGACTGGGATCGCGAAGAGCAGCATCTTCGGCATGATCCGCCCGCTGCACATATTTATGGCGTACTTACGCTGGCTGTTTCTATTCTGATGGATCGACCTTACTCTGCCTCTGAACAGCAACATTTTACCCGCTCCTGATAATAAAATATTTTTAGAACCGGGCGCATGCGCGCACTCAGCGAGAGCATTCTAGCACCTTTGATTATTTTTTCAAGCGTCCGGGCCGTTCCGTTAAAATCCCTCCGCGTATGCGCCGCCGTCAGACGTTCGCCTCCCCGCGGCACGTCCCGAACCTCTGTATGAAATCTATGAGAAAGGACGACACAGTGACCGATACGAGCGAGAACACAATGCGGGCCGCAGGTATGTACGAGAGCGACAGCACGAGCACCGTTATGTCCGTCAGCAGATAGGCGCGCGCGATGCGCCATTTCGTTATGTGCGAGATGGTGAGCGCGAGTGCGTCGTCGCCGCCGCACGAGCCTCCTCCGCGCACTACGAGGCCGACGCCAGCCCCGACGAATAGGCCGCCGAGCAGGGCCGCGGCGAGCGGCACACCGGACATGTCAGGCAGGAAAGGCGGGAACTGTTCCCATATACGGAAAAGCAAAGTCAAACTCGCGGTACTGGCGACGGAGAGGAAAAGGAAACGCCCTCCGAGGTATCTGAACGCGAACAGATAGCAGGCGGCGTCGAGTATAGGCGTCGCTATCGACGGGGACAACCCGAGCCAGCGGTTCGCCAGCAGGATCAGGCCGATGACGCCGCCCTCCGTTATGCCCGACTGCTGATGAATGTTGTAAACTCCGAAGGACGATATGGCCGTCCCTATCACGATGAAAACCGCCTGCTTCAGCGAGAGCGGCGCGGCGCATCCGCGCACGGCTTTTGCGATGTCTTTCATGTTCGTCTTGAACATCTTAACTACCCCCTGTGACGATAATATAAACTCTGGCATAATACTAAGGTCAAGAGCGGGACCCGGCGGAGGCGCGAAGAAGATGAAAGATTATTACAAGATCAGCGAGATTTCAAAGCTTTACGGGATAGGCGCGGACTCTCTGCGCTATTACGAGCGCGCGGGAATAATAACGCCGAAGCGAGGCGAGAACGGATACCGGCTCTACGGCCTCAAGGACATATATAAGCTGAGCGTGCTGCGCGACCTTATGGCGCTCGACTTTTCCGTGGCGCAGGCGAAAGAATATCTCGAAGGGCAGAACGTAGGCAAGACTCTCGATCTTCTGCGTCGCGAGAGCGGCATACTTTCGGAGCGTCTGCGCGAGCTCGCTCTGAAAAAGGAACTCATCGAGGAACGCATAGCCGTACTCTCGGCGGCGCGGAGGATAAAGGCGGGCGCGCCCGCCGTCAAAAAATTTCCGGAACGGTACTGCGTGAGGATAAGCGAGCGCATAACAAGGGACGAGGAGATGGACTTCGTTATAAAGAAGCTGCACATGAAGCACGCGGACAAGATACGCGACCTCGGCAATCAGACGATAGGCGCGTTTTTCTCAGCCGAAGCTCTCGCCGAGGGGCGCGCCAACGTGTACGACTCCGTATTCTTCGTCCTTGACGAGCCGTGCGGCGACTGCTTCACGCTTCCGGCGGGCGAATATATGTCGTACTTCTATCGCGGAGGCTACGAACAGAACGCAAAGCGGCTGCGCGAGCTTGCGGATTACGCCGCGGCCCACGGCTTTTCCGCAGCCGGAGAACCGTTCGAGCTTTACGAGATAGACAACAGAGACACGATGCTCGAAGATGAATTTCTCACCGAGATACAGATGCGCGTAAAGCGCGCCGCGTCAGACGAAGCTAATCCGGACGCCGTCAATTAAAGGAAGCGCAGACGCCGGAAGCACATTCGAGCGGGCCTATCTCCGCCGCAAGCCATTCCGACGCGGGGTGGCGGCCCATGCCGAGCCACGCGGCGGTCTGGAGATGCAGGCATTTCGGCGCGGCGCACCCGCCGGCGTAGCTGATGCCCCCTACGCCGCTCTCAGCGAGTACGGCGAGCATCGCGGGGTTCGTACGCTCAAGCTTTTCGCGCGCATCCCGAGGGACGAGCGACAGGCGCAGCGCGGCGTAGTCCGCGTGGTAGCGCCCTATCTCGCCGGGCATCGATTCGAAAACTTTTTCAAGCTCCGAGATTTTCTGCAACGATTCAAGCTCGCCGCAGCGATGTTTGAGAAACGGGCACGTGAGCCAGAAAAGCGTCGGGAAGGGACGCACGTCGCGAGAGAGAGGGGCCGAGACGACGGCCTGGGGGAAGCCGAAGCGGCAGCGCCGCGCGACGGCCAGCACCTCGGACGAAGCGAAAGGCCGCCCCCTATTCTGTAAAGCGAGCGCCTCGGCGTCCCCGTCTCGCAGCTCGCTCCAAAAGGCCGGAGGAGAGATCCCCTCCGGCCTGAATTCCGCCGTTTCCGACAATTTTATCTTCTTCCCGAAAAGCTGTTGCCGCTGCGCCTTTTCGAGCCGCGCGGGTCTTTGCTTTTGCTGTTCAGGTCGGCGATCTTTTCGTCGCTGAACTTCATGAATCCAGCGAGCTTCTTTTCAAAATCCTCTTCGCGGCGCGCCGGCGGGCGCATTTCGCGGACCTGCATTGCCTTGATGGACAGGTCGATGCGTCCCTTGTCGTCTATCTTGATGACCTTCGCCGTCACCGTCTGTCCCTGCTCGAGCACGTCCTCCACCTTTTTCACGTAGTTGTGGGAAAGCTCCGAGATATGGACCATCGCCTTCTGCCCCGATTCGAGCCTCACGAAAGCCCCATAGGGCGCGATGTGCTCCACCGTTCCGCTGACCGTTTCCCCTACGCTTACAGCGGGCGCCGCTGCCGCCAACTTCTCTGCCATGTTTGGTTATTACCTCCAAAAATGTGTGTTTAAAAAAGCCGATAAACTTATGCACGCCCATTTAAGAGCCACATGGCGAATTGTACCATATTTCCGCGCGCTGCGTCTATTTCAGCGCCCGTTCGATTGCCTCCGCCACGCGCTCGGACTGGAACGGCTTCAGGAAAAAGCCTGACGTCCCCGCGCGGACCGCTTCGATGACGAGCTTCTGCTGATTCATCGCGCCGACCGTGACCAGCCTCGCGTTTGGATGCTTCGCCTTTATCGCCTTGAGAGCCGCGATGCCGTCCATCTTCGGCATGCTGATGTCGAGCGTCGCGACGTCAGGCATCAGCTCGTCATACATCCGGACGGCCTCCGCGCCGTCCTCGGCCTCCCCCACGACCTCGCAGCCGCAGCGCACAAGCATTTCCTTCAATATCATCCGCATATGCACGGAATCGTCGGCTATAAGAACTCTCGCCTTCATCGCAGAACGCCTCCCTCCGGCTATTTCGACGGCGTGATGCCGAGCTCTTCAAGGAAGAGCGGGCTCAGCACCTTTATGTACGTGCCCTTCATGCCGAGGCTCCGGCTTTCGATTATGCCGGCGCTCCCGAGCTTCCGCAGCGCGTTGACTATGACGCTTCTGGTGACGCCGACGCGGTCGGCTACCTTGCTGGCTACGACGACGCCCTCCGGCCCGCCGAGATCTTCTATGATATGGCGGACGGACTCGACCTCGGAATATGAAAGCGCGCGCATCGCCATCTGAACGACGAGGCGCTCGCGTCCGCGCTCCTCGATGGATTTGCCGCGGTCGTTGAGAATCTCGAGCCCGACGACCGTCGAGAGATATTCTGCGAGGACGAGGTCGCGCGTGTCGAACGGATAGCCGAAGCGCGCGAGTATCAGGGTGCCGAGCCTGTCGCCCGCGCCGTTTATAGGCACCATGACGACGTGCTTGTTTGAATATGCGCACGGCTGGTCTGCGTACGCGCAGAGGCCGTGGTCCGTATGGTTGAGCACGGACTCGTGTATCTGGTTCGCCTTTTCCACATAGGCCGGCGGCATTTCTCCGTTTATCAGTATCTCGGCCATTAGCGGGCAGTCGTACTCGCTCGTCCATGCATAGCCGAGTATGCGCCCATCCTTGCTGATGATGTACGTGTTCGCCGCCGAAAGGTCGCACAGAAGCCGCGCGAGCTTCGGGTAATCTGGGATGCCGCGATCCTTGCGCGCCTGGAGTACGCGGCTTACGACTCGCGTTTTCTCAAGAAGGTCCTGCATTGCGGATTCGTCTGTTATCTTAGGACGGTTCTCGATAAGTTCTCTGGGTGTGTTCATGATAAGTCCTCCTTGAAATTATGCCTCTTCGACTGAATCGGCGCTCTCTTCCGCCGATGCGAGCGGATGAGCCGACGTGTAGCTTTTCTTAATCTGCGACGGAGTTATCTTCAGATAGCGCTGCGTCGCAGCGATGCTGTCATGGCCGAGAAGTTCCTGCACGACCTTGAGAGGCGCCCCGTTCTCCAGCATGTGCGTGGCGTAGCAGTGGCGCAGAGTGTGGGGCGTGACGCCGTGCAGTCCGGCCCGCCGCGCGGCGCGCGTGACGATTCTGCCGACCGTCCTGACGGTGAGCCGCTCGGCCCCCTTGTCCGACGGGAAGACGGGACTTTCCGCCTCCACGCATGTGATGTCGCGCCACTCTGCAAGCAGCCTCTGTGCCGGAACGCCGAAAGGGGCAAGGCGTTCCTTCGAGCCCTTTCCCATTACGCGCAGCACGCGCTCATCAAGCTCAACGTTGTCCCACGTCAGTCCTATGAGCTCAGAGACGCGCAGCCCGGCCCCGTAAAGAAGCTCGAGCACGAGCCTGTCGCGCCTGTAATACTCCGAGGTCTCGTCCGGCCCCTGCGTCAGAAGCCTGTCGACGTCGGCGTACGTTATTGCGCGAGGCAGGGCTTCCGGTTTCTTCGGTCCTTTCATGCCTGCGGACGCGTCGCCGGCCGCCTTTCCAGTATCGGCGAGCCAGGCTGTGAATCCGCGGACCGCCGAAAGCCTGCGCGAGGCGGAAGTCTTGGCTTCGCCGACGCCGAGTATGCTGCTTAGAAATATCCTCACGGCTCTGGCGTCTATCTCAGAAACGTCGCTTATTCCCTGCCCATCGAGATAATCGCTGAAGTGCCGCAAATCTACCCGATAATTTATCAGCGTGTTCTCCGACTTGCCGAGAGCGCGCAGATAGTTTATGTATAGCTCGATGCTCTCAGAAATATTCTCCGTCATGACAGGTATTCTAGCAGGAAAATTGTAAATATCAAGGAAAATTTTAAGAAAATTCACAAGTAAACGTCAAATATAAAAGATTCAGCCAACTACCTTGCGTCTCCGGCGTGATGCAAAACCGCCGGACGCAGAGTCCGGCGGCGAATGTCACTTAGTTACGAGGGCGGCGGCTTCTGCCTTATGCGGGGAAGAGCTCCGCGCGTTCCTCGATGAATCTGCCGAGCGCTTCGAGCGAGCGGCGCGCGTACGCCTCGCAGCGCTCGGTACGTTTGCGTATCTTTTTCTTGCCGAGGCGCGGGAATATGCCGAGGTTGACGTTCATCGGCTGGAAGCTCTCCGGCAGCGCCGTGCGCAGGTAGTTCAGCAGAGAGCCGACGGCGGTCTCTTTCGGGAATTCGGGCATGGCTTCGCCGCGAAGCTGCGCATAGGCGAATACTGCGGCGGCCAGCCCCGTCGCAGTGCTTTCAAGGTAGCCTTCGACGCCGGAGGCCTGTCCCGCTATGTAGAGCGCTTCACGCCCGTTGAAGCGCAGGCAGCCGTCAAGCACGCGCGGCGCGCAGACGAAGAGGTTTCTGTGCATCACGCCCTTGCGCACGAACTCGGCGCCGCGCAGCGCGGGGATGAGGCGGAAGACGCGCTCCTGCTCGCCCCATTTGAGGTTTGTCTGGAAGCCGACGATGTTGAAGAGCGTCCCTTCGCTGTTGTCCTGCCGCAGCTGCACGACGGCGTATGGAGTTTCTCCCCGGTTCGCCGCTTCGAAGCCGACGGGGCGCAGCGGGCCGAAGAGCAGCGTCTGCTCGCCGCGTTTCGCTATGACCTCGACGGGCAGACAGCCGTCGAAGTGGCGCATCTGCTCCACCTCGAAATCGTGGCGCGGCGCCGTCTCGGCGTTCACTAGTTCGCGCCAGAAGATTTTGTATTCTTCTTCGTTCATCGGGCAGTTGATGTAGTCGCCCTCGTCGCCGTAGCGGTTTGCCTTGAACGCCTTCGTCATATCGACGGTGGATACGTCTACTATCGGCGCGACCGCGTCGTAGAAGTACAGAAATTCCTCGCCCGTCAGCGAAGCCAGCTTTTCCGCCATCGCCGCGCTCGTGAGCGGCCCGGTCGCGATTATGGCGGGCTCTTCGGGGAGTTCCGTCAGCTCCTCGCGCACGAGCTCGATGTTCGGGTGATTTGAAATTTTTTCGTCTATCATCGCGGCGAAGCCCTCGCGGTCGACGGCGAGCGCGTTGCCGGCGGGGACGCGCGAGCGCTCCGCGCATTCCATTATGAGGCTGCCCATGCGCGAGAGTTCGGCCTTCAGTATCCCCGCGGTCGTGGTAGTCTTTTCCCCGCCGAGCGAGTTGCTGCATACGAGCTCGCCGAGCAGCCCCGTCTCGTGCGCAGGGGTCATCTTGTTCGGGCGCATCTCGTAGAGGCGCACCTTCACGCCGCGCCGCGCGAGCTGCCACGCGGCCTCGGAGCCGGAGAGTCCGCCGCCCGCGACGGTGACGGTCTTACATGTCTGTGACATCGTCCGCCGCCTCGACCGCGCCATGAGCGTTTTCTTCCTTGCCTGGCTTCTTCCACGCCACGTAGTCGCAGTCAGGATAGCGGTTGCAGCCGTAGAAGAAGCGCCCCGCCATCTTTCCTTTCGTTGCCTTGCGGCGTATCAGCTCGCCTTCGCCGCACTTCGGGCATTTTATGCCGGTGCCCTTGACTATCTTGCGAGTGTAGCGGCACTCAGGGTAGCCGGTGCAGGCGATGAACTCGCCGAAGCGCCCGCGCTTGATTATCAGGTCTTTGCCGCATTCCGGGCATTTCTCGCCTATCAGCTCGGGCTCCGGCCTCATGCTTTCGCCGTGGGCCGCGACTTCGTCCACGGCCGGCTTAAAGCCGTGCCAGAAGTCGGCCATCAACTTTTTCCATTCTATGTCGCCCGACTCTACCTGGTCGAGCTCTTTTTCCATCTCGGCCGTGAAGCCTACGTTGATGAGCGTAGGGAAGTATCTGACGAGGAAATTGTTGACGAGACGCCCGAGCTTCGTCGGGTTGAGCCTCTTGTCTTCCTCGCCGCGGTCTACGTAGCCGCGTGCGAACAGCGTTTCTATGATCGTCGCGTATGTCGAAGGACGGCCTATGCCCTTTTCTTCAAGGGCTTTGACAAGGCCGGCCTCCGTGTACTGAGGCTGCGGCTGGGTGAATTTTTGCTCTTTCTCCACGCCGTCGATGCCGAGCGTCTCGCCCTTCACTGCCGGCTCGATAGTAACGTCTTTGATGCCGAGCGGGTAAACTTTGCCCCAGCCGTCGAAGGTGACGACGACGCCGGACTGTTTCATCTGATAGCCGGCGGAGCTGCATGTGAGGTTCGTGCGCGCGACGACGGCGTCCTTCATCTGGCTCGCTATGAAGCGGCTCCATATAAGCTCGTAGAGCCTGTACTGCTCCGGCGTCAGATACGGCTTGACCGATTCCGGCGTTAGGGAGGCGTCGGTCGCGCGTATCGCCTCGTGCGCGTCCTGAGCCTTGCCTTTCGGCGTGTATTCGTTCGGCGACGAAGGCAGGTAGTTTTCGCCGAAATTCTCGCGTATGAAGGCGCGCGACGCTTCCAGCGCCTCCGGCGCGAGCCGCAGGCTGTCGGTGCGCATGTAGGTTATGAGCCCGGTCGGGCCGCGTCCCGGTATCTCTACGCCTTCGTAAAGAGCCTGCGCTATCCGCATCGTGCGGCGCGGGGCGAAGCCGCAGCGGCGCGAGGCTTCCTGCTGGAGGGTGCTGGTCTTGAAGGGCGGGTTCGGCTGGCGGCGGCTTTCCTTCGTTCCGAAATCGTCTACGACGAACCTGCCGGCGCGTATCGCGGCCTCTGCCTTATTCGCCTCTTCCTCGCTGCCTATAGTCACGGGTTTGCCCTCGTATTTTTCGACGCGGAGTTTGTAGGCGCGCGCGGCGTCGAGGCTTGAGGCCGCTACGTCGATCAGCCAGTATTCCTCCGGAATGAATTTTTCTATCTCTTCCTGACGCTCGCAGACTATGCGCAGCGCAACGGACTGTACGCGCCCCGCGGAGAGGCCGCGCTGCACTTTGTACCAGAGCAGCGGGCTGAGCTCGTAGCCGACGAGGCGGTCAAGCACGCGGCGCGCCTGCTGCGCTTCGACGAGGTTCATGTTTATCACGTCGGGCGAGGCTATTGCGCTTTTTACGCCGTGGCTCGTTATCTCGTGCATCCTTATGCGGCACTGTTTGTTAGTGTCTATGTCCAGCAGCGTAGCAAGGTGCCACGCTATCGCCTCGCCCTCACGGTCGGGGTCGGATGCAAGCAGGGTCCCGGCGCTCGCAGACGACGCGCCTTTTAGCGTCTTTATGAGGTCGGCTTTGCCGCGCACCTGTATGTACTCGGGCTCGAAGCTGTTTTCGACGTCTATCGCCATGCGCCCTTTAGGCAGGTCGCGCACGTGCCCTATGCTGGCGAGTACGCGGTATTTCGGACCGAGTATTTTTTCAAGAGTTTTCGCTTTCGCGGGAGACTCGACTATAACGAGCGTCTTTCCCTCGTACTGCGCGAATTTCTGCAGCTTCGCCGAGGTTTTGGAAGAAGCTTTCTTCGCGGGCGTTTTTTTCGCGGACGCGGCTTTTTCGGTCTTTTCGGCCGCGCTTTTCGCCGTGCTTTTTTTCGCCGCCGTCGTTTTTTTGACGGCTGTCTCCTTTTTCGCCGCGGCGCTCTTCACGGTTTTCTTCGCGGAAGATTTTTTCGCCGCGCCCTTCTCAGCTTCGCCGGTCGCCGCCGCTTCCTCCGCGGCTTTTTTTCTGACGGCCATCGCAGCCCCACCTCTCTTTTATAAATTGCCCCTTACGCCGTACCGTCCCGCCGACGGCATGTAGACCAGCCCTTTCGCGGACAGCAGCGTGATATTTTTCAAAATGTCAGCGGCGCTCATTTTAACGGCAACGGATATATTGTCAATCGTTTTTTCTCCGTTCGCCGCAAGATAGTCAAAAATTTTCTTTTCTTCGCCTTCGAGAGCGGCGGCTGGAGTTTCTGCGCGTCCGCCGCCCGTTTCCCCGTCCGCGCTCACTCCGTACGATTCGAAGAAGGTTTTTTCATTTATATAAGGGAACGCTCCGTCGTAAATGAGCGAATTCGTCCCCTCGGCGTTCGCGTCGAAGATGCGTCCAGGCACAGCCCATACTTCGCGCCCAAGTTCGAGCGCAAGACGCGCGGTTATCATAGAACCGCTTTTGAGCGGCGCTTCGACGACTATCACCTTTTCGGCGAGAGCCGCGACTATGCGGTTGCGCTGCGGGAAATGCCACGGGTCGCCGCCCGCGCCTATCGGAAATTCCGTGACGAGCGCGCCGCGTTCGCATATTTGCTCGAAAAGTGCGCGGTTCGACGCGGGGTATGCGACGTCGATACCGGTGCCCATGACCGCGACGGTTGTCCCGCATGCCGACGCGCAGGCCGCCTGAGACTCACCGTCTACGCCGAAAGCTCCTCCGCTGACCAGAGCCACGCCGTAACGCGCGCAGGCTTCGCCTATCGAGCGGGCGACCGCTCTGCCGTAAGCCCCTGTCCGCCGCGTGCCGACTACGGCTAAGCATTTCTCCGGCATTTTCCGGCAGTTTCCGCGGACGTATAGGACGAGCGGCGCGTCCCGGAGGTCGAGCAGCCGCTCCGGGTATTCTGCGTCGTCTATCGTAACTATCCTCGCGCCGAGCCTCGCCGCTCGTTCCGCCTCTTTTTCGGGCCACGCGCGCGATTCCGCGTCGAGTATGCGCGCAAGCTGCTTTTCGGTGAATACCGTCGCCGCCGCGTCTATTTTCGACGGACGCCACAGCTCGCAGTACGGCGCGCCCAGCGCAGCGAATTTCGCGAGCGCCTGCGAGTTCGCATTGACGCAGTTCAGCAGCAGCAGGAATTTCAGGCGTTCATCCACGACGTCGCCTCCCCTTCGCGGTACCCCGCCGCCTCGGCGACGTGGCGTATCTCTATCTGCGGCGCGTCTTCGAGGTCGGCTATCGTCCGCGCGACGCGCAGCACGCGCGAGAGGCCGCGCCCCGAGAGTTTGACGCGCTTGAGAGTTTCGAGTATGAAGGCGCGCACCTCAGGCTTCATCGAAGCGTTGCGCCGTAGGAATTTTTCAGGTATTTCGGCGTTGTATCGGAAGCCGAAAGGCTTCCATCTCGCGCGCTGTATTTCGCGCGCAGCCGTCACGCGGGCGCGCACCTCCGCGCTGGTCTCCCCTCCGCTCTCGCCTAGCGAGACCAGCTCCTCCGGCGTCAGCCTCGGCACGGTGACGTGAAGGTCTATCCTGTCGAGTATCGGGCCGGAGAGCTTGCGCCGGTAGCGTTCGAGCGACGCGGCGCTGCATACGCACTTCCGCTCCGGGTCTCCCGCGAAGCCGCAGGGACAGGGGTTGCAGGCCGCGACGACGAGCACCCTGGCTGGATAGCTGACGCTGCCCGAGACGCGGCTGACGGTTATCGAGCCGTCCTCAAGCGGCTGGCGCAGAGCCTCTATCACGTCGCGCTGGAACTCCGGGAACTCGTCTAGGAAAAGCACGCCGCGCGAGGCGAGGCTTATCTCGCCGGGGCGCAGCCACGAGCCGCCGCCGCATATCGCCGCCGTCGTCGCGGTGTGGTGGACGGCGCGGAACGGGCGTTCGCGGCTTAGGACGAAAGGCAGCCCCGCCGTACTGCGAAGAAGCATGACCTCCATAAGCTCTTCGTCGTCGAGCGGCGGCAGTATGCCTCTGAGCGCCTTCGCAAGCATCGTCTTGCCTGAGCCCGGAGAGCCTATGAACAGTATGTTGTGATGGCCCGCCGCGGCGATTTCGAGAGCGCGCTTTGCGGCGGCCTGTCCCTTTATCTCAGAGAAGTCGGGATCGGCAACGGGCTCGCCGCAGACTATCTCGCGCTTTTCTATCGTTTCCAGAGTTTTCTCGCCGCGCAGGTGCATTATCAGACTTTTCAGATCCGGCGCGCTGTGCGCGCGCACTCCGCCGACTATAGACACCTCGTCCGCGTTTTCTGACGGGACGAAAAGTTCCATGTCGTGTTCGCGCGCGAAGAACGCCGCGGGGACGGCGCCGCGCACGCCGCGAAGCCTGCCGTCTAGCGCGAGCTCGCCTATATAGAGCGCGGGGCGCTCCGTCCGCACGCGCCCGGCCTTCTCGGCCAGAGCGACGGCGATGGGCAGGTCGAGCATAGCGCCCTCCTTCGGCAGGTCGGCGGGCGCGAGATTGACCGAGACGCGCCCTTTGAGCAGGACGTCCACCGTGCGCAGCGCCGCACGCACGCGCTCGCGCGCCTCCTTGACGGCGGCGTCGGGCAGTCCGACGACCGAAATGGTCGGCATTCCTCCGGTTATTTCGGCCTCCACCTCGACCGCCGCGCCGGTCATGCCGCGAAGCGTAAGTCCCGCTATGTTCCTCATGATATCGGCTCCGTTATACTTTTTATATGTTCGAGCTTCATTTCGCCGCCGTCGAACGACGTGACGGCGACGAGATCTATCCGCCAGAATCCTTCATAATTCATCCGCTGCGTCCACAGCGAGGCCGCGCGCACGAGCCTTTCGAGCTTGACCGGGCCAACTGTGTCCTCGGGCGCGGCCACCGGATTGTCGCGCCGCGCGCGGACTTCGGTGAAGACGAGCTCTTCCCCGTCGCGTGCAATCAAATCTATCTCGCAGTGTCCGACGCGGACGTTCCTGTCTATTATCCTATATCCGAGTCCAGCGAGGTAACGGGCCGCGAGTTCCTCTCCGGCGGCTCCGAAAGCCAGATGCGCGGCCTTTCCGCCTTTTTCGCGCAAACCGGCGCCGCCGGAAACGGGCCGCGTTTGGTGCGCGACTGATTTTTCAAGAGCGCGTCGCACCTTCGCGTCAATCCTCAACGCCGCCCGCTCCTCTGAACGACAGCCTATGGACGGGAGAAGGCCCGTACTCGGCGACTAGCGCCCTGTGCAGCGCGCTCGGGTATCCCTTGTGCTTTGAAAACTGATACTGCGGATAAATTTTGTCGAGCGCCTCCATCACGCGGTCGCGCAGCACCTTCGCGGCGACGGATGCCGCGGCTATCGCCGGCACGCGCGAGTCGCCCTTTATCACGGCCTTCTGACGGACGGCGAGCCCCGGGACGAGCCGGTTGCCGTCTACGAGCACGAGGTCGGGGCGGAGGCGCAGCCGTTCGACCGAGCGCTTCATGCACCAGAGCGAGGCGTTCAATATATTTATCCTGTCTATGACGCGCGGCGAGGCCGCCTGAGCGCGCCATTCGACGCCGGCCTCGCACATCGCCGCGAATATCTTTTCACGTTTTTTAGGCGTAAGTTTCTTGGAATCGTTGAGGCCGAGAGACAGAAGCCTCTCGCGCTGCCCGGCGGTTAGCACGGCGGCCGCCGCGACGACAGGCCCTGCGAGAGGGCCGCGTCCGGCTTCGTCGGTCCCGGCTATGACGTAGGGAGGCAAGCTCACAGCTCCTCCCAGAGCGGCGCGTCGCCTGGACGCTCGAAGCTCATGCGCCCGAACTTCCCGTTCGCGAGCGCGTCGAGAAACGCGCGCCCCGCGCCCTCCATATCGACCGCGCCGCCGGGCGCGAGACGTCCGAGCCTCCGACCGACCTGTTCGAGAATCTCAACCGGCGCGCCGCCAGGGGCTACGCCCCACAAATTTTCGACGCCGCTCCATAAATTTTTACGAATGAGAAATTCTATGCAGTCCTTAGCATGTTCCTCGAAGCTGCCGATGACCTGGCTGCGCGACGAGCCTATCCACGAAATCATGCGGTGCGCGCGGGCGTCGGCGTGCGGGTCGAGGATGCCCGGCGAGTCTACGAGCAGAAATCCGTTGCCGCCGAACCACGATACGCCTTTCGTGACGCCGGGGATGCCGCCGACGCGCGCGGCCCTGCGTCCGACGAGCTGGTTTATCAGCATGGATTTGCCGACGTTCGGCGTGCCGACGACGGCGACTCGCAGGTCGCGGAACGACGGCTTTTTCTTCGCAAGCGCGGTGCGCACGGCGTTCGCCCCGCCCTTACGGAGGTCGAGCGCCCACGCCGGAAGCCCGCGGCTTTTAAGGTAAGAAGACCATTCTCGAGTGATCTTTTCGTCGGCGAGGTCTGCTTTGGAAAGCACCGCCGCCGTCTCTATTTTTCCTTTGAAGAGCGAAAGCATCGGCGACGAGGTGAGCCGCGGCGCACGCGCGTCGCGCACCTCAATCAGCAGATCGACGGCGGAGGCCAGAGCCTCCAGCTGCCGCCTCCCCTTCGCCATATGGCCCGGGTACCATACCGTGCGGGGCATCGGCCGTCTATTCCAGCGTCCCTATGCGCGACAGCGGCCAGTATCTGAAGACGGCCGGGCCGCGCAGGAAGTTTTCGGGGACGAAGCCCCAGAACCGTCCGTCCTGTGAATTAGGCCTGTTGTCTCCCAGGCAGAAGTAATGGCCATCCGGCACCTTTACCGGCGCCATGTTGTAGCTGTCGGTGTTCTTCACGTAAGGCTCGAATACTTCCGTTCCGTTGACGAAGACGGTGCCGTTGCGCATCTCTACCGTGTCGCCGGGCAGCCCTATGACGCGCTTAACGAAGTCTCGCCTCGGGTCTACCGGATATTTGAAGACGGCTATGTCGCCGCGCTCAGGGCCGTTGTTCGGGAGATGGTACCAGAATTTAAGGACGAGCACCCTGTCGCCTATCTCGAGCGTCGGTATCATGGAACCGCTCGGAATCCAGAAAGCCTGCACAACGAACGTGCGGAGTATCAGCGCGAGGACTACCGCCCAGAGCACGGTCTCTATCGTCTCGCGCCACCAAGGTTTAGGCATTGCAACTACCTCCATGAATCATTTGCCTGCGGCAATAATTTCCTTATCATACAAGAGCCTCGGGAAGAATTTCAAGCTCGGCGGTCATCAGCATCGCGCCCTCGAGCTTCGGATAAACGGTCCGTCCGTCCTCGGAAAATGCGAGCTTCACGACGTTCACGCCGCCCGGGTTCGTCACGCGCACTTCGGGGCCGCAGAGGCCGAGCATGTAGGCCGCTACCGCCGAAGCCGTGGAGCCGGTTCCGCACGAGAGCGTCATATCTTCGACGCCGCGCTCGTATGTCATCACGTCGAGGCCATCCTTCGTGACCGCCGCGAAGTTCACGTTCGCGCCGTGCGGGAAGAGGTCCGCCCGCTGCCTTATCGCGCGGCCGAGCGGCGCGTAGTCAGCGAAGCCGCGGCTGTGCTCCGGCTCGAATATTACGGCGTGCGGGACGCCGACGGTCAGGTAGGTGTATTCGTACAGGCCGCTCTCCGCCTCGACAGTCGAATGCACGGCTTCGTCCAGCAAAACCGGAGAGAGCTCCAGCGACGCCGCGCTGCCGTGAACCGAAGCGCGCACCTCTCCGCCGAGCGTTTCGAAACGCATCGACGGGAACCGCACTATCCCTTTCTCGAAAGCGTAGCGCGCGATGCAGCGCGCGCCGTTGCCGCACATCTCGCCCTCAGATCCGTCGCTGTTGAAAAGACGCATCTTAAAGTCAGCGCAGTCCGACGGCTCCGCGGCGAGCAGGCCGTCCGCGCCGACCGACAGGCCGCGGCGGCAGAGCTTGCGCGCGAGACGCGACAGCTCGTCCGTACCGAAGCCGCGAGCCATATTGTCTATCACTATGAAGTCGTTGCCGTTTCCGTTCATCTTCGTACAGCGGATCATCGCGGGGCGAGCCTCCTTCCGCGCTCTTAACACAGGTAATTTTAGCATAAAGTTCCCCGCGTGGCGTCAAGCGCGAAAAAGCGGACGGAGCGCGAGCGCCGTCCGCAGTTCGTTTCCGTATCGCCTGTGTAAAAATCTACGCGCCGTGCACGGCCTCCGCCATCTCGCGCACGTAGCGCGCGACGTGCGGAACGGCCTCGTCTCCGTATTTTTCGCAGAGCTTCACTATCGCGCTGCCGACTATCGCGCCGTCGGAGAGTGCGGCCATCTTCGCGGCCTGCTCCGGCGTAGAGATGCCGAAGCCGACGGCGCAGGGAATATCCTTCTCTTTCTTGACGAGGCGCACCATCGCGCCGACGTCCGTCGTTATCGCGCCGCGCACGCCCGTCACTCCGAGCGACGAAACGCAGTAGACGAAGCCCTCGGCCTCGCGCGCTATCATGGAGACGCGCTCATGCGATGTCGGCGCTATCAGCGAGACGAGCTCGACGCCGAATTTGCGGCACGGCGCGGCGAACTCCTCTTTTTCCTCGAACGGCACGTCGGGCAGTATCAGCCCGTCGACTCCGGCTGCGGCCGCGGCTTCGGCGAAGCGCTCAGGGCCGTATGAGAAGACGACGTTCGCGTAGGTCATGAAGGCGAGCGGCGTTTTGATGCGCTCGCGGATGCGGCGCGCCGTTTCGAGTATTTTGTCCGTCGTCGCGCCGCCTCTGAGCGCGCGGCCGCTCGCGGCCTGAATGACCGGCCCCTCGGCGGTCGGGTCGGAGAACGGGATGCCGAGCTCTATGAGGTCGGCCCCGGCCTCCGCCATCGCGACGGCGAGCTCCTCCGTGACGGCGAGGTTAGGGTCGCCGCAGGTTATAAAAGGTATAAACGCTTTGCCTTTTTCAAAGGCGCGTCTGATGTTACTCATGTATATCCTCTCCTCTGTAGCGCGCTATCGCCGCGCAGTCCTTGTCGCCGCGTCCCGAAAGGTTTATGACGATTATCTGTTCTTTATCCATCTGCGGCGCTATCTTCATCGCGTGCGCGACGGCGTGCGCGCTCTCGACTGCTGGGATTATGCCCTCCGTGCGGGCGAGATATTCGAAGGCGTCCACGGCCTCGTCGTCGGTTATCGCGACGTACTCCGCGCGCCCGATGTCGTGCAGGTAGGCGTGCTCAGGGCCGATGCCCGGATAGTCGAGCCCCGCAGATATCGAATAGACCGGCGCGATCTGGCCGTACTCGTCCTGGCAGAAATAGGATTTCATCCCGTGGAAGATGCCGAGCCGCCCCGTCGCTATCGTCGCGGCAGTCTCCGGCGTGTCCGCGCCGCGCCCCGCCGCCTCGCAGCCGATGAGCCGCACCGACGGGTCGCCGATGAAGTTATAGAAAGCGCCTATCGCGTTCGAGCCGCCGCCTACGCACGCGAGAACCGCGTCCGGCAGACGCCCCTCGGCGGCCATGAGCTGCTCCTTTATCTCCTTCGATATCACTGCCTGAAAATCGCGGACTATCGTCGGAAAGGGGTGCGGCCCCATGCAGGAGCCGAGGACGTAGTGCGTGTCGGCGATGCGGCGCGTCCATTCGCGCATCGTCTCGCTTACGGCGTCCTTCAAAGTCCCGGTGCCGCTGTCCACCGCGTGGACCTTCGCTCCGAGCAGCCTCATGCGGTAGACGTTGAGCGCCTGCCGCTCCGTATCCTCGCGCCCCATGAAGACCTCGCACTCCATGCCGAAAAGCGCCGCCGCCGTCGCGGTCGCGACGCCGTGCTGCCCCGCGCCTGTCTCGGCAATCAGCCGCGTCTTGCCCATGCGCTTGGCGAGCAGCGCCTGCCCGAGCACGTTGTTTATCTTATGCGCGCCGGTGTGGTTTAAGTCCTCGCGCTTGAGATATATCTTCGCTCCGCCAAGATCGTCCGTCATGCGCTTCGCGAAGTAGAGGCGCGAGGGCCGCCCAGCGTAGTCGTTCAGCAGAGCCGTCAGCTCGCTCTGAAAATCGGGGTCGTCCTTGTATCTGTTGTATGCTTCTTCCAGTTCTATTACGGCGTTCATCAGCGTCTCAGGAATATACTGGCCACCGTGTACGCCGAAGCGTCCTTTGCTCATTTATGAAAACCTCCTGACGGCGGCGACCGCCGCCTCTATTTTTTTCCTGTCTTTAAATCCGTCCGTCTCAACGCCGCTGCTCATGTCCACCGCGAAGGGATGCAGCGCCTCTATGACATCGGCTGTGTTCTCCGCGTCGAGGCCGCCGGCTATGAAGTACGGGCGCGGGAAATTTTCGGCGAATTTCCAGTCGAAGCGCCGCCCCTCGCCCTGTCCTCCGTCAAGCAGAACGTAGTCTGCGGAGCTTCGGGCCGCGCGCTCCGCGTCGCGCGCCTCTTTTATCCTGAAAGCCTGTATCACTGGTATGGAGCACAGCGCGCGCAGCTTCCTTATATATTCCTCGTCCTCGGAGCCGTGGAGCTGCGCGGCGGCTATCGCGCCTGAATCTGCCAGCTCCGCTATAAGCTCGGGGCGCTCGTCTACGAATACGCCGACCGGGGCTATTCCCGGCGCCAGCCTCGCGGCGAGTTTTTTTACCGTATCGGGGGAGACGTTTCTGCGGCTCTTCGGGAAGTTCACTACGAACCCGGCGTAGTCCGGCTTCGCGCGGTTCACGAAATCTATGTCGCATTCGCGCGAGAGGCCGCAGATTTTGATTTTCGTCACCGTGCCGTCCCCCTCAGCTCGTCTAGCATCGCGCGCTTGTCGGCGGCGCGCATGAGCTTCTCGCCGACGAGCACGGCGTCCGCGCCGCAGCGGCGCAGGATCTCTATATCCTCGGGGCCGTCCACGCCGCTCTCGGAGACGAAGACAATCTCGCGCGGTACGAGCGGGCGCAGCCTGCGGCTCACGTTCATGTCTACCTTGAATGTTTTCAGGTCGCGGTTGTTGACTCCTATTATCCGCGCGCCGCAGCCGAGAGCGAGCTCCGTCTCCGCTTCGTCGTGGACTTCGACGAGCGCCGAGAGATTCAGCTCATCCGCGAGCGCCGTATAGTCGCGCAGCCGCGCGCCGTCGAGTATCGAAACTATCAGAAGCACAGCCGACGCGCCTAGCGCCGACGCCGCGTATATCATGTACTCGTCGATCGTGAAGTCCTTGCGGAGCACGGGAATCGTCACGGCGCGCGCTATCTCGCGCAAATATTCGTCGCGTCCCCTGAACCAGTACGGCTCCGTCAGGCACGAAATCGCCGCAGCGCCCGCCGCCTCGTAATCGCGCGCTATGTCGAGGTACGGAAAATCTTCCGCTATCAGCCCCTTCGACGGCGAGGCGCGCTTGACCTCGCAGATGAACGAAACGCCGCCGCCGCGCAGCGCGTTCTCGAAAGCGCGCGGCGTTCTGGTCTTTGCCGCGGCTTCGGCCTCGCGCCGCACCTCCGCGGACGGGACGCGCTTTTTGTCCTCCGCCACGCGCGCTTTAGTTTTTTCCGCTATTTCGGCGAGGATGTTCACCTGTTGCTCTCCCGGATAAATTCCTCGAGCTTGCGCATCGCCGCACCCGAGTCGATGAGCTCCTCCGCCGCGCGCACGCCCTCTTTCACGCTCGCGGCCTTGCCGCCGATATAGAGCGCGGCTCCGGCGTTGAGGCATACGGCGCTGCGCTTCGGGCCGCGGTCGCTTCCGCCGAGTATCGACTTCGTTATCCCCGCGTTCTCCGCCGGCGTGCCTCCGACGAGCTCGGCCTTGGCGCAGCGCTTGTAGCCGAAATCCTCGGGCGTGAGCACGTAGGACTGGAACCAGCCGTCCTTTATCTCGCAGACCGTCGTCGGCGCGCTCATTGAAATTTCGTCGAGGCTGTCCTGCCCGAAGACGACCATTCCGCGGACGACGCCGAGGCGCGACATGACGTGGGCGAGCGGCTCGACGAGCGTCTCGTCGTATACGCCCATCAGTTCGCGCTTCGCGCCCGCCGGGTTCGACAGCGGCCCGAGTATGTTGAAGACCGTCCTGATGCCGAGCTCGCGGCGCACCGGAGCGACGTACTTCATTGCTATGTGATAGTTCTGCGCGAAGAGGAAGCAGATGTTTATCTTCTTCAGGAGCTCCGCGCTGCGCTCCGGCGAAATCGTGATGTTCACGCCGAGCGCCTCGAGCACGTCGGCGGCCCCGCACTTCGACGACGCAGCGCGGTTTCCGTGCTTCGCTACCGGCACGCCGCCGGCCGCTATGACCAGCGCCGCCGTCGTCGAAATGTTGAAGGAGTTAGCGTTGTCCCCGCCGGTGCCGACGATTTCGAGCGCGTCCACGTCGTGCAGCAGCCTGATGCAGTGCTCGCGCATCCCTACCGCCGACGCCGTTATCTCGTCTATCGTCTCGCCCTTGAGCGAGAGCGCCGTCAGGTAGGCCGCCATCTGGACGCCGCTCGCCTGGCCGTTCATTATCTCGTTCATGACCTCGCGCGCCTCTTCGAAGGTGAGGTCCTCTTTCTTGGAAAGTTTTATTATCGCTTCTTTTATCATCTTTATTTCCTCCCTGCTTTGACGGCGTCTATGAAATTCTTAACCATCGCCGGGCCGTCCGGCGTCATTACGGATTCCGGATGGAACTGCACACCGCAGACGAGGCGCTTAACGTCCTCGAGCGCCATTATCTCGCCGTCGCCGGCGCGCGCCGTCACCTTGAGCGCCGGCGGAAGGCTCTTCTCCACAGCGGCGAGCGAATGATAGCGCGCCGCGGGAAATCCGCTCTCCAAGCCTTTGAAAAGCACGCTCTCGCCTTCGAGCGAAATGCGCGAAACTTTCCCGTGCATCAGAGTCTTCGCGTACGACACGCGCCCGCCGAGGGCGGAGCAGATCACCTGCATCCCGAGGCAGACGCCGAAAATCGGGATCTTTCCCGCGAAGCGCCGCACCAGCGCGGGGCAGACGCCAGCGTTCTCGGGACGTCCCGGCCCAGGCGAGAGGAATATAGCCTCCGGCGCGAGCGCCTCCACTTCGTCGGCAGTCACGGCGTCGTTGCGCGCGACCATTATGTCCGGAACGAACGAGCCGACGAGCTGATACAGGTTGTACGCAAAGCTGTCGTAATTATCTATGAGCAGAAACATCGTCTAAAGTCCTCCTTCCGCCTCGCGCAGAGCGCGGACCACGGCCTGCGCCTTGTCGGCGCACTCCTGGAACTCGCGCTCCGGCACGCTGTCGGCGACTATGCCGGCGCCCGACTGCACGCAGACGCGCCCGTTCTTTTTATAGGCGAGGCGAATCGCTATGCAGGTGTCCATGTTGCCGCTGAAATCGAGATATCCGACCGCGCCGCCGTAAATTCCGCGCCGCGCGCCCTCCAGCTCGCGGATTATCTCGCAGGCGCGGATCTTCGGAGCGCCCGAAAGAGTCCCGGCCGGCAGTATCGAATCCACAGCGTCCACCGCGTCGCGGTCCGGACGGAGGCGTCCAGACACCGTTGAGCCGATGTGCATGACGTGCGAGAAATGCAGCACGTTGAGATAACGCTCCACCTTTACACTGTTCAGCGCGCAGACGCGCCCGAGATCGTTGCGCCCGAGGTCTACGAGCATATTGTGCTCGGCGAGCTCTTTCTCGTCGGCGAGAAGCTCGCGCTCGAGCGCCGCGTCCTCCTCTGCGTCCGCTCCGCGCCTGCGAGTCCCCGCGAGCGGGAAGGTATAGAGCGTGCCGTCCTCGAGGCGTGCGAGCGTCTCCGGCGAAGCGCCCGCTATTTCTATGTCGTCGCTTGAGAAATAGAACATATAGGGCGACGGGTTCGTAGTGCGAAGCACGCGATAGGTGTCGAACAGGCTGCCCTCGGCGGCCGCAGTCAGCGGATTGGAAAGTACTACCTGAAATATGTCTCCTTCGCGGATATATTTCTTCGCGCGTTCGACCATGCCGCAGTACTCCTTCTTCGAAAAGCGCGGCGTGAGCTCTTCCTTGAGACGCAGCGGACGGAACACCGCCTTCGCCCCGCTCACGAGCAGCGACTCCATGTCGTCCAAATCTTTCCACGCGCGCAGATACCCGGCGTCGACGTCGTTCGCCGGGACTCCGGCGATAAGCATCAGCTTCTGACGGTAGTGGTCGAACGCGATGACCTTGTCGAAAAGCATCAGGTCCACGTCGCGGAAATCTCCTGCCTCTTCGCCGCCGCGCAGCTTCGGCTCGGCATATTTGAAATAGTCGTACGAGAAATATCCGACGAGGCCGCCGCAGAAGGGCGGCATCCCTTTGATCTTCGGGCTTTTGTGCTCGCTAAGCACCGCGCGGATGGCTGCGCCGGGATGGTCGGTCTCCTCCGTTCTCTCGCGAGTCTCGCCGTCGCCGACGGCCTCGCGGATGCGGAGCTTCCCGTCGTTGCAGGTCAGCTCGAGAGCCGGTTCGTAGCCTAGGAATGAATAGCGCCCCCAGCGCTGGTTGTTCTCCGCGCTCTCAAGCAGGAAGCAGTGCTTCCCCGCCGCGCGCAGCGTCCTCATCACCTCGACGGGCGTGAATCTGTCGGCGTACAGCTCGCGGCACACCGGTATCCTTCCGTAATCTCCGCTCCTCGCTAGCGCCTTCACTTCCTCCAGTTCGGGATACATTGAAAAACCCCCTGTCCCTGCCGGAGAACGAAAAAGCCCGCCCCCGGCAGATTTCTTAATCTGCCAAGGACGGGCTGAAAATTCCCGCGGTGCCACCTTGTTTCACGCTTGCGCGTGCTCTTAGCGAGATACCATCATATCTCCGGCAACTTACGCATGCCCACGCGTCGCGTCATACTCGGCTTTCGCCTTTCCCCGCGCCCTCAACGGTCCATTTGCCTGCCTGCGTTCCATCCGCTCTCACCAACGCGGACTCTCTGTAGGCGCCCGACAGACGTTATCTCCGTCTCACAGGTTTCGGTCGCTATAAACTACGTCAGAAATTATATAATATTTTTTACCGCTGTCAATACCTTAAAACTCAATATCGAACTCCGCCGTCACAGCCGTGTGGTCGGACGGCTTGTCAAGAGCGCGCAGCTCGCGTTCGACACGCACCGAACGGCAAAGCGCCGCGGCGCGTTTCGTGCCGAGCACATGGTCTATGCGCCAGCCGATATTTCTGGCGAGCGCCTCCTTTACGCGGTAATCCCAGAAAGTATATTCACCAGCCTCAGGCAGATGTTCGCGGAAAATATCGACGAGCCCCCACTCCATCGCGTAGGCGAGCGCCTTTTTCACATCCTCGTGGAAGCAGACGTGATCCTTCTTGTTTTTGGGATTCGTCACGTCGATGTCGGTGGGCGCGACGTTGAGGTCGCCGACCCAGACGACGAGGCCCTCCGGCGAACAGCGGCGTTCGAGCAACCCGCGCACGCGCTCTATAAAACGCAGCTTGTACGGATAATCAGGGTTGTCGATCTCTTTGCCCTGCGGGATATACGTGTTGAGGACGAAAAGCTCGCCGAAGCGCGCGAGCGCGACGCGCGCGTTCTCCGACTCCTCCCGCTCCGCCGCCTCGCCGTCGCCGAGGCCGAACCACACCTCGTCCGGCTCGCGCTTCGAGAGCACGGCGACGCCGTTGTAGCTCTTCATGCCGCGGAAAACGCAGTGGTCGTAGTAGTCCTCGAAGAAATACGCCGGGAAATCCTCGTCGCGGCACTTCGTCTCCTGAAGGCAGAGCACGTCGGGCGCGCCCTCCCTGTCGAACCACTCGGTCAAAACCGGAATGCGGCTCTTTACGGAATTTACGTTGAACGTCGCAATAGTAATCGCCATCGCTGCACCTCGCAAAAATTATTTCTGCGTTTATTATAAAACCACGCGGCCCGGCTAGGAAGCGCCGGGCCGCGTAAAGCAACGCGCGGAATCACGCAAGGCGGGCGATCCTCTCGAACGCCCGCCTTCGTCTGTAATTTTATTCCGCCCAGTAATTCGGGGCTTCCTTCGTTATCACCACGTCGTGCGGGTGGCTTTCTTTCATCGACGCCGCCGTCACCTGGACGAAGCGCGAGTCGGTGTGGAGTCTGTCAATCGTCGGCGCGCCGACGTATCCCATGCCCGCGCGTATGCCGCCGACCATCTGATAGATGACCGCGGAGATCGGCCCTTTGTGCGGAACCATACCTTCTATGCCTTCCGGCACGAGCTTGTCTTCCGTCGCGCCTTCCTGGAAATAGCGGTCTTTGCTGCATCCGCCCTTCATCGCTCCGAGCGAGCCCATGCCGCGGTAGCTCTTGAAGGAGCGTCCCTTGTAGATGACGGGCTCTCCAGGGCTTTCTTCCGTTCCGGCGAAGAGCGAGCCTATCATGACGACGTCGCCGCCCGCAGCGAGCGCCTTGACGATGTCGCCCGAGTAACGGATTCCGCCGTCGGCGATGACGGTCTTGCCGAGGCGGTGCGCCGTCTCGGAGACGTTCATCACCGCCGCGACCTGCGGGACGCCGATGCCGGCGACGATGCGCGTCGTGCATATAGAGCCGGGGCCGATTCCGACCTTTACGCCGTCCGCTCCCGCTTCGATAAGAGCTTCCGCCGCAGCCGAGGTGGCGATGTTGCCGCCGATGATCGGAAGGTCGGGATAGGTCTTTCTGAGATAGGCCACCATGTCGATGACCATCTTGGAGTGTCCGTGCGCCGTGTCTACGACGATGACGTCGACCCCCGCCTTGACGAGGGCCGCGGCCCTGTCCTTCGCGTCGTGCCCTACGCCTATCGCCGCGCCGACGCGGAGACGTCCGTGGCAGTCTTTCGCGGCGTTCGGGAATGCCTTGGCCTTGAGTATATCCTTTATCGTTATAAGCCCTTTGAGCTTGTTGTCCTTGTCTACTATCGGAAGCTTCTCGACCTTAGAGCCCATGAGTATGCTCTTCGCGTCGTCGAGCGTCGTGCCGACGGGAGCGGTGACAAGGTGGTCCTTCGTCATTACGTTGGATATAGGCTGATCAAGGTTGGTGACGAAGCGCAGGTCGCGGTTCGTAATGATGCCTACCAGACGTATCTCGTCGTCGACGACCGGAACGCCGGAAATGTGATAATGCTCCATGAGCTCGACCGCCTGACGTATGGAGTCGGACGGATGGCGGTAGAACGGATCTACTATGACCCCGGACTCGGAGCGCTTGACTTTGTCGACCTCGACCGCCTGATCCTCGAGCGGAAGGTTCCTGTGCAGTATGCCGATACCGCCCTCGCGTGCGAGCGCTATCGCGAGGCGCGCTTCCGTGACGGTGTCCATCGCCGCGCTGCATATAGGTATGTTAAGGTCTATCTGCGGCGTAAGCTTGGTCGTCACGTTGACGCCTGACGGCACCACCTCGCTGTAGCCGGGGACTAACAATACGTCGTCGAACGTAAAACCGCGATAATCAACAAATTTCCCGCTGTTTTTCTCCATTTTCAGAAAGCCTCCATAAGATTTTTTAATCAAATTCATGCCGCGGCGCGCACTCAGCGAGAACGCGCGATATAGTGGCTACGCCGTGGCATATCATGCACTCGCCTCTTCCGGCGCTTCCGCAGTGTTCCGCCGACTTCACCTTCATGTTGAAGATCCTTTTTTCTCCGCCTCCGAGCGCGGCGTTCATATTTTCGATGAACGCCGGGACCATGCCTCCGAGGCGCGGCCTCTGCGCGTTGAGCGTAACGTCCACCCATTCGGGACGCCAGCCCTTCGACGCAAGCAGCGCCAGCACCTCGCGAAGCAGCTCCATGCTGTCCGCGCCGCGCCACTTTTCGTCCGAAGCAGGAAAGAGAGTCCCGATATCAGGCTCTCCGGCCGCCCCGAGCAGCGCGTCCATCACAGTGTGCGCTACGACATCGGCGTCGGAATGGCCGAGCAGGCCGTAAGAGACGCCCTCCACCCTAACGCCGGCGATAATGAGCGGACGCCCCTCGGCGAGCTGATGGATGTCGTAGCCGTGGCCCGTCCGCCGTTCGGTTCTGCATGCGCAGCGCACGAGCGCGTTCGCCGCGTCCCAGTCGAACCGAGAGGTTATCTTGAAATTCATCTCTTCGCCCTCCACAGGAACGATTTTCCTGCCGGCCGCCATCCAAAGCGACGCTTCGTCAGTCCCTCCGTCCGGAGAATTTTCCATGACCTCAAGAAGCTCTTGGAGAGGGAAAGCCTGCGGCGTCTGCGTCCTGAAACAGCGCGACCTGTCCGCCGTTCCGGTAATTTCGCCGTTCTCCGCGATTTTCAGCGAATCTGTCGAGGGAAGCAGCGGCACGGCCCCTGAGCCTTCGGCCTCCGCCGCGTCCATGAGCTTAAGGCAAAGCCTTTCGCTTATAAAAGGGCGGGCCCCATCGTGCACCAGCACGTGCGGCCCGCGGCACGCTCCAAGTCCCTTTATCACCGACTCGCTTCTCGAACGTCCGCCCTCGACGAGCGTCAGCCCGAGCTTTTTCGCCTCGCCAGCGAGCACGGCGAGGTCTTCACTCGGAACGGTCATGACTATATCGCGGACGCGCCCCATGCGGCGGAGCCTGTCCGCGGTATCGAAGGACCAGCGCCAAACCGGCGCGCCGCCGAGCATACGGAACTGCTTCGGCGTGCCCCCGAGGCGGCTGCCGGAGCCGCCCGCCGTTATGAGGAACGACCAGAGAGGCGCGTCGTTCATCTGCCGCTACGGATGTATGCGCCCGAAGATCATTCTGCCCGCCGAGGTCTGGAGCATCGACGTGACTGTGACCTTCACCCTTTCGCCGACGTGGCGGTAGCCGTCCTCGACGACGAACATCGTTCCGTCGTCGAGATAGCCAATGCCCTGGTGGTTCTCTTTGCCGAGACGTATTATGTCTATCTCTATCTTCTCGCCCGGCAGGAGCATCGGCTTCAGCGCGTTCGCAAGGTCATTGACGTTGAGCACGTCGACTCCCTCTATCTGCGCGACCTTGTTGAGGTTGTAGTCCGTAGTGACGACCTTGCCGTTAAGCCTGCGCGCGAGTACTACGAGGGCCTCGTCCACCTTGTCGCGTTCTAGCTCGCGCAGAGTCACCTCCGGTATCTCGACCGTCAGCCCCTTGACTTTCTGCAGGTCTGTGACGACCGACAGGCCGCGGCGGCCCCTCGTCCTGCGGAGCGGGTCGGTAGAGTCGGCCACGCCCTGAAGCTCGGCGAGCACGAAACGCGGAAGCACGATGTTCCCCTCGAGGAAGCCGGTTTTCGCCACGTCCAGTATCCTGCCGTCTATTATCGCGCTGGTGTCCATTATCTTGGCGCATGTTAAAACGGTGTGAAAATCGTCCGCGGCTGAGAGCTCGCCCTTTTTCTTCGAGCGCGTCAGTTTAGACTTGATGTCGATGTTGGTGAGTATGTTCCAGAAGTCGTCGGCTCGCTTTGCGAAGAAACGCAGCCCCCAGTACCCCAGAGCGACGTTGAGAAGCACTGAGATATATACGCCGAGCCCTCCAGGTATCTTAGACAGCGGTATCGCGATGAGGTTCGCGAGAAGAAGGCCGAGTATGAGCCCGACCATGCTGACGATCAGCTCCGGTACGCTTACGTTCTGCATTCTGGATTCGAAGAACTGTCCCAATTTGGTGATTCCCCACCAAAACAACGGTGCAAGAATAAAGCCGAAAGCCGCAGACACAAGGACGATGAGGACGCCCGCCCCTATCGGATGTATATCCGTGATCGAGGGCCACCAGTCTTCCGTTATCATGAGAAGATAAAACTGATAGCCTGCCGCGCCGCAGATGAATACCATCACCGCGGTAACCAATCTTTTCATTATCTTGGATAGCTCAAGGTCATGCCGCATAAGAACTCCCCCTTTCCTAAGTTGTGTTTTGTTAAGCGTTTTATGCGGTCCGCGTGATATTATCTTTCCGCCGGATTCATCTCCTTCCTCGCCTCCATCGCCATGTGGAGCGTCACCCTGTCGGCGAAGCCGATGCTCCCGCCGGCAGGCAGGCCGTAGGACAGACGCGAGATACGCACGTGAAGCCCCTCGAGCGCCTCCTGAACGGCATATGCCGTAAGATCGCCTTCTATCCGCGGCGCCGTAGCAAGGATGATCTCTTCAACGCCGCCTTCTTCCACTCTTCGTCTCAGCCGTTCCAGGCTTTCCTCAGGTATCTCCTCGCCGTCGAGCGGCGACGTTCTGCCGCCGAGCACGTGGTAGACACCGCTGAATATGCCGGCCTGCTCCATCGCGACGCAGTCCTCTTCATTCTCTACTACGCATATCTGCCTGTGGTCGCGCAGAGGGTCGGTGCATATCGGGCACGGGTCGGCGTCGGTGACGGCCCCGCATTCGCTGCAGCGCCTTATATTCTTCGACAGTGAAAGAACGGCCTCCCCAAAGCCCCGGATTTTATCTGGCTCCTGACGCAGAAGGTAGAATACCATGCGCCTGGCGGTCTTTTCTCCGACGCCGGGGAAGCGGCTCCATTCATTTATAAGCGTCTGAACTGGGTCCGGAAGCGCCAAGGCACGCCTCTTACATCAGGCCGGGGAAGCCGCCCATGCCCCCGGTGAGAGCGGTCATCTTCTGCTCGGAAAGGGCCTTGGCTTTAGATATGGCTTCCTTGACCGCGCCCAGCACGAGGTCCTCAAGCATCTCAACATCGTCTGGGTTGACAGCGCCCTTGGCTATCGATATGGACAGCACGTCGCCGTGACCGTTCGCCGTGACCTTCACGGCCCCGCCGCCAGCGCTGCCTTCGAGGACTGTATTCTGAAGCTCTTCCTGTGCGAGCGCCATCTGCGCCTGCATCCTCTGAGCCTGTTTGATTAGCTTGTCCATCTTCATATCATTATCATCCTTTCAAATGTACGCAAACAAGGCGCAACGATTTATATTCTAACGCTTTTCTCCCGAAAAGGCATCATCTTTATATCTATCCAGGTGCAGACAGGTTAAAATAAAATACCAGACGAAGAGCGGAAGCTTTGCTATGCGCCGCCACCTCGACGGCTCTTGTATCACGCGGTAGAGCCATTCCATTCCGCACCGCTGCCACGCCTTGGGGGCGCGCGTGAGGTTGCCGGATATCACGTCCATCGCTCCGCCGACTCCGATGCCTACGACGGCCCCGGTCTCAGCGATGTGCTTTTCGAGCCAGTACTCCTGTTTCGGGACGCCGAGACATACGAAAAGTATGTCTGCACGTGAATCTTTTATACGCGCGCATATAGCCGGAATTTCTTCATCCTTGAAGTATCCGTCGCGCGTGCCGGCGACGGTCAGCCCCGGATATTTTTCAGTCAGTTTCGCGGCGGCCGCTTCGGCGACCCCTGGCCGTCCGCCGAGTATCCACACGCGCCAGCCCTCGTAAGCGGCGCGCTTGCATAAATGCTCAGCGAACTCCACTCCGGGTATGCGCTCCTGTATCGGGGTGCCGGCGAGCTTGAGCGCGCCTATGAGGCCGGCGCCGTCCGGCAGCACGAGCCCGGCGTTCCGCACTATCCGGCGATAGTCCGCGTCGGTGCGGCTGCGCAGCGCCGCGAGCGCGTCAGGCGTCACTATGATGTGCGGCGTGCGTTCATTCTTTATCCAGTGCTGGACGCGGGAAAGCGCGTAATTCAGCGAGATGTTGTCCACCCTTACACCCCACAGCCCGGGCTTCCTGTTTCCGTCGTTCATGCCGCTGTTCTTATACTTGAACGTATAGAATACCCATATAACGCCGAAAACTCCGGCGACAGCGGCGAGCAGGCAGAAGAAATCGCCGAGGCCAAGCTGCAGCGCCGAGACGAGACAGCCCATGAGCGCGCAGGCAGCGACGACTAGATATATCGCCACGGGGTGCGTGAAGCCGCGCGTGATGAGCTTTCTGTAAAGAATGATGTTGCCGGTCGGACGCCGTGAGACGGCCGCGCTTATCACGCCCATCGAGGTTTCGGTTATCGGCAGCGCGAAGAAGCCGAGCGGCAGCAGAGCCAGCGTATAAAAGGTTATCCCCTTGCTTACGCCGAGGATCGAAAGCCCGGCGAAGAGCGTCCCCCAAAGCGCCGTCAGCGGCTCCGTCAGCCGGCGGTAGGCGTAGACGTGGCGGCTCCAGAAGACCAGTATGAAGACGAGCCCCATCACGCATATCTGCGAGGCGTCGCGGAGGCTCTGGGAAGACGAGAAGATGACGACCGAGATCATCGTCCAGCTCACCGTCAGCAACAGTCCGCAGAGCCCCGGGATTTCGTCGATTTCCTGGAAGAATATCGGGAAGATGCCGACCCAGAGGGTGCTTATCGCAATCGAGACGAAGTACGAAAGATAGTAATATTCGCCGTTCGTAAACTCGATGAAGGCTATTCTAGGCCCGAACAGCGAAAAAACAAGCCCGATAAGAAAATAGAGAAACCGCAGATTTTTGCCGCGCGTCGCGCGCTGGCAGAAACCTATGCACGCTGCGGCGACTCCGGCCGCGACGGTGATGCGCAGCGGGCCGTCCGGCATCCATATCCCACATATCGCCCACGCGCCGACGAGCGTGATGTCCTTGAGATAATAGTACTGGTCGCTCTCAAGGTATTTTTTGAAAAATTTCTGTATAAGCACGCATATAACGGCGATTACAGCGATAATTGCCGCCGTGTTCAAATATGAATTAGAAAACATAAAGCCCCGCTCCCGTTAAACGTCAAAAAAAATAAATAAAGCCGCAGAAACTTTCCGCTGTTTCTTAATATAATATCCTACCATAAAAAAAGGAAGCCGCAAGACGGTTTTGCGCCTGCGCGGCTTCCTTGCCGTCCAATTTCAGTTTTCCATTAAAGCGTGACTTTCTCCATGCCGCCGACGTAGGGGCGCAGAGCTTCTGGCACGGTGATGGAGCCGTCTTCGTTCTGGTAGTTCTCCATTACGGCGATTAGAGTGCGCCCGATCGCGAGCCCGGAGCCGTTGAGCGTATGGACGAAGCGCGCCTTTCCGCCGTCGGCCGGCTTGTACTTCATGCCCATGCGGCGCGCCTGGAAGTCGCCGCAGTTGCTGCACGAGCTGATCTCGCGGTATGTGTTTTGCCACGGGAGCCAGACCTCGATGTCGTAGGTTTTGGCGGCCCCGAATCCCATGTCTCCGGTGCAGAGCACGATAACGCGGTAGGGTATCTCAAGAAGCTGGAGCACGCGCTCGGCGCAGTGCGTCATGTGCTCGAGTTCGTCGTAGCTCTTTTCAGGCACGCAGAGCTTGACCATCTCGACCTTGTCGAACTGGTGCTGGCGCAGCATTCCGCGCATGTCGCGGCCGTAGCTGCCGGCCTCGCGGCGGAAGCAGTTCGTGTATGCGCAGAAGTATTTCGGAAGTTCGGACTCTTTCAGCGTCTCGCCGGAATGAAGGTTGGTGAGCGGCACTTCGGCGGTCGGGATGAGCCAGAGGTCGTCGTTGGCGCAGCGGTAGAGGTCCTCGGCGAACTTCGGAAGCTGGCCGGTGCCGGTCATCGTCTTGGTGTTGACGAGCGCCGGGGTCTCGACCTCGGTAAAGCCGTGCTGCGTCGTGTGGAGGTCGAGCATGAAGTTCATCAGTCCGCGCTCGAGCCTCGCGCCCGCGCCCTTGAGGACGGTGAAGCGGCTCTCGGCAAGCTTGACGCCGCGCTCGAAGTCCATTATGCCGAGCGCCTCTCCGAGCTCCCAGTGCGGCTTCGGCTCGAAATCGAACTTGCGCGGCTCGCCCCAGCGGCGCACCTCTACGTTGTCGTGCTCGTCTTTGCCCTTGGGAACGCTCGAATGCGGCATGTTAGGCAGTTTAAGCGCGAGCTCGTCGAGCTCGTTCTGTATCCCGGCGGACTTGTCGTCGAGCTCCTTTATCTCTTCGCCGAGAGCGCGTATCTCGTTCTGAAGCGCGGTTGTGTCCTCGCCGGCTTTTTTCTTCGTCGCGACCTCTTTCGAGCCGGAGTTGCGCTTTTCTTTCAGAGCCTCGACGCGAAGCAGCGTCCTGCGGCGCTCCTCGTCGAGCTCTTTGTATCTGTCGAGCGGAAACGCATTGTTGCGCGCCGCGAGCATCTCCGCTACTTCGTCGTAATGGTCCCTGACCCATTTCATGTCAAGCATTTTATTCTTCGGCTCCCCTCATGTTTCTTATCTCTTTCATCAGCTTCGCCGTTTCAAGCGCGGCGAGAGCGGCTTCGGCGCCCTTGTTCCCGGCCTTGCTGCCGGCGCGCATGAGCGCCTGTTCCAGGTTGTCGCAGGTCAGTATGCCGAAGGCGACTGGAATCCTGTGTTCAAGCCCGATGTGCGCGAGCCCTTTCGCGGCCTCGCCGGCGACGTATTCGTGGTGCGTCGTGTCGCCGCGTATTACCGCGCCGAGAGTGATTATCGCGTCGTACTTGCCGAGCAGGGCTATCTCTTTCGCTACGACAGGCTGTTCCCACGCGCCAGGCGTCCAGTAGAGGTCGATGTCCGAGAAGCTTACGCCGTGGCGCGAAAGGGCGTCCTTGGCCCCTTCGATAAGTTTCGATGTGATGAGCTCGTTGAAGCGCGAGCCGATTATCGCGAAACGCAGCCCGCTTCCTATCATATCGCCCTGGATAGTGCGCATCTGATTTTCCCCTTTCGGTAATTTTTTATTGTCTTATTTGCAGCTTCCGCCGCAATGTTTGCAATACGCCTTGTCGTGGAGCATGTGCCCCATCTTGCAGAGCTTAGTGTTGAGGTAGCGTTCGTTGTACGGGTTCGGCGCTATCTCTATAGGCACGCGCTCCGTTATTTCAAGGCCGTAGCCGGAAAGCCCGGTTATCTTGACCGGGTTGTTCGTCATAAGGCGCAGCTTTTTGAGCCCCAAGTCTGCGAGTATCTGCGCGCCTATGCCGTAGTCGCGCTGATCCGGCGCGAAGCCGAGGGCGAGGTTCGCCTCTACCGTGTCTAACCCTTTGTCCTGAAGGTCGTAGGCTTTGAGTTTCGCGAGCAATCCTATGCCGCGCCCTTCCTGACGCAGGTAGAGCAGCACGCCGCGCCCTTCCTTTTCTATCATCGACATCGCCGTGTGAAGCTGCGGGCCGCAGTCGCAGCGCAGCGAGCCGAGCAGGTCGCCAGTGAAGCACTCAGAGTGTACGCGCGTCAGCACGGGCTCGTCGCCAGATATGTCGCCCTTGACGAGCGCTATGTGCACCGCGCCCGGATTGTCCCCGTAGGGGCTGGTATAGGCGTGGCACACGAAGTCGCCCCAACGCGTCGGCATATGGACCGTGACTTCTTTCTTGACGAACTTCTCGCGCATGACGCGGTAGCGGATAAGCTCCTCGACGGAGATTATCTTGAGCCCTTCGCGCTTAGCGAATTCCTGAAGCTGCGGCAGGCGCGCCATCGTGCCGTCGTCGTTCATTATCTCGCATATCACCCCAGCGGGGTTGAGCCCCGCGAGGCGCGTTATGTCCACCGCGGCCTCCGTGTGGCCCGCGCGCTGGAGCACGCCGCCGGGACGCGCGGCGAGCGGGAAGATATGTCCCGGTTTCCTGAAGTCTCCGCCTATCGACTGCGGATCGGCTAAGGCGCGTGCAGTCATGGCGCGCTCCGCCGCCGAGATGCCTGTCGTAGTACCGTGCAGCTTGTCTACCGAGACGGTGAAGGCCGTGCAGTGGGCGTCGGTATTATGCTCGACCATAGGTTCAAGGCCGAGACGCTGCGCCTGAGCGCAGGATATCGGCACGCATACGAGGCCGCGCGCCTTCGTTATCATAAAGTTGATGTCTTCGGGGCGGCAGAAATCCGCCGCCATCACGAGGTCGCCTTCGTTCTCACGGTTCTCGTCGTCGGCGACGATTATCATTTTCCCTGCTTTTATATCGGCGATCGCTTCTTCTATCGTATTGAACATTCTCTGCCTCCCAACTCAGTTCCAGCCATACTCGCTTAGTTTATCCCATGTGAGGGAATTTTTCATCTTCCCGCCCTCTTTTTTTTCTCCGAGAGCGGCTTCCACAAATTTCTTCACGTATTTTCCAATCATGTCCGTCTCTATATTCACGACGTCGCCGGCGCGCAGCGAGCCGAGCGTCGTGTCGGCGAGCGTCGTCGGTATCACGCCGACGGAGAAGAAATCCGGCTCTGCGTCTATCACAGTGAGGCTCACGCCGTCTACCGTGACGGAGCCTTTTTCGACTATTTCGCCGAGAAGCTCTGCGCCGGCGGAGAAGTATATTTTTTTCGTCTGTTCCAGCTCGTCCACCCTCGTCACGGTCGCCGTGCCGTCCACGTGTCCCGCGACGAGATGCCCGTCCACGCGCGTATCGAGCCGCATCGCGCGTTCGAGGTTCACGCGCGAACCTGTGCGCAGCACGCCGAGTTTCGTCCGCTTCAGAGTTTCTGGCATCATCTGCACCTTGAAGGAGCTCGCGTCTATGAACGTAACGGTCTGGCACGCTCCGGACACCGCTACGGAATCGCCACGGCGCAGCTCGGGCGCTATCTCGGGAGCGCGTATCGTGAGCTCCGTCACGTCGCCGAGCGGCGTTATCGCGGTTATCGAGCCGACCGTCTCTATAAGCCCGGTGAACATGAGAACACCCCTTTGATCAGCAAATCCTCGCCGCAGCGCGAAATTTCCCTTATCATCAGCGACGGGACTTCATTCATCGAATCGAAGGCCGCGCCGTCCGCGAAGGAAAGCCCGCGCCCCATTATCTTCGGCGCGGCGAAGAGCGCGAGCTCGTCGCACAATCCGGCCTTTATGAAAGCTCCGGCGACTCTCGCTCCCGCTTCGACCATCAGATAGTTTACACCATCGCGGCAAAGTTTATCCAGAACCGCGGCGAGGAAATCGTCTTCCGGTATATATTCGACGCGCGCGCCGGCTGCCTCGAGAGCCGCTGCCCGCTCCTTCGGCGCGGAATTGAGCGTGAATATCACCGTTCCGCCGCCCTCCAGTATCTTTGCGTCAAGCGGCGTGCGCAGATGTCTGTCAAGCACAGCGCGCAGCGGCGTGCGGCCCGGCGCGTCGCGCACCGTGAGCTGCGGATCGTCGGCGAGCACGGTGCCTATTCCGGTCAGCACCGCGTCGCTGCCCGCCCGCATCGCGTGTACCAGCGCGCGCGACTCGGGGCCAGTTATCCATTTGCTTTCGCCGTTTTCGAGCGCGATTTTCCCGTCGAGCGACGCCGCGGCCTTGAGCGTCACCCACGGGCGGCCCAGCGTCATGCGGCGTATGAAGCCTCGGTTCATCCAGCGGCATTCGTCTTCGAGCACGCCGCTCTTAACCTCGATCCCGGCTCTTTCGAGTTTCGCGAAACCGCCGCCGTCCACCTTCGGATTCGGGTCGCGCATTCCGCAGACCACGCGCTCTATGCCGCGCTCTATCAGAAGGTCGGCGCATGGCGGAGTTTTGCCGTAATGCGAGCAGGGCTCGAGCGTCACGTAGGCCGTCGCGCCGCGCGCGGCATCTCCAGCGTCGCGAACGGCGTTCACCTCGGCGTGCGGGCCGCCGTATTTTTTGTGCCAGCCGCACCCGACTATCTCGCCGCCGCGCACAAGCACGCAGCCGACCCTAGGGTTAGGGCTGCATTCCGTACCGCGCTCCGCGAGTTCGAGGGCGCAGCGCATATAATATTCGTCAATCTTGCTTTGAGGCAGAGACATTCAAACGAGCCTCCTTCGTCATTTTTTCGTCTTCGGTCTCCTCGTTGAGCTTCGCGAGTATCCGCTTCGCAAGCGCGGGGCCAATTCCGGGCGCGGCCGCGAGCTCGTCGGGCGGCAGATCTTTGATGGCGCGCACGCTTCCGAACCTCGTTATCAGCATCGCGGCCTTCGCGCGGCCTATGCCGGGGACCTCCTCTATCTTGCTGCGCGTCAGGCTCTTTCCGCGCCTCGCCCTATGCGACGTTATCGCGAAACGGTGCGACTCGTCGCGCACGTGCTGCAAAAGCCGCAGCACAGGGTCGGTGTGGTCGAGCCGCACAGGCTCTTTCTGATTCGGCAGATAGACCTCTTCAAATTCCTTCGCGAGCGAAATTATAGGAATGTTATGAATACCAAGATCGTCAAGCGCCTGCATCGCGAATTCGAGCTGCACGGGGCCGCCGTCTATCAGTATCAGCTGCGGCAGCGGCTCCTGCCCCTCGAGGCAGCGTTTGTATCGGCGGGTAAGAGTTTCCTTCATGGAGCGGAAGTCGTCTATCCCCTCTACGGTGCGGATGTTGAACTTGCGGTATAGCGAAGGGTTCGGGTACCCCTGCTCGAACACGACGGCGACTCCGACGGTGAAATTCCCGGCGCTGTGCGAAATGTCGAAGCCGTCTATGCGCCACGGCAGGACGGGAAGGCCGAAGGCCTTCTGCATCGCGTTGAGAACTTCCCAGAAATTGTCCTTGCCGGAGGGGATTTCTGGTATTGTGTTCTGCTGGCGGCTGACGCGCCAAATCGCGCGTATCGTGTCGCGCAGATGCGCCGCCTCCTCGAACTTCATCTCGCGCGCCGCCTTGTCCATACGTTTGCGCAGACGCTCTACCAGCTCCGCGCCGTGCCCCTGGAGCAGCAGAACGACGTCGGCGACGCGGTCGCGGTACTCGTTCTCGGTGCAGAGGCCGCAGCACGGCGCAAGGCAGCGCCCGAGCGAATACTTCATGCAGGGACGGCCGTTCTGCGGCTTCGCCTCGGAGCCGCCGCATGAGCGCAGCGGCAGGTAGCGCTCGACGAGGCGCAGAAGCGCGCGCACCTCGCTGACGCGCACGTAAGGGCCGATGTAGACCGCGCCGTCGTCCATCTTGACGCGCGTGACTATGATGCGAGGATGTTTCTCCGCAGTTATCTTAATGTAGGCGTAGCGCTCGTTCATCTTCAGGTCTACGTTGAAGAAGGGCTGATAGAGCTTGATAAGCCTGTTCTCAAGTATCAGCGCCTCGATCTCGCTCTCCGTGCGCATCGTCGAGATGTCGCGTATCGTGTCCACGAGCTTGTTCAGTCTCGGCGAGGCGTGGACGTGGCGGAAGTAGGACGAGACGCGCTTGCGCAACGACTTCGCCTTGCCGACGTATATGATCTCGCCCTTCTCGTCGCGCATCAGATAGACGCCCGGCCTGTCTGGAAAACCTTTAACGAATTTTATAAGCTCTTCTTTGTTCAAAGAATTGGTTCCTTTCGTTGCTTACAGTTCAGCATTACTTGATATAATAACACAGTTGAGAAAGAACGTATCGCGGAGGTGCGAGTTTAATAATGTCTTTAACAGTCTACAACGATCTTACGAGGAAAAAAGAGGCCTTCGTCCCAATAGAGCCAGGCAAGGTGCGCTTCTACGTCTGCGGGCCGACGGTCTACAACTTCTTCCACATCGGCAACGCGCGGCCCTTCGTCCTCTTCGACGTATTCCGCCGCTATCTCGAGAGCACGGGCTACGAAGTCACATACGTGCAGAACTTCACCGACATCGACGACAAGATGATAAACCGCGCGAACGAGATGGGCGTCACCGTCGCCGAGCTCGCGGAGAAATATATCGCGGAATATTACGCCGACGCAGACGCGCTCGGCATCCACCGCGCGACTGTCAACCCGCGCGCGACGCACGAGATTCCCGCCATCATCGAAATCATTGAGAAACTTATCGAAAAGGGCCACGCATACGAGGCCGGCGGCGACGTCTACTTCAGCGTCCCGAGCTTCCCGGAGTACGGCAAGCTTTCAAAGCAGAGCCTCGAAGAGCTCAACGCCGGCGCGCGCATAGAAGTCGACGAACGCAAGAAGAGCCCGCTCGATTTCGCGCTCTGGAAGGCCGCGAAGCCCGGCGAGCCTTTCTGGGAGAGCCCGTGGGGCAAGGGACGCCCCGGCTGGCACATCGAGTGCAGCGCGATGTCTACGAAATACCTCGGCAAAACCATAGACATCCACGGCGGCGGCAGCGACCTCATCTTCCCGCACCACGAGAACGAGATAGCACAGTCCGAATGCGCCAACGACGCGCAGTTCGTCAGATACTGGCTGCACAACGCCTATCTGCTCATAGACAAAGAAAAAATGTCGAAGTCGCTCGGCAACTTCCTCACCGTACGCGACGCGCGCGAGAAGATAAGCCCGCTCGTCCTCCGCTTCTTCCTCATGAGCGTACACTACCGCTCGCCGCTCAACTTCTCGCAGGAAGGGCTCGAGCACGCGAAGGCCGCGGTCGAACGGCTCAACAACTGCCGCGCCGACATGCTCTTCGCGCTCGGCAACCGCGCCGCGGGCGAAGCCGACGAAACTCTGCGCGAGGCGGTGAAGGCCGCGAAAGAGGGCTTCACAGAAGCTATGGACGACGACTTCAACACCGCGGGAGCCTTCGGCAGCATCTTCGAAATGGTTCGCGCCGTCAACGTCCATCTGGGCGAGCACAAAGAGATAGACGCGGAGGGGCTTCGCGAGGCTGAGGCATTCTTCGAGAAGACGAACGAAATTCTCGGCTATCTGAAAGAAGAGAAGAAAGCGAACGACGAGGACGCCGAGATAGACGCGCTCGTAGCTGAGCGCGCGGAGGCGAGAAAGGCGAAGAACTTCAAGCGCTCCGACGAGATCCGCGACATGCTCGCGGCTAAGGGGATCGTCATAGAAGACACGCCGCAGGGGCCGCGCTGGAAGAGGAACATATAACGGGCAAAAAACGAAAAAACACGCTCCCCCGCCGTAACGCGGGGGATTTTTCGCCTCAGCGGGCCGCGGCTGCGCCAGCCTTCCGCTCGTTCGCAATCGAAGGAGCAGCATATTCTATAATTTAGGAAAGCACAGAGCGCACTGGCGGGAAGCGCAGACAAACGGCTCAGGCGCGCCGTGTGACTGCGGCGGCTGTTTTCGCTTTTCAGCTGGACGCCGCTCGGACGAAGGAGTGGAAACGGCTTGACCAGAATACTCGCGATAATAACAGCGTTAGCGATAATCGCAGCGCTGGCGCTCTCTTCGCGAGCCGCGGAGGCAACGCCTGACGGCCGCTGCAAAGGCATAAGGCTCTGCGGCAAAGTGAAAGTAGTGAACAGCTTCCCCGACCTGAAAGTCCAGGTAGTAGACAGATTCCCGGATCTAAAAGTGAAAAAAGTGCAGTCCTTCGCTGACGAAATCGGAGAATGGAAGTTCGTTGAGCGCGGCGAAGATTTTACGGTACAGTTCGTGGACAGCTTTCCTGACCTGAAGATCCAATACGTGGACGCATTCCCGGGAGTCAGGTAAAACAGCTTCATGCGCGGCGTTCTCGTTAAGCGCGCGAGCCTAAGAAAAGACAAAATTTAAGCGCGGGTTCGTCGCCCGCGCTCTATTTTTATACGTTTGGGTTTTTCTGTCGTCAAACCTAGAGGAAGTACGCGTCGTTCTGATGCGCGCCGTATTTGATGCTGCTGATTTCGTCGAGCTTCTGGACGTTGTGGACTGCGTTGATGTAGCGCAGAGTGCCGCTCTTCGCACGCATGACGAGTGAGCTCGTCTCAATGCCGTCGCCCATATAGCGGACGCCGCGGAGCCAGTCGCCGTCGGTGACGCCGGTCGCCGCGAAGAAGACGTTTTCGCTCTTGACGAGGTCGTTGAGGTGGAGCACTTTGTTGACGTCCATGCCCTTTTCCTTGCACTTTTCGCGGTCTTCGTCGTTGCGCGGCCAGAGCTTGCACTGCATGTTCCCGCCGATGCACTTGATGGCGCAGGCGGTGATGATGGCTTCCGGCGAGCCGCCGACTCCCATAAGGAGGTCGATGCCGGAATTAGGCTTGCAGGTCGAGAGGGCTCCAGCTACGTCTCCGTCGGGGATGAGGCGGATGCGTGCGTGAATGGAACGGATTTCCTTTATCAGCTCTTCATGGCGAGGCCTGTCGAGGACGACTACGGTGACGTCTTCGACGGACTTGCGCAGAGCGCGCGCGACGGCGCGGATGTTGTCGGTCGGACTCGCTTCGATGTTGATCGCGTGCGCCGCATAGGGGCCGGTCGCTATCTTGTCCATGTAGAAGATGTGCTGCGGGTTGTACATCGTGCCGCGCTCGGCGAATGCAACGACGCTTACCGCGTTCGGAAGCCCGTAGGCCGTCAGGCGGGTTCCGTCGATTGGGTCTACCGCGATATCGACCTTCGGCTCTTCGCCGCGGCCGAGCTTTTCTCCGTTGAAGAGCATCGGCGCTTCATCTTTTTCGCCTTCGCCGATCACGATGACGCCGTCCATCTCGACGGTGTTGAGCATGAAGCGCATAGCGTTGACGGCGGCTCCGTCGACGCCGTTTTTGTCGCCGCGTCCCATCCAGCGTCCCGCAGCCATAGCGGCGGCCTCCGTGGCTCTTACCATTTCAAGCGCTAGATTTCTGTCAGGTGACATAACAAAATCCCCCCGTATTATTTTGTGTCAGAGGCTCCCTCGCCGCAAAGCTCCGGGAAACGGCTGAAGACCTCGTTGATGTGCTTTAGATAATACTCCAAATCAAACAAAGATTCCAGTTCTGATGCGGACATATTGGTGATTCTCTTGTCGGATTTCAGCAAATCAAGCAGGGGAATCTTTTCGTTCCAGCAGCGCATGGCGTTGCTCTGCGCGATGGCGTAGGCGTCTTCGCGGCTGATGCCCTCGTGTTCGACGAGTTCGATGAGCACGCGCCCAGAGAAGAGCAGCCCTTTTGTGATGTCCATGTTCTCACGCATCTTTTCCGTGTCTACGGTCATGCCGGAGATTATCTGTATCATCTTTTTCGTCATGTAGTGCAGCAGATGGAATGCGTCCGGCCACATGACGCGCTCTACCGACGAATGGCTTATGTCGCGCTCGTGCCACAGAGCGATGTTTTCCAGCGCGGGGACGGCGTAGCCGCGCAGCAGGCGCGACATTCCGCAGACGCGCTCGCAGAGTATCGGGTTTTTCTTGTGCGGCATCGCGGAGGAGCCTTTCTGTCCCTTCTTGAATGGTTCGAGCGCTTCGAGCACTTCCGTGCGCTGGAGGTGGCGTATCTCGAGCGCGAGCCGCTCGAGCGTAGCTCCGGCTATCGCCATGTCGGTTATGACGCGCGCGTGGCGGTCGCGCTGTATGACCTGCGTCGCCACGGGGTCTATAGCGAGGCCGAGCAGCTCGCAGACGCGCGCCTCTATCTTCGGCGGGCAGTTGGCGTAGGTGCCGACCGCGCCGGAGAGTTTGCCGACCATCATTTCTTTCTTCGTCTGCTTCAGCCGCTTGATGTCGCGGCCTATCTCCGCATAGTGGTTGAGCAGCTTGAGGCCGAAGGTCGTCGGCTCGGCGTGTACGCCGTGGGTACGTCCGGCGCAGGGGGTCATTTTGTATTCGACTGCCTTTTCGCCGACGAGTCTGTGCAGTTTTTCTAGTTCGGCGATGACGACGTCGAGGCTTTCCCCGAGCATGAGCGACGATGCGGTGTCTATAACGTCGCTGCTCGTCAGTCCGAGGTGGACGAAGCGTCCAGACTCGCCTATCGTCTCCGCGACGCTGGAGACGAAGGCTATCACGTCGTGCTGTGTAACTTCTTCTATCTCGTGGATGCGTTCGACGGAAAATCCGGCTTTCTCGACGATGTTTTTGTAGTCTTCGTCCGGCACTACGCCCTCTTCGTGCCACGCGCGCGTTGCGGCGAGTTCTACGTCGAGCCAGCGTCCGAAACGGTTCTGGTCGGTCCATATTTTCTTTATTTCCGGTGTCTCGTAGCGCGGTATCATGTGATGACCTCCTGATTTATATTTTTTTAAACTTCTCTGACTTCCCGCTTCCAGTCTTCCCGCACGAGCTCCAGCCACGCGTCGTAGGCCCCGCTCCTGAAGTCCGGGAAGGTATAAAAAAAGCTCTCCCAGCGTCCTTTTCTCCGGCAGAGCGTGACTTCGCAGAATATTCCGTCTCTCAGGTAGACGCGGTGCGCCTGCCCTTTGGTTGACGCGAGCAGCAGGCGCGCGCCGTCTATTGTGCCAGGGTCTATGTTTACGCGCCGGCCATTTCCGTTCCCGCTTTCGCGCTCCATGGCGCAGCTTTCGAGCTTCCAGCCCGGCAGGTCGGACATTTTATACAGTCCAGGATACGATACGAACAGGCGGTCGAGCTCGGGCGCGATCTCTTCGTAGTAGTTGGTCCATACAAAGGGCAGGCGCACGCTTACGCGCTCCGGCTCGCCCCATTTTCCGGCGAGCATGGAGAGCGTGCGGCGGAGCGTGTCTTCGTCGCCGCGCGGAACGAGCAGCGCCGCTATTTTTTTTACGAGCGGGTCGCGCGGGTGGCGGCCTTCGCAGTTATGCAGCGCAGCGCGGTTCTCAGTCATTTTTTATGTCGAGCAGGGTTTCGACGAAGGCGCGCGGCTCAAAAAGCTGTAGGTCGTCTATTCCCTCGCCTAGGCCGACGTAGCGTATCGGCGTTTTAAGGCGGTCCGCTATCGCTATGACTATGCCGCCCTTCGAGGTGTTGTCGAATTTCGTCAGTACGACGCCCGTTATCGGCATCGCCTTGCCGAAGGTCTCGGCCTGCATGAAGCCGTTCTGTCCCGTAACGGCGTCGAGGACGATGAGCACCTCGGAGGGGCCCTCGGGGATTTCGCGCTTTATAACGCGCGTGACCTTCGACAGCTCTTCCATGAGGTTGGATTTCGTGTGGAGGCGTCCCGCTGTGTCGACGAGTATCACGTCGGCGTTCGCGGCCTTCGCCGCGAGCAGTGCGTCGTAGACGACGGCTGCGGGGTCGCTGTCCTGCTTCTGCGCGATGACGCGCACTCCCGCGCGTTCGCCCCACGCCTTGAGCTGCTCTATCGCCGCCGCGCGGAAGGTGTCGGCCGCGGCCATGATGACTTTCCTGCCCTCGGCCTTGAACTGCGCCGCCAGTTTGCCGCAGGTCGTGGTTTTCCCGCTGCCGTTCACGCCTATCATTATTACGACGGAGGGGCTATGCTCCACGTCTAGCGGACGGCCCATTCCCGGCACGGCTTCGAGGCGCGCGACCAGCAGCTCGGCGAAGGCCGATTTGAGCTCGCGTTTGTTGCTTATGCGCCTGTCTATCATCACGCGGCGGAGTTCTGCTATAAGTTCTTCGGTCGTGTCTATGCCGACGTCGCCGAGTATGAGCTGCTCCTCAAGCTCGTCCCAGAAGCCGTCGTCAACGGGGTCGTCGGAGAAGAGGTTGGAGACGCTCTGCGTCCATTTGTTCCCGGCGTTTTTAAGTTTCTCGGCGAAATTTTTGAAAAAGCTCAATGCTTCTGCCTCCTTCGTAAAAATCAGGACTTTTTGCGCAGCGCGCTACTCCGCGCCTTTTTTAGCGCCGGACGGCCTTCTGCGGCGCGGAGAATGGCGTCTCGGCCTGTCGCCGGCTCTTTTATCTCGCTCCTGCTGCTGCGGGTCGGAGCCGAAGCGCGGGGCGGCTCCCGGTACGTCGGCCTCGTCCGTCTCCTGCCGGCGCTCAGGGCGGGGCGCGTGCTTTTTCCTGCGTTTTCCGCGGCGGCGGTCGTCGTGCTGCTCCTTCGCGCCGTCGTTCTCCTGCTGTTCGCGTTCTTTTTTAGGATCCGGCTCCTTCCCGGCGCGGCAGCGCTGGCATCCGCCTCCCATGCTGAAAGCCTCGTGAATCGAGAAAACCGGCTCCTCCTCCGGCTCGGCCTCGGGGACGACCCATTCGCCGCCAGAGGTCACCGTCTCGCGGAATTCCTCGAAGCGGTCCTTCGGTATTTTCAGCTCGCCTTTGCCGGCGGCCATTACTCTCAGGCTCTGCGTCGGGAGGTCTATACCGGCGACGACGACGCTTCCGTTCGGCGTCTTTATCTTCGAGCCCGGATGCGGGAATCCCTCCCACGCCTCGTGATATACGCCGTATTCGTAGCACATGCAGCACATGAGCCTGCCGCATATGCCGGAGATTTTCGAGGGGTTGAGCGCCAGATTCTGCTCTTTTACCATTTTTATGCAGATTGGGGCGAACTGGTTGAGCCAGTAGCTACAGCAGCATGGCCGTCCGCAGGGGCCGACGCCGCGGATTATTTTCGCCTCATCGCGCACGCCGACCTGACGCAGCTCGATGCGCGTCTTGAACTCGCGCGCGAGGTCGCGCACATAGGCGCGGAAGTCCACGCGCTGATCCGATGAAAAATAGAAGAAGAGTTTGCGCTTGGCGCGCAGAAATTCGACGTCTATCAGCTTCATGTCGAGTTTGTGCGGCTTGAGCAGCCTTTTCGCCTCGACCAGTATGGACTTTTCCTCTTCGCGGTACTCGTCCTCTCTCTCTAGGTCGTCATCCGTGGCGAAGCCGACGAAAGCGAGGTCGGTGACTACCGGCTCCGAGTTTTTCACCATGCCGTCGCCGTGTTCGGACGAGTGCCTGAGCTGCCTGTACTCGCGCTCCTGCTCCGGCGTAAGCTCCCCGACCACAAGGGCGTTCTCCTCTCCGCGCGCAGTTTCAACGACGAGCTTGGCGCATTTTTTTATATCCCCGTCGTACTCGACGAGGCCGAGATAACGCGGTTTACCATAAACCGCCAAGTATTTTCTCATAAGGGACTTCCTCCTTGAGCACGGCGAACGCGACGTCCTGGATCATCGACGCCGGCAGCCGCCGCTGCTCCATTATGCGTATAAGCGAATCAAGGCCGGACGCCCGCGCGTAGTCGCCTTTCGAGGCGAAATCGCGCGCCCAGCCCTGCATTTCAAGAAAAAGTATCTCAGGAGACGGCTTTCTGGACGAATCCATCCAGCGCGCCCACTCCGCCGCCGCGCGCGGCGCCGGGACGGCCTTCGTCATCTCCTCCGGCAAGTCTATATGAACGGACCATATACGGCTTTTTATCGTAGGTATGAGGTTGTTCTCCTCGGATACGAACAGGATGCTCCCGTGCGCGGGCGGCTCCTCAGTTATCTTCAGCAGGCTGTTCGACGCCTCTATCGCGAGCTTGTCCGCGGTCCATACGACGGCGAGGCGGCGCTGGGCCGAAAGCGGATGCAGAGCCAGCTCTCCCTGGAGCCTGCGGCATTCTTCTATTGTAGGAGCGGCGGTCCGGCTCCCCGCGCTTATCATGTCCGGGTGCGCGCCGTCAGTCCATAGCCCGTCGTCGCCGAGCACGAGCCGGCCGTACATCTCGACGAAGGCCTCGTGCATGACGGACGGCAGCGACACGCCGACGGACTGCGGAAGACGCCCGGCTTCCGCCGCGGCCGAAAGCTCGCGCCATCCCTGCGAATTCTCTATAAGCGCGGCGGTCTCCGCGTTCACAGGGCGAGCCCCTTATCCATGAGACGGCGCCGCGTCTCTGAGAAAATATCCTCCGCCGTCCGGCCTCCGCATTCCACGACGAGCCATCGTTCCATGTCCTTCGAGGCCAGCTCCCGATAGCCCTCGCATATCCTGCGCATGAACGCGAGCCCCTCTCCCTCGAATGCGTCCGGCTTGCCGCGCTTCGCCACGCGCGAGAGCGCGAGCTCCGGGTCTATGTCGAAAAGCACGGTAACGTCCGGCTTCGGGAAAGCGGCGAGGAGAGCCGCATCGCGGACGGGCCCGAAAGGCATGCCTCGCCCCCAGACCTGATAAGCCAGAGTGGAGTCGTGGTAGCGTTCGCAGACGACGTGCGTCCCCGCCTCGAGCGCAGGAGTAATTACACGCGCGGCGTGCTCGGCCCTGTCGAGAAGAAAGAGAAAAAGCTCGCTCCAGGGATGCCTCAGAGTGCCGCCGAGAACGGCCTCGCGCAGCGCGGCGCCGCCCTCCCAGCCGCCGGGCTCGCGCGTAAGCACCGCGCCCCGCGAGCCGCCGAGCGCCTCATACAGCATACGCGCCTGGGTGGACTTTCCGCACCCGTCTATACCTTCCAAGGTAATAAACATCACATCCCCGCCTTTACAACTGATAATCATAACATAACTTGCGGTACAATATAACCCGAAGCGAACAAAAGGACGGAGGAACGCGAAAATGTACGAACTGATACAGGCCGGTGAAAAAAGCTGGTACATAAAGAGCCCCGCGAACGTCGGGGTCTACCGCATCAACGACGAGGAAGTCTGCCTTATCGACTCGGGCAGCGACAAGGAAGCTGGACGCAAAATCCTCAAAATAATCACCGAGCGCGGCTGGCGCGTGAACTGCATCATAAACACGCATTCGAACGCCGACCACACCGGCGGCAACCAGTTCATACAGAGCCGCACCGGATGCCGGGTGCTGTCCACCGACGTCGAGAACGCGGTCGCGCGCCACCCGGAGCTGGAAAGCACGATGCTCTACGGCGGCTATCCCTATTCGAAGCTGCGCAATAAATTCCTCATGGCTAAGCCGACGGAAAAAACCTGCGACGTAGCCGGCGGCCTGCCCGAGGGCCTTTCCGTCATAAAGCTGCCCGGGCACTACCTAGACATGATAGGAATCATGACCGGCGACGGCGTCTGCTTCCTGGCCGACGCGCTGTTCCGCCGCGAGATAATCGAAAAATATCACATCGTCTTCATCTACGACGTGGCGAAGTTTTTGGAGACGCTCGACATGATCGAGACACTTGAGGCGAAACTCTTCATCCCGGCCCACTGCGACGCTTCGGAGGACGTTAAGGAACTCGCCGCGCTGAACCGGGCGAAAGTCCATGAAATCGCCGGGCTTCTCGTTGATTTGTGCCGCGAGCCGAAGACTTTCGAGAAAATCCTGAAGGCAGTCTTCGACCGCTGCGGCCTGAAGATGGACGACAACCAGTACGTCCTCGTCGGCAGCACGATAAAGTCGTATCTTTCGTACCTTTACGACGGCGGCAGGGTGAAGGCGGAATTTAAAGACAACGAAATGCTGTGGAGCGCAGCGCAGTAACGCGCCACCGCCCATGATAATCAGCGCCAGCCGGCGCACCGACATACCGGCGCGCTACTCAGAGTGGTTCATGCGGAGGCTGCGCGCGGGGTACGCCGTCGCGCGCAACCCGATGAACCCGAATCAGGCGCGCCGCGTCAGCCTGCGCGCGGAAGACGTGGACGCAATCGTATTCTGGACGAAGGACCCGCGCCCGATGCTTCCGCGCCTAGCGTGGCTCTCTGACTACGCCTATTACTTCCAGTTCACAGTTACGCCCTACGGGCGCGACATAGAGCCGGGCGTGCCCGACAAGGAAAAGGAAGCAATACCGGCCTTCCGCCGCTTGTCCGGTGAGATCGGCCCGGAGCGCGTGATATGGAGGTACGACCCGCTGCTGATAAGTGAAAAATACGACATCTCATTCCACGCCGCGAGCTTTGAGAAATTCGCGCGCGCACTCGAAGGCTTCACCCGCCGCTGCGTCTTCAGCTATCTCGACATATACCGGGGCATGAGCCGCGCCGCGAGAGAGCTCGGCTTCCGCGCGCCTGACGCGGACGAGAGGGCTGCGCTCGCGCGCGAGTTTGCCGCAATCGCACGCGGCTGCGGTATGACGCTCGAAACCTGCGCGGAGGACGCAGCCCTAACGCGCTTCGGCATAAAGCGCGGAAGCTGCGTGGACGCCGCGCTGATAGAAAAAATCACGGGCCGCCCTCTGCCGCGCGCAAAGGACAAAAATCAGCGGCCGGCCTGCCGCTGCGCACCAAGCGCAGACGTCGGAGCCTACGACACATGCCCCAACGGCTGCAAATACTGCTACGCGACGCACAGCGCCAGGAAACTGGCCGCCAACGCCGCAAGACATGACGACGGAGCCGAAAGCCTGTAAAATGAGAAACACGGCCAGCGAGACGCCTCATTCCGGAATGAATGCGGCGCTTCGTCTTATCCCCCAATCTTCCACCGAAGCGTCCATACACTAAGCGCCGGGGCGAAAACGGCGGCGCTACGTTTTACGGCTTGGCTCTTATATCCGGCATCAGCCGGGCAGCCCACGTACATACCGCTTGCGCGGCGGATCTGCGCGCCGCGGAACCGCAGCCACGCGCTGCCGCGCGCCTTTCTAAATCCGGACGCGGTAAAATTGACAGAACGGAATAGCGCAAGATATAATCTCGGATACATAATATCCATAATTTGTTTCACTATTCGAAGAAATTCCGCTGGGAGGTCAAGGTGTGGACAAGAAACTGGAAGAACTTATTCATGAGCCGGTATTTCGATGTTTTTACGAAATCAGTCAAATTCCGCGGGCGAGCTTTCATGAGGAAAGGATAAGCGAATATCTGCTTCAGTGGGCGGAGGCGCGTGGGCTGAGCGCGGAACGCGACGGCAGCAACAACGTGCTGATCAGGAAACCGGCCTCTCCAGGATATGAGGATGCGCCCTGCGTCATGCTCCAGGCGCACATGGACATGGTTTGTGAAAAGGCGCTCGGGGTAGAACACGACTTCGGCCGCGACCCGATAAACATGGAAATCGAAGGAGACTGGATAACGACCGGCGGGCGTACCACTCTCGGGGCCGACGACGGGATAGGCGTGGCATTAGCAATGGCGGCGTTCGAGGATGAGGGGCTGGCGCATCCCGAGCTTGAAGTCCTCTTCACCACGGCTGAAGAGGACGACATGTCCGGCGCGGAAAACTTCGACGCGGCAAAAATGAAGGCAGTAAAGCTCATCAACCTGGACCATACATGCGACCGCGAAATCATCTGCGGAAGCTGCGGCGGAATGCAGGTAGACATCAGAATCCCGGTAATAGCCGACAAGCCGCCCGAGGGCTGGGCTCCGTACCGCCTCTCAGTCTCCGGGCTTAAAGGCGGACACTCAGGCGAGGACATCCACCGCGGGCGCGGCAGCGCCAACGTCCTGCTTAACCGCATGCTGATGGCGGTGCAGGAATGCTGTGATTTCCGCCTCGGCCCAATACGCGGCGGCACCTTCCGCCTGGCCATAGCAAGGGACGCTGAGGCCGTAGTATGGATGCCCCCATCCTGTCTGGAACAGGCGCACGCAAAGCTGCAAAAAATGCAGGAGCTGGCCAGGAGCGAACTCGCCGCCACCGCCAACGGCGTCGCCGTAGCGCTTGAGCCGGCATCCCACGCCCCGGAATGGGCCGTCGTATCGCCAGCCCGCGTCATAGACGCCATGGCGCTGTGCCCGGACGGCATCTACCAGATGAACGAAATGCTGGTGGGGCTTGTGGACACGTCCGACAACGTAGGAGAGATATATCTGGACGAGCACGAACTGCACTTCGTCATAGAAATCAGGGCGGCGCGTGAAAGCCGCCGCACATACCTCTTCCAGCGCATGCAGCGGCTCGCAGATATATTCGGTGGAACGTGCCATTCAAGCAACGCATATCCGAGCTGGCATTTTCAGCCGAAGTCGCCGCTGCGCGAGCTGTGCGTAAAAGTATACGAGGACTGCTTCGGCGAGAAGCCCGAAGTCCTGACAGTCCACGCGGGGCTGGAAGTAGGATACTTCAGCGCCAAACGCCCCGATATAGACGCCGTGTCGCTCGGCCCCGAATGCAAAAACTTCCATTCGCCCAGCGAAGCGCTTCAAATCTCTTCGACGAGAAAAATGTACGGGTACCTGCGCCGCCTCCTCGCAGCGCTCGGCTAAACGCCAGCTCAGCGAAAAAGCCAGGCAAAGTTCGTAACCGGCGGACGCCTGCGGCGAACATCAAACATTACGAAAGGGGAAAAATATATGTCGAGTAATAAAAAATCACTGGAAGGCATAAATCCCATGATCTTCCTGATCGTGGTCATGGTCCTTGTCGTGATAGCGTCCTACATCGTTCCGGCCGGCTCATTCGAGCGCGTCTACGTGGAGGCAATGGACCGCAAAATCGTAGTCGCGGACAGCTTCCATTACACGGAGCAGAACCCTATCGGCCTCTTCGACCTTATGAAGTCTCTGACGCTCGGGATACAGAACGCATCCTACATCATCGCGTTCCTGATGATAATCGGCGGCATGTTCGCCATAATGTCAGGCACCGGAGCGATCAACGCCGGCCTGGCGAACGTGGTGCGTGCGACGAGAGGAAAAGAAATAATCATGATCCCCGTCGTCATGACGGTATTCGGACTGATGTCCTGCTTCTGCGCCAACTTTGAAGAATTCCTGGCCTTCATCCCCCTTATACTGGCCGTCTCGCTCTCGATGGGCTTCGACTCAATGACCGCCCTCGGCATCGTCTTCGGAGCGGTCGCGGCCGGATACGGCGGCGCGGCGACGAACGCATTCACTGTAGGCGTAGCGCAGAGCATCGCCGGACTGCCCACCTTCTCCGGCATGCCGCTTCGCCTTGCCCTCTTCGCCGTCCTGCTGCTCGTCAGCATGGCCTACGTCATGTGGCACGCCAGAAGGATAAAAAAGAACCCGCAGCTAAGTCCCAGCTATACGGAAGACCTGGAGAACGCCAAGAAATACGTCCTCGACGCCGACGAGACCGCGCCGCTGACCACGCGGCAGAAGCTTGTGCTGCTGGTACTGTTCGCGGCGATACTGTGGACTGTCTACGGCGTTCTCGCGCACGGCTACTACATCGACGAACTGGCGGCGGTATTCCTGACGGCAGGCGTAATAGCCGGCGTCGTGGGAGGAAGCCGCCCGAGCAAAATATGCGACGACTTCCTGGCTGGAGCCGCCAACATGCTCGCCCCGTGCATCATCATCGGCATGGCTAACGCCGTAGTACTGATGATGAGCGACGCCGGAATCATCGACACGATCATATACGGGCTCTCCAACACCCTTATAGGGCTGCCTGCGACACTGCTAGCCAGCGGCATGTTCGTCGTACAGACGATATTCAACCTCGCCGTCCCCTCCGGCTCGGGGCAGGCCGCCATCACGATGCCCCTGATGGCCCCGCTCGCCGACATGCTCGGAATAACCAGACAGACGGCGGTATTGGCCTTCCAGCTCGGCTCGACCTTCACCGACCTCATAGGCCCCACCTCCGGCGAGATACTGGTGGCCCTTGCGATGTGCAAAGTCCCCTATCCGAAGTGGGTCAAGTGGCTCTTTCCCCTCTTCTGCCTCTGGTGCCTGGTAGCCTTCGCCTTCCTGACCTACGCGACCGTGACGGCATACGGACCGTTCTAGTTTTTTCAAGCGCGCAGCAGCCGCGGCAGAAGCGGCACGCCTGACGGCAAATCCAATCATCCCGCATAAACAAGGCCGTTAAATACACGAACACGGCATTCAAAGACGTATACCGGCAGAGCCCCTCCCGAACGCCACAAGCCGTAGGACGGGGCTCTGCCTTATATCATAAAAACAACCGGCGCATCTAAGACATGACATATGCACGGCGCAGCAGGAAGCATATATTTAAGAAGATCACCATACTTTACGGCATGGTAAATAAACTGCATAAAAAACAGGTGATATCGCCCGACGACGTAAAACTGACGCCCAAGCCGGAAAAGCGGGCGGAAACTGATAGTTCTCATGACAGGAGATATTTCCAGCCGCAGGAGCGTTGCGCTCTTATCGAGGCGGCGAAGAGCGCGAAATCTCCGCGGCTCTACCCCACCATCATCGTGTCGCTCAACACAGGCGTCCGTCCCCAATCGCTGTTCAGTCTGATATGGAGTGATGTCGACTGGAACAGCGCATTCAGCAAGCTGGTGCAGGCCGCCGGTCTCGATCCGAAAATCACTTGGTACAATATGCGCCACGACTTCGCGAGCCAGTTGTTAATGGCCGGAGTCAGCCTTTATACGGTCAAAGAACTCATGTGCCACAAGAACATCACTACTACGCAGGTATACGCCCACCTCGCCCCCGACCTGAAGACTGCGGCTGTAAAGCTGCTGGAGAAATTATAAAATTTCTTATACATAAATGCGTACTTACGCAATTTTCTAAAATAACATTGCTTGTTTCATGCCCGCGTGCTCTATCGTATTTTAGAAAAATGCGTATAATAACAGAAATATAAAATAGAAATAGAAAGGCGGGCACACGGCGTGGAGACGATTCGGAGAGACGGTTATCTAAATAAGTTGATTTCCAAGAAGCATAACGGGCTTATTAAAGTCGTCACAGGCGTCAGACGCTGCGGAAAGTCTTTTCTGCTCTCTTCTCTGTTTAAGGCTCACCTGAAATCCGATGGCGTGGACGACTCGCATATCGTCGAGTTGGCGTTTGACTCGTTTGAGAATAAAAAATACAGAGAACCCGAACTTTGCTACTCGTACATAAAAGAGAGAATACTCGGCGAAGGTATGTACTATCTTCTGCTGGACGAGGTTCAGCTGCTCGGCGAGTTCGAATCCGTGCTGAACGGAATCTCGAGGATGCCGAACGTAGATATATACGTGACCGGAAGCAACGCGAAATTTTTGTCGAAGGACGTTATAACTGAATTTCGCGGACGCGGCGACGAGGTGCATATGTACCCGCTCAGCTTCGCCGAGTTCATGACTGTATATCGCGGCAGCAAACAGGACGGCTGGAACGAATATATAACTTACGGCGGCCTGCCTCTCGTGCTTAACTTCCAAACGCCGGAGCAAAAGGCTGATTTTCTGAAGGCGCTTTTTGAAGAGACCTATATAGCAGACATCGTCGGAAGGAACAAAATCCGCAATAAAGGAGAACTCGAAGATATTATAAACATACTCTCCTCCTCTGTAGGTTCGCTGACCAATCCCAACAAACTTTCCAACACATTCAAGAGCGTGAAGAAGAAAACTATAACCGCGCCGACGATCAAGAAATACATAAACTGTCTGTGCGATTCCTTCCTCATCGACTGTGCGATGCGCTACGACGTGCGTGGGAAAAAGTATATAGACACGCCGTTCAAGTTTTACTTTACCGATATAGGCCTGCGCAACGCGAGACTGAACTTCCGTCAGATGGAAGAGACTCACATATTGGAGAACGTAATATTCAACGAGCTCAAGGTCAGAGGATACAACGTAGATGTCGGAGTCATAACAGTCAACGGAAAAGAAAACGGCGGGAGCGTAAGAAAACAGCTGGAAATAGATTTCGTATGCAACAAGGGGTCAAAGCGATACTACATCCAGTCCGCCTTCTCGCTTCCGGACTCCGCCAAGATGGAGCAGGAGCTGCGCCCGCTCATGCTCTCCGGAGATTTCTTCAAGAAGATAGTCGTAACCAAAGACTCGCCGACGCCGTGGTACAACGAGTCGGGCGTGCTGATAATGAACATATTCGACTTCCTGCTGAATCCAGACAGTCTGGATATTTAGGCGGCCCCGCATACGAATTAAGACGGCGGCAAAATATGCGCGTGCGGCTGCAGTTACTGAGACAGCTGAATCGGCATACTCTCCGCAGAGAGCATGACACGATATCGATATTGGTCAATGCAGAATCACACTTTCATGGGCAAATACTTGTCCGTTTGGCGCCGCGCCTGTTGATATAAGCAGAAGCTTAAGCCGCCGATAAACACAGGTGCACTGTAACTACCCTGCTTAATATACGAAAGTAATTTGGAAGGCTAGGGGAGTGCGGACAAAAAGTTGGACTGGATACGCAACGCCAGAAGGAGCGGGAAAAGATGTATTCAGAAGAACAGTATCATCGTGCTCTTGAAGTATATGAAGAAACACAATCGGTGACACGTACAATAGCGCTTCTTGGCTATCCTGCACGCCGTCAGACTCTATATAATTGGATAAACCGACAGCGCAAGTCCCCGGAAGACCGTTCTACTTTTTGTGGATGCAACACTCCGGAACATCCGCGTCACCCACCAGCCGAAATAAAGCTAGAAGCTTTGCATCGCTGCTTTGAACTCGGCGAGACTGTGCAAAAAGTTGCAGACGAATTGGGATATAGTACTGCAAGCATATATAATTGGCGGAAAATATATATCCGGAAAGGTGCGTCTGCGCTGATGAGGCCGCCAAAAGAAAGAGCCAGAGGAAAACTAAAAGAAGGCCAACCTGCTTCGTCCAAAGAAATCGACGAATTGAAAGCCAAAATACAGGATATGGAGCTGGAGATAGATATTTTAAAGGAAACTATAGCAATCTTAAAAAAAGACCAAGGCGTCAACATGAACCGTTTATGCAACAAGGAAAAGACCGTGATTGTTGACGCCTTAAACAAAAAATATCCAATTCCGATGCTGCTGGATAAACTGCAAATGGCGAAGAGCAGCTATTTCTCTCAGAAAAGACGCAGGAGCTTCCAGGCCAGGCATGAACATGACAGCATGCTCGTCATAAAAGTCTTCAATGATAGCAGACAGAGACACGGATATAGGCGCGTCAAAGCAGTGCTTGACAGGGAAGGCCATATTCTGTCAGAAAAGGTGATAAGGCGCATTATGCGTGAAAACAATCTTGCGTCAGCCGGCAAAAAAGCCAAGAAATTCCGTTCCTACCTTGGCGAAATCAGTCCGGCAGTCCCAAATCTTATAAAAAGGGATTTCCATGCCGGCAAGCCTAACCGAAAATGGCTGACAGATGTGACGGAATTCTCCATCCCCGCCGGGAAAGTACACCTATCTCCGACAATAGACTGCTATGACGGCATGCCAGTCGCCTGGGCGGTCAGCGACAGACCGGACGCCCGATTAGTCAACGTTATGCTTGACCGGGCAATAGAGTCTCTTCCGCAAGATGCGCACCCGATAATCCACACTGACCGCGGATGCCGCTATCGCTGGCCCGGGTGGATAGAACGTATGGACAAGGCGGGGCTTACTAGGTCAATGTCCAAGAAAGGATGTTCTCCGGACAATGCAGCCTGCGAAGGGTTCTTTGGAAGGCTGAAGAATGAAATGTTCTATAATCGCAGCTGGGAAGGTGTGACAATTCCTGAATTTATGAGGCAGCTTGAAGAATATATGGTGTGGTATCGTGATAAACGTATTAAAATGTCATTAGGCGGCCTTAGCCCTATGGAGTACAGAAGACTCATGGGCGTAACTGCTTAGACCAAATAATTATCCGCACTCCACTAGCTTCCCCCCCAACCTTACAAGCTCATGTTCCATATTTATCATATTATCATATTTTGCAGCTTGCTTTGAAACAATCAGTCCTGAGGCTCCGATGTTGTTCGCGGCTTCATTATCACTGTTTTCTTCTGAATTTAATAGTTTTTCTGCGTTTTATTTTACACTATTATTTCTGTTTGTAACGACTATTATTGAATTTCTCATTTTTTTTAGGAACCACTAATTGTAGTTTTAGAGGCATAAAAATCTTTGCTACAGTTATTATATAATGTAATTCATTGGTTGTTCTATAACACAGAAGATATAATAAATTTGGTATGATTACACAAATAACAAATTTGACAATCAGTGCATATATTCCAAAGGATGCAGTAAAACTACACAAATATGTTGTTAATACAGCACAAATAAGAGTAATGAAAGAATATAAGGCGTATTTTTGAAAGTATGCTTTTATTGAAGTATGAAAGCCATATTTATATACAACATACGGTTCTATCCAAAAACATGTCGCTAATGTACTAATCACAGTCCCAGCCATGATTCCAGCTACTCCGTATTTCTTACCTAAGATAATAGAGGCAAAGATATTGACAATAATTTCAAAAATTGGCTTGTACCTGTCATACCAGAACAATCCCATCGCATCTCTGACTGTCAAACTAGCTTGACGCATGCCAGTAAGATAAAAAGCAAGCGTTATCCAAAATATAATATCAATCGAAAATAGATATTCTTTGCCAAGCCATAGTTCAATAAAAGGATTTACTAAGTTAAAAAAACATATCGAACAAAACCCAAATATCCATGCTCCTGCAAAATGCATAACATAAAATATCTCAAGTTTGTGTTCATCTGAACCGCTCGCGTTAAGATTACCAAAGCTAGCAGAAATAGACTGAAAAAGCTGACCCGTGATTGTATTGAGTGCTTGTCTTATTATTATATAATTAGAATAAAGGCCAACTGCAGTAAGACCCACGATTTTTGAGATAAGAATATTGTCGGTTGCGAAAACTAAAACCCCGCCAATACGATGAAAAACCATAGCAAAAACATTACGTTTTATTGTAGTTTTTACTTCTTTTTTTAACGGCATAATATTGTGTTCACACAAATACGGATATAACTTATCTGCTTTTTTAGAAAGCAAAATATTTTCTAAAAAAGTATTTATTGTTTGCAAAAGCAAATATATGATAAAACTTTGTGTAATATATAAAGCTATAATCTGTTCAAAGTTAAGTAAAATCATTAATCCATAATGATACACCGTGACTAAATATTGTTTCTGAGTTGCAATGATAAGCGAACGCTTATAAGTAAAAAAATACGAGACGGCAGAATTTGCGACAAAGATAAGATATATAAGCCTAATATGCGTAATGTCAGGCATATCCTTAATAAATAGATTTAGGAACGGAGCCAGTAAACTTCCAGCGGCAAGTATAAAACATCCAACAGAGCAATAGACGTATTTATATAACCGCATCAGAGACTTGATCTCATTTTTATTATCTTCTGCGATAGGCCTATAAAGACTATATATAATAGCCGTTCCAATGCCAAGTTCAGCAAGTGTAAGCATCGACAAAATATTTGAAAATAATCCATTAAGGCCAAGGTATTCGATTGAGAGAAAAGATACAAATATTTTACGAGATATTAAGTTTATTAATATACCTAATGCTTGTCCCAATATAGAAAACTTTATATTACGGATGCTGCTTTCCAATCGACTCATGATATATCACCGCCATATGAATCAACGGAACAGCTCGCACTGATATGGGATAATGCCTCCATAACCTGAATAGTAGACACTATATATAAAGCAAAATATGTACCATATACAATAATATAAAGTTAAGAGCAACTTGGTTTGAGGGTTTTGTACCTTGGATAGCAAGAAAGGTACCATTAAAACCTCAATCAGCTGCGGAATCCGAACTAAACGGCTATACCATTCGTTATAAAAAGCCAACATTCTAAACGGGAACTCTAATATAAAAATACGAAGCATAACGCGAGTTTGTGAATCATAAAGCATTTTTTTTCTAAATATAACAACAAAGGGAAAAAGAACTACAAATATGTGCAACAATAATTTATATGAATGTTGCATAGTATTTGTGTTAAATTTATATGCTCCTATTGAAAAATATCTGGTCAAAATAGGTAAACTGTCAGCGAAACTAAATAGGTACGGAGCGATAACAGGCCAACCTAAAACTGCTACGAGAAGAACGACGTCTCTCATTACAGAAAACTTATGTGACTTAAACTCTTTTAACAAAACAAACGGTAAGCAAAATAACATTGATTTATGAAAAAGAGCAGCTATTAAAGTACACAATAGATATTTTGAAGCTTTATTTGCAACTAAATATATATAACCATACAAAAGCAAACTCAAAGCCATCGAAAATCTGACAATATTCATTGCGGCAGCTAAATTTAAGCAGAAGAAAATAAAAAAAAGCATTCCGCAATGTAAACGACTCTTAATTGCTGTTATCATTAAAAAGATATTGATAAAAACAATAACGATAAACTTTAAGACTATAAAATTGATAGAAAATTTATTTAATAAATAATATCCAATTTCCGCATAATATATTCCAACACCTTCAAAATGTTTTCTAAAATATTCAAATATTGGCACATTATTGACTATGTCATAATACTTTTCATATGCTGCATAGTCATATCCGATGCCATATCTTAGCGTATAAACTACTATTATTGGCATCGAGCATAGTAAACCAAATACAACATACTTCCACATGTTGTATATAGAAATGACTCTATCTCTTTGACAACAGCATCCAAGTCGATATAATGCTGTAGAACTGATAATAATACACAATAAATATAAAATTACAGAAAACATTCTTTTAACCCAATATAGTTATTTTTGTTCCGCTTCTACTCCATCCGTAGATAAATTAGGTTGTGTATTAAAACGGTTTTTGGCTGGAAAAATTGCATAATAAAGAACACATACGATCAAAGCAATCGACAATAATCTTGCTTTAAAAAGGATAAGCATAAGTTTTTCACGAGATGCTTTAACATATCTTACAGATAAATTATAAACCGAAATTTTACAGATAGGATATTTGAAAAAACTTATTAATTTCTTATTACAAAACCTAAAATTTTTATTCAAATTGACTTCCATAGCTAAGTATTGTGAGAAAGCTTCCATTTTTTTAAAGCAACTGTAATAAAAATATGGTAACGTATTTATTAGATTTGGGTGTTCTTTTATGAAAGAATATGTTTCCTCTAAATGCGCTACAACTTTTGTAGTTGATATAGCTAGAGAACTATTAACCGTAGAACCATTTCGAATAAAGTAATGATAAATAAACTTATTAATAAATACAACTATTTGAGCATTGTAAATAACATAAAGGTTAAAAAGTCTATCTTCTCCCAAATAAATATGTTGAGGGAATAATATTTTATTATCTATCAGTAGTGACTTTTTATATAGCTTAGCCCAAGGACCAGCAAAACTAGGACAAATAGACATATCTTCTGGAAATTGATTGACCATATCATTGGGACTTACTAAACACAGCCCTAACATATATTCTCTTCGATCTATCGCATGATAGCAATGTTCTTCAAAGACATTCAGCGACGCATGGCGACTAGTACCATCACTAAAATCCCAAGTGTACGACGCCACTACGACATCACACTGTTTCTGCGTCTGATGATATAAACATTCGACCGCATCTGGCTCTAACCAATCGTCCGCATCCACAAACATTATCCATTTTCCAGATGCGGCTTCAATCCCTTTATTTCTTGCGGCCGCGGCACCATGATTTGTTTGGTGAATGACCTTGATTCTTTTGTCATCAACGGCAAAATTATCACAAAGAGCTGGACTGTTATCCGTGCTGCCGTCATCGACTATTATTGCTTCCCAATTTTTGTAAGTTTGATTTTGGATGCTCTGTATGCATTTACTTACATAACTTTCAAGATTATATATAGGTATTATGATTGATACATCGGGAGTCATCACACATCAAACCCTTTCCGTATAACTTGTAATTTTATACTCCATACAATTAGCACAACGTTTTTTGCATAAAGTGATAATAGTACTCAGCAAAATGATGCCATAGTCCATTGAAATGCCTGTTTTACATCTACCTGAGGTTTCCAACCAAGCTCACGCACCTTACTTGTATCCATAATTGCGAGTTTAAATGGTAAATATGGCATATTACATGCTTCTTCGCTAAATAACACTTTTGTTTTTCCGCTATGTGACATGGATGCTATAAGTTCCGCGGCATCTCTTATGCTTATCAGATTTTCGTCCGCAGCAACGTTGTACATTGTGCTTTCACCTTTTTCCATAATAAGGAAAATCGCGTTGACGCCATCCGCAGTGTATGTATAAGTCCTCATTGCGCTACCGTCAGAATGGAGCACTATATCTTTATTTGATAGAGTACATTTCATAAATTCGGCAAAGGCTCGCCCATCGTCAATTGCGATTCCAGGTCCCAATGTATGAGAAAAACGTACGCCACAGTAATCTATACTATATTCTTCTTTATATGAAGCCAACATAGTTTCACAAAGCCTTTTAGCTTCTGGATAACATGCGCGGTAGTTCAAATGGCGCATAATCCCCATATCTGATTCTTTTATATTATCCTTGCTCAGCCACTCGCCATATATCTCTACTGTGGATACATAGAGCACTCGATTTGTGTTATGCTTTCGGGCGCATTCAAGTATATTATGGGTCCCATTTACATGCCCCCAGAGTGTTTCCGCTGCACGATCTCTAAAGTCAATCGGCGCCGCTGCACCTGCAGTATGGAATATAAAATCGATTGGTCCATTGTAATCGATAACTGTATTTATATCCTGGTATAAAAAGTAAACGTTGGGAAGCTCCAATGTGCTGCCGAACACATATTTAGTTTTTTCTTCAGATCGTGCCAGTCCTACTATGCGCATATTGAGGTTATACCTCAAGTCTACATCTACTAATGTTTCAAGAATATAGCGCCCCAGCCTTCCGGTAGCGCCAGTGACTAACACTGTTCTTCCCTGGTATAGCCTCCAGTTAACGCTGCTGTTGCATATAATATCGATATCTCTTTTTTCTACCATTTGTGATGTCCTCACTTTTGTTCTTATATTCCAAAAACATATTTATTTTCTTGAAGTTCGAGCATAGCTTTTAGTATGTAATAATCTTCTGGAGTGGTAATTTTAATATTTTGATTATTCTCTTTTACTATATATATATTATTACCTAAATATGTATACGCTAGTGCAGAATCGAGGAGAGGTATTGGCTGTTCAATATCCTTAGTCTTTGCATAAATGTCTTTTAGCAAACCTAACTTAAACGTCTGTGGGGCTGTAAGACTATAGGTATCGTCACGCTTTTTAAAATCATCAAATGACGCGGTTTGGTCATCTGTTATAACTACAGACTCAATAACAGGCCGTACCGTCATTGCACTGCCATATTTTTGAGCGACGCGAACATTCTCTGAGATAATAGATGACTCGACCAAAGGCCTCACTCCATCATGTATAACGACAATGTCGTCGTTGCTTTTGGAATTATTAACAATATAATTTAAAGCATTTTCAATGCTCTCCTGCCTATTTCTCCCGCCAGATACAACCTGAACCACCTTCGAAAGGGCATATTTTCTTAGAAGTTTTTCCATGTGGTCGATCCAGCTCGCGTTGCATGCGACAACTATTCTATCTATACTCGAACATGAATCAAATTTTTCTAATGTATAGATGATGATTGGCTTTCCAAACACTTCTAAAAATTGTTTAGGCATGCCAGAGTTGCGCATACGCTGTCCTACACCACCAGCGAGTATGATTGCATAGTTCATTCTTCCGTCTCCGATACGAGACCACGATGGGCCGGTTTGCGCTCCGAGACAGGTGGTGGAGTCATGTAGTTTTCTCCATAGTTACGGATCAAGAACTCTCTGTATCTCTTATTAGCCATATACCTTTTTCCTTCCAATTCTATGTCTATGTATTCACTCATAAAATCAGCGTCAAAAATGTAATTTATACCGTAAAATGTATCATTAGACCGATGTATATATTTTTCCTTGCCCTTCAAAAAACTTTCGCTAATATATTTATAGAAATTCCGCTTCTGATTATCGGAAAATGCCTTCCCAAAGGTGTGTGTAATAAATAACAGTAGACGATTAAGCAAGCTATAGTGCCCATAATCAATGTAAGGGCGCATCATTCCCTGCAAAAAATGCAACGTTGCTATTTTAATAATCTGCCCCATACGATTCTCAGTTATATAATCGTAAATAAATATATCAACAAAAACAGTCTCTTCATTTTTTGTATAAATTAGTCTTGGTATCCAGAAATACTTTTCACTAAGGACATATCCTTTTTTCAAATTATTGCCAATTGCACTTCTAAATTTAACATATTCATCTCTAGTCATCGAAACATCCAAGTCATCATCCCAAGGGATCAGGTGAGCATTACGTTCTGCACCAAGCAAGGCACCTCCATGTAATGAATATTTAATATTCCCGTTTCGACATATTTCATCAATATAGTCCAATGCTTGGATAAGTAACTTATGTATTTCATCAAGACCGTATTCGTTGCAACCCATAACTTTACCCTATTACTTTCGTTGTAGTATCAGATCTTTTTTCGTAAAACAAATTCCATGCTTTTTCTATTTCCTTTTTGGAAATCCATTGATTCCTATCAATACATGCCCTTGCTTCCGACATTTTCTTATTTACAAAATCATCAAATGAGCAAATATGCCTTGCCGGAACACCGGCATAAACACCATTAGACGGCAAATCTTTATTTACAAGCGAGCCGGCGCCGATTATCACATTTTCGCCGATCATTGTGTTATATAGGATTGTTGTTCTAGCACCGACAAAGACGTTGTCCATTATTTCTATGCAGCCAATTTCTTCTTTAAACTTGTAATTACGATACTTATTAGAAATGCCATTGAGCACAACGTCGATTGCGTCATGAGTAGTAAAACTAACTCCGCTCGCAATCATTATGTTGTTATGAAGCTTAATCAGTTTTGGATACAACGGTATAACTCTGGGCTGATAGAAGACATTCTCTCCCACTTCATAAAAGATTTTTTTGAGATATTCGCCTCTGCCTTTTGCACCTTTTTTGGTGTTCAATATAAGTGTTTGAATCATACGTTCTTTTGTCATAAAATTATTCCCCGTATATTCACACAGATAGTATTAGCGCCTAATATGAGCAATCAATATGCTTCAGCCAGCAATTACAAGAGTTGCTTAACGCAACATATCCCAACTGTGCGAAGAAATCCTTCACGACCCTATTCTTAGCCGTCTCAATATACTCGCCTACGATTTCTTTAATGCCTTCTTCTTTAAGGTCATGCTCTATATGTTTGAGAAACTCCGTCTCCACATTCCTCCCCATGACCCTGCAGCTCATGAGGAATGTGTCTATCACGGCTCTGCGTCCCTCCGGCTTAAGCCTTACTATCGCTAGTATGACTTTGCCGTAGCTGCCGAATTTGTCTTCCAGTTCGCCTATCCAGATTTTGTGGCTGCCGTCTTCTTTCATCCTGCGGATGTCGCTTTCGGTGTATCTCCGCGCCGTTAGGTTGAACTGGTTGGTTTT